>NZ_WVRJ01000007.1:0-246299 GCF_013110855.1 Ruegeria sp. HKCCD4884
ATTTTCGAACCGTGAATCACGCACCCAAGCGGAAATCAATGGGTCCTGACCCTAGTCTCAAAAACGATCCACATATGCAGTTTTTTAACCGATATTCGCCGCTCGACCTTCCGACATTTCAACCATTTCGACGGCCTTGTCTATCAAGAACAACGCCTCCATCTTGGTTTTGGCTTTAAGCATAACTTCTTCGCTAACTTGGAAGCCAATTGGCCGACCTGAAGTGGTGTCACTGGAAATTTCTTTCAATGCTTCCGGAAGCGGAGCTCCCAACTGGTCCACGCTCAAATTAATTTGATTGTCGTAGATCACCAAGAACACGCCATTTCCCCAATAGGTCGCCACTTTACGCCCTTCCTGACTAGCTGACAGAACCGCTGTACCAGCTAAAGTCATGGCACTTCGGAATTCACTGACCGTGCTCTTCTCAAAGAGTTGTTCGGCGCCTATGCATTTCACCGCCACAAGCTTTGCAGCCATGGAGTGCATCGTTGAAAGCTGATTTACGTAGTTCTCAAATTCAGCTAACCCAATGAAACCGGGCAAATCTCCGAAACATTGCGGATCACTTAAGCGAACGTCCGGACTATTACCAAAACACAACTCAAAATCCGCTTCAGCTTCCAGCACTTCGATTGCGGCTCTGCGTTCCGCTGCCATTCTATAGGCGTCAGATAACCTCTGCTTCAGATCAGAGAACTCAAAAGGCTTTGTAACGTAGTCCGTCGCCCCAACTCCGAATGCTTCGTCGATGTACTCTTTTTGCACCATGGCGGTCACCATGATAATGGGCGTGTACGTGTATTCTGGTAATTTTCGCACTTCTTCGCAAAGAGTTATGCCATTCATTTGCGGCATCTGCACATCCAGTAGCAAGCAGTCGAACGCTTCGTTAGGTCGTGACAGTATTTCAATGGCCTCTGGCCCACTTCTGGCGGTGACGACGTCTTTATAACCGAACGCGTCTAGAACTCTATCTAGCAACTCCAGGATGCTAGGATCGTCGTCTACAGCAAGTATACGCATAACTTTTCACCAACCTTTTACATCTCACCAAACGTTGGGCATTGCAGACTTCAGGCAACGGTTGGCTCGCGAATGATACACTCAGGGTTTTCTCAGCCTCTCTTACGAAGGCGGCAAAACGGTGACATAAGGTGGGCTTCCTTATGTCTGTGCATTTTTTTAATTTGTACAATTCTTCCCGTGCGAGAGCGCATACTGAAAAGCAAATCTCTCCAATTCTTGATGCCGTTCTATCTTTGCTCCTATCAGCCGTCACGACGGCCTCGAAATACTATCGGATAGCTAAACCGCGCCTGATCCATCGAGAATTTGAAAAGAATACATAAGAGAAGCTGTATTTTTTCAAAGTGTTGCCAGACATAGAAAAAAAACTGAACCTGCGGAAGAAAATAGAAGGCAAGAACTTTCTAGAGTTTTTGGTCAGTCAGCGAAGGTAACCAAAGGAAGGGAGGAGATTTAGACACACCTATCCATCTATTCGGGCAACTACCGCATAGGGTTGTGGACTAGCTGAGTTAAATCTTGCCATAAGTGTGTCAGAAATATGAGTAAAATATGGACCAACCACTCAGGTATAAGCAGACATACCCGGTCCCGGAAAAGCTTCCGGAACTAACACCTGCTAACGGCACTTCAGACGCACCAAATACTTTGGCGCGACTAGAAATTTTTGCTGTCAACAGCAGTCCGCCAATGCCACGTGGTAATATTGGCCATATTCGCGCGACTACACTTAATTTTCGCAATATTTCCGAGCATGGCACCCTTCTGACAAAATACCTTGAAACCAGAAAATCAATTTTCATTGACCAGTTAAAGTGGCAAGTTGGTGAAGCTGACGGGATGGAATTTGACCAATACGACACGCCAGCCTGTCGATGGGTTGTGTTGCATGAATTCGGTGAGGTCTTAGGAGGTGTGCGACTTCTGCCCACGACCGCAGAGTGCGGGGTATATAGTTATATGCTGCGCGACGCGCAAAGAGGTATCCTTAAAGGAATACCATCTGACGTTCTATTTATTGACGCCCCGGTAAAGCGCTCTGTTTGGGAAGCTTCCCGTTTCTTCGTGGCAAAGGATGTTGCATCGTCACGCAGGCTTCCGGTTCAACAAGAGTTGTTTCACCAGATGACTACTGTCGCGATGGAAGGTGGTGCAACCAGCATCCTGGGCATCGTCCCCTCAGTCTGGGCGCGGTGGTCACGGCGACTGGGCATCAATGCCTCGCCTGTCGGCGCAAAGTTTTCCATCGATGGCACCATCAGTCAGTCGGTTTTATTTAATATCCACAAGTAAATGGAACACCTCACCCACTAGATTGTCTTATTTGCTCTTGGACGCCCGACGCATATTTCATTGCAACCAAGGTTGATTTTAAGACTATTGGGAAAACTCGGCTGTGTTGCATTTTCGTGGGGTTTCCAGAGTCGATGCGTAGACTTCCAACCGTTGTTCAATCCCGTAGTTTTGCGATCGTAGACTGCCCTTTCGCGCCAACAGATTGCCGAAAAAATAAGGTTAAGAGAAAGCGACGCTAGTTCACAACAATAACTGGCAATTCGTTGTTGAGGCCGTTGGCGGCAAATAAAGGTCAAGAAAAAGCCCCTTTCTACGAAGACTTTCTCCATTTTTGCCGCTGTTTCGACCCACTCTCCTCATAAGTTTATCCCGTTATGAGGATATCGACGGTTCACCAGTTATGAGACATTCCACATTTGGCAGTGATCGGTTTCAAAGAAATTTAGAGCATCGAGCGCAAAGAAAGACCGCACTTACTGTACTGGCGGTTGATGATGATCCTGACATTTTGAAATTGCTCCAGTCAGCACTTCCTGAACTCGAAAACTGCAATGTGGCTGCTGCCAGTTCAGCTGATGAAGCGCTTGGGATGATAGAAGCAGCAGAATCCCCGTTCGACTGTCTGCTTGTTGACATTCAGATGCCTGGAACCTCAGGGATAGAGTTGCTTTCACAAATCCGAAACCTGCCGGAAAATCTGGAAACACCTGTCATAATGCTGACTGCACTGGATGACAGGCACAACATCGAGAAGGCATTTTTAGAAGGCGCATTTGATTATGTAACTAAACCCTTCGACTTCTTTGAATTGCGCAGCCGTATGAACGCTGCTCACCTTCTGATGATGGAAAGAAAGAAAACCCAATCCTCATCGGCGTCGATAGAAAATCTTCGCAGTGAATTGGATTTCAACCAGAAATTCAATTTCAAGGATCCTTTGTCTATCGACGAGCAGGAACAATGCTTGGGGTATGTCGAATTCGACAACTATGTCCAGCAGCTTTCACGGAGGCGTCGATTTGACACCTGGGTCACCGCAATCAAATTTCGTGACGCCGAGTATCACTTTGATCTGAAGAATTTTGGTGATTTTCGGCGATCTGTTTCCGACATTGGATTCTGCATTGAAAGAACAACACAGGCTGCTGGAGGAATCTATTCCTATCGCGGGAGCGGCGTATTTCTTGTTGTTACACATGGGCGGGAACACACCCAGAATATTCCGACCGAAGCTTTCCTAAACCAAGAACTAGGGACTGTTCTCAGCAACCGCTGCGCATCTGTCCATCTTAAAGTAGTGAAAGGTACACCGGTATCGCTTCGTTCTATTACGAAGGTTGGAGCGTTCGCCTCTTTGGACATGGCTATCAAAAAAGTGAATTATCGTGAGGCCGATCTCAGAAAGGGTCTGGTTACAACCTCTTCCACATTTTCAGAGCCCACCCCGCATCGCAAAGAAATGGTCAACGATAGATTGTTTGATGTAGTCTTGCGTGAGCTGTACGGCGATAACACTTACCTCACTCGCCGGCAGTAAGCTAATTCTATCGCCAAGCCTGACGTCGATCAAAGGTCAGGCACTGGAGTTTAGATATCAACTTTATTCGCGAACCCGTTCGGCATTGAGGATGAGTGGGCCACTGGTACGCATGGTGAATGTCAAAACTGGTTCCGGTAATTCAGACTCTGTAATCGAGAAATTTATTCGACGGAGCACCGAAGCCATAAGTACCATGATTTCAGTTTCAGCGTACTGAGCACCAATGCAGATTCTTGGACCATCTCCAAACGGAATGTACTGACCTCGAGGTAGTGTAGATCCCAAGAACCGTTCCGGTCGATAGTGGTCAGGAGCATCCCATAGTTTTTCGTTTCTGTGCAAAGAGTAAACTGGGAAGAACAGCGCGTCGCCATTTGCAATCTTTACCCCTTTGATTTCAAGGTCGGCAATTGCGTCTCTAGCAAAGAACGCGGCTGAAGGGTAAAGCCGCAGCGTCTCTTTTACATGGGCGCGCAGGAGTGGCATTGCCTCCAGATCAGAAAACTCCATTGGACCTTTTGGGCGTACCGACCGAATTTCTTGTCTAACCATAGCTTGCATATCTTGGTGCAACGCCAGCAGATAATACCCCCAGGCCAGAGCGTTGGCGGAAGTCTCATGACCAGCGACGACAAAGGTTAAAAGGTTGTCAACGGTTGTCGCTTCATCCTCGAAATCTGTTTTCAACGCCTCAATCATGAAATCGAGGAAATCCTGTGGCTCGCTGCGGCATTCGGAGCGACGCTGATCAATAACCTGTCTGGCAAGGTTCCGCATATTAGTGACCGGGGCCAGGCTGCGTAGCCAATTCTTGCGCGGCACCCACTTTGGCAAACCCATTAAATCGAAAAGAGACAAATCAGAGATGTACTCAAAATACTTGATCAGCCCCACGCGTATTTGCTCTGAACTGACTTTCTTGTTACCCGAAAAAATCACCCTGGAAATATTCGTCAACGTTGATGCAGGCGCAATTTGTGCAACATCTACGGGGCCTTCGTGTTCCGCCAATGAATCTGCAATCTCGAAACCAGTCTCTGCAAAATGCCGAGCCAGAACCGGGAGGTTCCTGGCGGCGAATAGTGGAGAATACCTACGCCGCTGCTGACGCCACTTTTCCCCTTCAGAGAGTATCAACCCGTTGCCTACAGCCGATCCAATAATGTCTTTAGTGAACTTGGCTTTAGGAAACGAACGACCCTGCCCGACAAGTAACTCGGTTATTATTTCAGGATCGCAGATATAGTGTATGTTCAAGGGCCCACGAACATAAGTTTCACGCAGAGTTTCGGCCGGGATGACTTCAAACATGTTTCGACCAGCGGACCTTGCAAACTGAAGCAGTGTCACCGGCTTTTTTGCAAGCCGAGCCGAAACAGGAGCGACTGCGCCCTGCCCCAACTTCGTAAATTCAACTGCAGTCAAACCCCAACCCTTTTAGATTTTCTCCTTCTTTCTGGCACATTAAGATAAAAAAAATTTCACTTAGCAACGAGATCGTCAATTTTGGGCGCCTCACACTGCATTTGCGCAACAAAAATTTTTCAACCTCTCACACCAGAATCTTGCGTGAAACGCCAACAATCACGGTGGCCTGCAAAGGATTAGCGCCAAACTGTGAACCCAATTCAGACCAACTAAGTCCTCATTGTGCCGCTAATGGTACTGTCCAAGCGCGAAAAACGAAGACATCTAGATGACAGCCATCGACGCCAATCTGCCGGACCGGGACTCTGGTGAAACGGAAAACCGGCTTCTGCAAAACATCAAAGATTATACTGCCATGAGCTTTGCGCTTCTGTGGCAGCGGCAGGCTATTTATCTGGCCACGACCATTTTGACTGCGTTCTTCTTCGATCCCATTAACGCCATGCTGTTCTACGGGACAATCCTAATTTGCGAAGCGCAAGATTTATTGCTGGCCAAACGCGTACCGCGCTTAAAGCCAGATCAGCACAAAGCAATTAGTATGATGGTTGTTTGGATTCTGTTGAATACGATCCTCAGCGCAACTGCAATCTGCCTGTATGCTGTTTCAGTTGCTTTCGCACAGCCCGCCGGTGGTCACTTTACTCCAATGTTCTTCTTGTTTGCTGCGGCGTTGTTTGCAGCAATGAACAACCATCAGTTTCTGTGGGCAATGATTATCCGTCTGACCATGTACGGCGTATCGTTCATGTTGATTGTCGTCAAGGATATCTGGATCGAACGCCCCGAGCTTTCATCTGAGCTCTGGCTGCACTTCTTCACCGTTATCTTTGTAATGTACTTTCTGATTGACTGTTCGATGGTGTTTCTGAAGCTCTACCGCAGGAATTTGGAACAACTTGAAAAGCTCAAAGCAGAGCACGAAAGAACAAAGGCGGCCTACATTGCGAAAACTCAGTTCATATCGACAGTTAGCCATGAACTGCGTACGCCTCTCACTTCGATCAAGGGATCACTTGACCTAATCAACACAGGCGCATTGGGTGAAGCTCCAGAATCAATGCAAAGCCTCATTCATTTAGCAGGTAAAAACTGCGAACGGCTCGCATCCCTAATCAATGATGTGCTGGACATTCAAAAAATGGAAGCGGGCGAGATGAACTACCGTGAAGGAATTGTTGATGTACGTGCGCTGATTCAGGAAGCGATTGCCTGTAACATGGGATACACCAGTGCTCACAACGTAGAAATTGTAGAAGACTTGAGGGGAAACAATGATCTGTACGTTAAAGGTGATGCCTCCCGCCTTCTTCAGGTGTTGGCCAACATTATCTCAAACGCAGCTAAATTCTCCCTTGATGGTGGCGAGATAACCGTCGGATGCGAGAAAGTCGGCGGGAATATTCGCCTCTTCGTCAAAGACCATGGCATCGGGATTCCTGAGGGGTTCCATGACAAAGTTTTCGATCGCTTTTCTCAGATAGACTCCTCCGATGAACGTCACGCAGGCGGTACCGGACTCGGGATGCACATTTCAAAGGAAATTGTTGAGCATTTTGGCGGAACAATAGACTACAGCAGCAAACTTGGTGAAGGCACAGAGTTCTTTATTATGTTCCCCGCGATAAACGGGCACGAGGTAGATTCCGCCGGAGCCGAGCACACCTCACTACCCTGCACCGCGCAATCCAAGCAAATTTAGCCGAATCCCACTAATCAAGTCACCGTGCTTTTTCGAAGGAACCCCATGATTTTAGCGCGGATTTTTCGCCGTACATTTAACGCCAAAATTACATGACCTCATGGCAAGCTCGAATCCGCCTGCGGTAAAATGAGGGAGCCTGCATATTGCCAATGCAACTCCAAAAAAAAGAAAATGCTGGACTGTCAACATATTCAGCTTCTTCATCGATTCATACCCCCATGTATCGGAAAGGTTTCAAAATGACCGAGCAGCCCTGCCCCACGACCGACCAAGCCCAACCCGATACCGAAGTTGTACATTCACCTGCAACAATGGTCCGGCAATCTGGTCGCCTCCGCTCAGAGCAACAGTGGGAAATTGTCAGACAACTACTGCACCCGATGTTGATGCAGAACTATTTCGGCCAAGCCATTGCCGATGCGTTCGGAATTTCCGTTGATACAGCATACAGATGGAAGCGGAGACTGTTGGATGACCTGCGCAAGGAAGCGGTATCCATGCAGCCACGAGACTTCGTGATGGAGAGCGTGTCCTCTCTCCGGCAAGTGCGTGCCGAAGCATGGGCCGGTTATCAAACAGCAAGCGACGCTAAAGAAAAGCGCGCCTTGGGTGCGTTACCCTCATCCTCGGCAAACTCAGGCAGTTCTCCTATGGCCTCTTCTAAGGCGTTACTCTGTCGTGCCTTCTCTTTGGCTTCGGCTTCTTCGGCCTCACGTTTCTTGTCCTCAGAGTTCAGGAACCTGTGGGCTTCTGCCAACCAACTTGCCCTA
Organism: Ruegeria sp. HKCCD4884; assembly: GCF_013110855.1. Lineage (NCBI taxonomy): Bacteria > Pseudomonadati > Pseudomonadota > Alphaproteobacteria > Rhodobacterales > Roseobacteraceae > Ruegeria > Ruegeria sp. HKCCD4884. The sequence goes on from NZ_WVRJ01000007.1 coordinate 7,769, forward strand.
GGCTCAGAGCGAGAGATGACCTCACCAGAGGCAGGGTCAATCTCCGGGACACCGTAGGTCAGACCGTCGAGGAACTTCTCCCTCAGCAGAATGCGACCCTTGAGTCTCCCCTGATGGTGCCCCTTAGGAAGGGCGTGAACTAAAATTTTCATCTAATGGGCACGTGACCTTAAGCACCTTATTTATTTGGTGAGAAGTGACCCCCAGGAGAGTTCATCTCTCCCCGTTTTTTTCCGCTACCAACTAGGACCAACCTACAGTGGGGGCCTTCAAGGGAAACAAAGGGACTGTCTGAAGATAGCACGCCTAACCTGTTCCTTAGGCCAAGGCAGACGCTCGAAATGGTTTCGCTCAGATGGTATCTCCAATTCCCTGACAGCATGGTTGTAGGCAGCGGCTACTATGATCACCTCACGCTGACACGACTTCAGGTCCAGAGGTTGTCCGTTGGCTTTCTTGAGGCCAAGCAGATGGTCCATAAAGCTACGCGCAGTCTGGCGGTCGATACTCTCAATGCTCACATCTTCAAGGGGCTTGCCTAGGGCGTCCTTCAGTCGGCCAAAGGTGCGGTCAATTCTCACCATCGCCTTTCGGTCTTCGGCCAAACCTTTGTCCTTTGCATAGGTGTCTCGCATGTCGGCCAGCGAGGGCTTCGGGGGCTCTCGATTAGGGTTCAGGACAGCCGCTACCACTTCTGGGTCCTCTCCACGGGCAGCCAGACTGTGCCCCACTACACCACGGGTCCAGCTATCTTCCGGGTCCAACCCTTGAACACCCTCCATGTATTGCTCTGCTAGGCGCTGGGTATCGATGAACTTCTGAGTGGCCGACCTGTTATCAACCTCAGGGTACCGCCTAAGGGTGTCCTCAACAATGGCGTCAAAATTTCCTAGGTGAAACTGATACTCGCGCTGAAAGGCGGCTCCATCACGTGCCTTAATGTGCTTCTGGTAAGCGTCCTCACCAAGAATTTCGCGCACCCTCTTTGGCCACCTTCTGCGGAAACGCCACTGAGTGTTACTGATTTGGTCTACGTATTTGATAGTCAATTCAAAGGCCATTGTGTGCTGTCCGTGTGTGCTGTTTGCGTTATGCGACACACTCGGAAAATGCTGAATGCCCTTGTTTATAAGGCCAATAACCAACTGATCAAGCTAGTTCTGGTGCGGTCGAGAAGACTCGAACTTCCACGGGTGTTACCCCACAGCGACCTCAACGCTGCGCGTCTACCAATTCCGCCACGACCGCACTGCCAGTGACTTGGTAGAGCGGCGTATAGACGTTGGCGCGCGCGATGTGAAGAGGCAAAAACGCTCTGGTTTAAATTACCGCGCAGCCGACCTATCTAGCTGAATGATCACCACACATCCGATCTGACAGGAACCGCAAATGACCTCAACCGAGAACAGCCCTATTGTACAGATCGACATCGTTTCAGACGTGGTTTGCCCGTGGTGCATTGTTGGCTTCAAACAATTGGACACGGCCTTGCAGCAAATGGGTGTTTTGGCCCGGCTGCGCTGGCATCCGTTCGAGTTGAACCCGAATATGCCACGCGAAGGTCAAAACCTGCGCGACCATATCATGGAGAAATACGGAACCACCGCCGAACAAAGCCAGCAAGCGCGGGACAGGCTCACGTCGATTGGCGCAGAGTTGGGGTTTACGTTCAACTTCGGCGACGAAAGCCGGATGGTGAATACGTTTGCCGCACATCAGTTGCTGGATTGGGCAGAAGGGCAAGGTCGACAACACCCGCTGAAGCTTGCTCTGTTTGATGCGTACTTTACCCGGCAGAAGGACGTCTCGGACACTGAGGTCTTGCTGGATGCCGTTCGATCAGTCGGGCTTGATGCGGAAGTTGCTCGGCAAGCGCTTGAAAGTGGCCAACACACGGGCCCCGTTCGCGAGAAACAGCAATTCTGGACCAGCCGAGGTATTTCCGGCGTACCGTCAATGGTGTTTGGCGGAAAATACCTGCTGACTGGGGCGCAAGGGAGCGAAACCTACGCCCAAGTTTTGCAACGATGCCTGTCCGAGGCCGCCTGACCCCTTCCCCTGACCGCTATGGGCGGATATGAGGCCGGCATGGAATGGAAAATCACCGATGGTCTGACCAGTTACGAAGACGCCGTGGCCTTCATGGAGTCCCGCGTCGCAGGGATCGCGTGTGGCTACGCTGAAGAATGCGTTTGGCTACTGGAACATCCGCCCCTTTACACCGCAGGCACCTCAGCCAAGATTGAGGACCTGACCGATCCCGACCGGTTCCCGGTCTATGAAAGCAAGCGCGGCGGTGAATACACCTATCACGGGCCCGGTCAGCGTGTGGCCTATGTCATGCTGGATCTCAACAAACGTGGACGCGATGTACGCCAGTTTGTGAAGCAGTTGGAGACCTGGGTGATCTCGGCGCTGGCGGAATTCAATGTACACGGCGAGATTCGCGATGGGCGCGTTGGTGTTTGGGTCCGCCGCGATGACAAGCCGCTGACAGTGACCGGCAAGCCAGCAGAAGATAAGATCGCGGCCATCGGCCTGCGCCTGCGCAAATGGGTCAGCTTTCACGGCATCTCGGTTAACGTGGAACCGGATCTGGAGCATTTCTCAGGCATCGTGCCGTGTGGCATAACCGAGTATGGCGTGACCTCTCTGGTTGATCTGGGGCTTCCCGTCACTATGGCTGATCTTGATGCAGCTTTGGAGAAGACGTTTACTGAGGTCTTTGGCTCAAAAGACGCGTGAAAACCCCATCGAACCGAAAGGCGAATCGGTGTTAGCGCGCAAGCATCAAAACAATATGCTCAGGCGAATGGTTCTGTTTCCGATGCCTTACGCAATTAACCCTGAATGCCCTGGGTTTATCGGTTTCTTTAGGTAATTTTTAACTCTTTTAGATACAAAGGGGCCGTTAACGAGTAATATGAAACTGCCAATCAAGAGTGAGTGGTATGTTAACCGGTGATCTAGGGCTCGCCCTCGAAATCCGAGAAGTGTTTGGTTACGAGTCTGCCGTTCCGACCCCAAATCGGAACGGCAATTCTCTTTCCACCACCTAATAGACCACTGAATTTCGCGCCCCATCAAAAAGTGCCGGTCAAAAATCCGTCGCGGGCGTAAAACTGAAGCCCAGCTTTACAACGCAGCTTTGATCTTTTCGGCGTGCTGCGCAATCTGGTCGAAGTCGCCCATGTTTCCCGGCGGGCGCATCGACACGCCTTCGTGACGCGGCAGAACGTGAAAATGAAGGTGGAAGACCTCTTGCCCGCCTGCCGCTTCATTGAACTGTTGGATCGTCACACCATCCGCATCAAATGCCGCCTTGGCGGCCTGCGCCATTTTTTGAACGGTATTCATCACCGCCGCCAGTTGCTCGGGCGTGGCATCCAGTACGTTGCGACATGGGGTTTTCGGAATCACAAGCAAATGACCATCGGATCGCGGCATGATGTCCATAAACGCCAGAGTCTCGTCATCCTCGTACACACGGGTCGAGGGGATCTCATTGCGCAGGATTTTGGCAAAGATGTTGTCTGGATCGTAGTCAGCCATATTCAGTCTCCGGATTGCGGGTGTTGGCGTAGTTCTGAGACGCCAGTTCATGACGGTCAAGGCGGATATCTGCCAAGCGCCTGTTTCAACCCGGTGCTTATGGCTTGAAAACCGGGCGAGCATCCCCAGATAGATGCCGTTCGAGGCCTGAAAATCGCGGGGCAGCCCCCTGCCCGCGACAATTAATCTTGATCCAGATCAAACTCGGCCATTGAAGGTGCTCTCTTCGCAATCTAAAACCAGCAGGAATCCCGCGCGTTGGAGAGGTCCGACTGCGCGGTGTAGTTGCAACAGGAGGCACCTATAATGGCAGACGCAGCCATTCATGGTCACGACCATGAAGACGAGCGCAGCTTTTTCCAGCGCTGGTTCATGTCGACCAACCACAAGGACATCGGGATTCTGTACCTGATCGTTTCGGCCCTGGCCGGTCTGATCTCGGTGGCGATGACCGTTTACATGCGGCTCGAGCTGATGCACCCGGGCGTTCAGTACATGTGTCTGGAAGGCCTCATGGCCGACCCATGTACCCCCAACGGGCATCTGTGGAACGTTATGATCACCTATCATGGTGTTCTGATGATGTTCTTCGTGGTCATTCCCGCTCTGTTCGGCGGATTTGGCAACTATTTCATGCCGTTGCAGATTGGCGCGCCGGATATGGCGTTCCCGCGGATGAACAACCTGTCCTTCTGGCTGTATGTCGCCGGTACGTCGCTGGGTGTGGCCTCGCTGCTCAGCCCCGGTGGTAACGACCAGCTTGGTTCGGGCGTTGGCTGGGTTCTGTATCCGCCGCTGTCCACGACCGAGGGCGGCATGTCCATGGACCTTGCGATCTTTGCCGTGCACGTATCGGGCGCCTCCTCGATCCTCGGCGCGATCAACATGATCACCACCTTCCTGAACATGCGTGCCCCGGGCATGACCCTGTTCAAGGTTCCGCTGTTCAGCTGGTCGATCTTCGTCACGTCATGGCTGATTCTGCTGTCGCTGCCGGTTCTGGCAGGCGCGATCACCATGTTGCTGATGGACCGCAACTTTGGCTTCACCTTCTTTGACCCGGCCGGTGGTGGTGACCCGATCCTGTATCAGCACATCCTGTGGTTCTTCGGCCACCCGGAAGTGTACATCGTTATCCTGCCCGGCTTTGGCATCATCAGCCACGTCATTGCGACCTTCGCGCGCAAGCCGATCTTCGGCTACCTGCCGATGGTCTGGGCGATCATCGCGATTGGTGTTCTGGGCTTCGTCGTGTGGGCGCACCACATGTACACCGTTGGCATGTCGCTGCGTCAGCAGGCCTATTTCATGCTGGCCACGATGGTCATCGCGGTTCCGACAGGCGTTAAGGTCTTCTCGTGGATTGCGACCATGTGGGGCGGCTCGATCGAGTTCAAAACTCCGATGCTGTTTGCCTTTGGCTTCCTGTTCCTGTTCACCGTTGGTGGTGTGACCGGTGTGGTTCTGTCGCAGGCTGGTGTCGACCGTGCCTATCACGACACCTACTACGTCGTGGCGCACTTCCACTACGTGATGAGCTTGGGTGCCGTCTTTGCGATCTTCGCTGGCGTGTACTTCTACTTCTCGAAGATGACAGGCCGTCAGTATTCCGAGTTCTGGGGCAAGGTTCACTTCTGGATGTTCTTCATTGGCGCCAACCTGACCTTCTTCCCGCAGCACTTCCTGGGCCGTCAAGGCATGCCGCGCCGCTACATCGACTACCCCGAGGCATTCGCCCAGTGGAACTTCGTATCGTCGATTGGTGCGTTCATCTCGTTCGCCTCGTTCCTGCTGTTCTTCGGCATTGTGTTCTACGCCCTGTTCCGTGGCGCGAAAGAGACGCGTCCGAACCCGTGGAACGAATACGCCGACACACTGGAATGGACCCTGCCCTCGCCGCCGCCCGAACACACGTTCGAGCAGCTGCCCAAGCAGGAAGACTGGGACAAGGGCCACGCGCACTAACCCCAACATGATCCAAAGAAACCCCGCCCAAGTGGCGGGGTTTTTCTTTGCGCGTGCCTAACGTTCGCCAATTGCAGCAAAATCGGGTATCATATGCGGGCAAGACAGCCGGAGGGTCGTCTATGCCTGAAATCGACTTTTGGTACTCCATCGGCAGCACCTATACCTACCTCACCGTGATGCGTTTGGATGAGTGGTGTGCCGAACACGACGCCACCGTAAACTGGCGTCCCTTCAACGTGCGCACGGTCATGTCGGCCCAGCAAAACGTTCCCTTTGCAGGCAAACCCGTGAAATCAGCCTATATGTGGCGCGACATTGAGCGGCGCTGCGCCAAGTACCACATTCATGCCAAACTGCCCGCGCCCTACCCGGTCTCAGACTTGGCTTTGGCCAATCAGGTCGCCGTTCTGGGAATGAAAGAAGGATGGGGCAAATCCTTTACCCAGGCTTTGTACCGCATCTGGTTCGAGGAAGGTATCGAAGCCGGAAGCGAAAGCGCCCTGTCCGAGGCCTTGTTGCGCTGTCAGCAAGATCCACGCCTGGCGCTGGGACGAGCCCGCAGCGCGGACGTGATTGCAACGCTTGAGGCTGAAACTGAAACGGCCGTGAAATTGGGTGTATTTGGCGCTCCAAGCTTTGTTGTCCGGCAAGAAGTGTTCTGGGGAGACGACCGTTTGGACGATGCCTTGTCCTGGGCGCGTGTCGGGCACGTCATCTGATCAAAACCCGTCGACACAAGACCGTCCTGCGCTATGTTCGCGATATGCCGTATACATGGAATCAGACGTCCGAAACGGAACAAGAACTGCGCCTGTGGCCGCACAACTCTTTGCCTCCACGCGGAGCTATGATCACTATACTTTCGGTGTTCCTGTTTGGCCTGATCCCCTTGCTGGCCATGCTGGGGTCCGTGGTTCTGTGGGGGCTGTTACCCTTTCTTCTGATCACGGTGTTTGGCCTTTGGCTGGCCATTCAGACCAACTATCGCGCACGCAGCGTTTTCGAGGTTTTGACGCTGTCTGATACGCAAGCGCATCTGGTGCATTACACACCCGGCAAAGACCAGCAGGAATGGTCCTGCAACCGCTTTTGGGCAAGGACGGAAATGCACGAGAAAGGTGGACCCGTCCCCCACTATGTCACGCTTGTTGGTGAAGGGCGCGAGGTCGAGATCGGTTCGTTTTTATCCGAAGATGAGCGGATCACGCTTTATGACGAACTAAGCACGAGACTGCGCGAACCGGTCGCGCAGTAGGTCATCGTTCATTTTTTGTCTCAGCAGTTGCCGTTTGATGCGGCGCAGAGGTGATCTTTGACCATCGGGCCAACTTTGCCAAAATCCATCTGTCCGGTGTAACGAGTCTTCAATTCGCCCATGACTTTGCCCATGTCTCGGATGGATCCGGCCCCGGTTGCGGTGATCGCAGTCTGAATCGCCTTTGACACCTCGTCATCATCCAGCTGCTTGGGCAGAAATTCCTCGATGACCGCAACTTCCTGCATCTCGCGTTCGGCCAGATCCAAACGGCCGCCTTCTTCATAGGCACGCGCGCTTTCTTTGCGTTGCTTGGTCATTTTACCAAGGATTTCAAGCACCTCAGCGTCACCGCAGCCTTTGACTTCTTCGTTGTCCAAGGCGCGCGCCGCGATATCGCGGTCCTTGATGGCCGCGTTGATCAACCGCAACGTCGACAGACGCTCGGCTGCTTTGTCCTTCATTGCTTGCTTCAGGGCGGCATTCACCCGTGATCGCATGTCCATTTGGTTTGTCCATCCCCATGACAACGGAACCCCGACCATATCTAAACAAAAAGCCTGACACAACAGGGAGTGAATACCCCTAAGTCATTGAAAAACAACAATAGCCAAAAATTTGAACAGACTTGACCCAAGCGCCCAACCCCCTTAGGTATGCGCCGGTTTACCTTGCAGGAGAGTCGCGCCATGGCCCAGAACGCCCCGTCCAAGCCCACCGCATGTCTGGCATTGGCCGATGGGACATTGTTTTACGGCATAGGCTTTGGTGCCACCGGACAAACAGTGGCCGAGTTGTGCTTTAACACAGCCATGACCGGATATCAGGAAATCATGACCGACCCATCTTATGCCGGTCAGATCGTGACATTCACCTTCCCGCATATCGGCAATGTCGGCGTGAACCCTGAAGATGACGAAACCAATGATCCGGTTGCTGCAGGCATGGTCGTTAAATGGGACCCGACCGAGCCTTCGAACTGGCGTTCGGCCGAAGAGCTTAAAGGCTGGCTGGCCCGTCGCGGTCGCATCGCCATCGGCGGCGTCGATACCCGTCGCCTGACGCGTGCCATCCGCCAACAAGGCGCACCTCATGTCGCTCTAGCCCATGACCCCGAGGGCAATTTTGACATCGAAGCGCTGGTGGCAGCCGCACGTGGATTTGCCGGCCTGGAGGGCATGGACCTTGCCAAGGACGTAACCTGTGCCCAAAGCTATCGCTGGGACGAAATGCGTTGGGCCTGGCCTGACGGGTACACGCGTCAAGAAGCCCCTGCGCACAAGGTTGTGGCCGTCGATTACGGTGCGAAACGCAACATTCTGCGCTGCCTTGCGTCTGCGGGATGTGATGTGACGGTTCTACCTGCAACGGCAACTGCTGCCGAAGTGCTGGCCCACCAGCCTGATGGTGTGTTCCTTTCGAACGGTCCCGGTGATCCGGCGGCGACCGGGGAATACGCCGTACCGATGATCAAAGAGATTCTGGACACCACCGATCTGCCTGTATTCGGCATCTGCCTTGGCCACCAGATGCTAGCGCTGGCCTTGGGCGGCCAGACGGTCAAGATGAACCACGGCCACCATGGTGCGAACCATCCGGTCAAGGATCTGGACACCGGTAAAGTTGAGATCACATCAATGAACCACGGCTTTGCAGTTGATGCTCAGTCCCTGCCAGACGGCGTTGTAGAGACCCACCGGTCGCTGTTTGACGGCTCGAACTGCGGTATCCGCATGACAGACCGGCCTGTTTATTCGGTTCAGTATCACCCGGAAGCATCCCCGGGACCTCAGGACAGTTTCTATCTGTTTGAGCGCTTCGCCGACGCCATGGAAAAGAAAAAGCAAAGCGCATAACACTCAAACTGTGCAGTGTTAACGGCACGTTAACCTTGATTGAACAACCCTGAGCACGGGTAACTGTGCCAGGGTTCTTTTTATGGTTGAGCTTAATCTGCAAAATTTCACAACCGCGTCTCCGATCCCGGCCCCCGGATTTCGAAAACCGCTGGGCACCTGTCTGGTAGAATCCGGAACTCTGACGCAGTCGGAACTTGACCACGCCTTGTATTTGCAATCCCAGCAAAATGCGCCTTTGGGTGAAATTTTGGTGGGTGAAGGGTTTGCCACCCGGCAAGACGTCCTGCACGCCTTGTCTGTCCAGTCTGGTTGGCAGATTGCGGACTTGGAACAGATCCCGCCCATGCCGGGGCTGTGCGACCTGAAACCGGTAGGTTTTTGGTTGAAACACAACGTTATACCGTGGATGCGCGTTGGCCCGCTTCTGTTGGTTGCGACTGCCCGTCCGGATCGGTTTCCAGATGTTACTCACGAAATGCAGGACTGCGATTACACGATTATTCCCGTGCTTGCGGCCTCTGATCAGATCGACCGCACAATTGCCCGGCAGTTTTCGCGCCCTTTGGCCGAAGCTGCGGAGACACGGGTCGACGCCGAACAGAGCTGCCGCAACTGGACGGTCGGGTCGCGCATTGCGCCAAGCCTGACTGCCCTTGGTATTGTTGTTCTGTTCGCCACTTTCCCGCAGTTAGGGTTGGCTGTTCTGCTGACCGCAGCTGTGGGAACCTTGGTTCTATTCGCTGTTCTTCGCACCGCTGGGGCTTTGACCTATCTGCGTCATTCCTTTCAAAAAAAGCCAGAAGCGTCTGATGCAGCCATCCCGTTACGACAGCCCTGCGTGTCAATCATGGTGCCACTGTACAAAGAGCGCGAGATTGCCGATGCGCTTGTCCAACGGCTCAAACGACTGACCTACCCCAAGGCGCTTCTGGACGTCATCTTGGTCCTGGAAGAAAAAGACGAAGTCACGCGCGCAACTCTGGCGCAAGTGGATCTGCCCAGTTGGATGCGGATCGTCGAGGTGCCCGAATTGGGCGGGCTGACCACCAAACCACGTGCCATGAACTATGCTTTGGACTTTTGCCGAGGCGACTTTGTTGGCGTCTGGGATGCCGAAGACGCGCCGCAACCGGATCAGATCGAACGGGTGGTCGCGCATTTCACGCAGGCCGCTCCGCAGGTCGTGTGTCTTCAGGGCAGCCTTGATTACTACAACCCGCGCACAAACTGGCGCTCTCGCTGCTTCACTATCGAATACAACAGTTGGTTTCGCATCATCCTGCCGGGAATAGCGCGTATGGGACTTGTCGTTCCACTGGGCGGGACCACCTTTTTCTTTCGTCGAGACAAGCTGTTGAAATTGGGCGGCTGGGATGCCCACAACGTGACCGAAGATGCCGATCTTGGCGTGCGGCTGTGCCGGGCCGGATACCGGACCGAACTGGTGGACACCACAACTTATGAAGAAGCAAATTTTCGCGCCTGGCCTTGGGTAAAGCAGCGTTCACGCTGGCTCAAAGGTTTCATGGTGACGTATCTTGTGCACATGCGATCCCCTAAGAAACTGCTGCGCGATCTGGGTGTCGCGCAGTTTCTAGGGTTTCAGGCGTTTTTTCTGGGCACGTTGGGGCAATTCTTACTGGCCCCTGTGTTGTGGCTTTTCTGGCTGTCGACGCTGGGTTTGGTTAATCCAATGGCGCAAGTTGTTCCACAACTGGTAGCTACCGCACTTATAATTCTGTTTTTGACAACCGAAGCGCTGAGTGTTTGCGTCGGATGTCTTGCCGTCTGGGCGCGTGAACGGCGTTTTTTGTTGCCCTGGGTTCCAACCATGGCTCTGTACTACCCGTTGGGGGTGGTTGCCGCCTACAAAGCTTTGTGGGAACTGGTAACCAATCCCTTCTTCTGGGACAAAACCCAACATGGGCAAGCCAGCGAAGATCAGCCGCTGGCCTGATACTTATTTGTCGCGCAGGCTTGCATCCTGTTTCAGTCGCGTCATAAACGCGATCGAGATATGATCCTTCAGCGCTCGCGCCGCTGCCTCTTCATCCCTTGCGGCAATGGCTTCGACAATGCCCTTATGCTCACTTTGGGCGATTTCGCCACGCCCTTGCACCGCCAATGAGGTCGTTGCCATCAGGGCCATTGTTCGGTGCACAAGATCAAGTTGCTGCACCAGATAGCGGTTATGAGATGCCAGATGGATCTGCTCATGAAAGCGCCGGTTCGCGCGCGACAAGGCTGATGGGTCATCAACCAGCTTGTCATCTTCGATGACCATCTCTTGCAGAACTTTGATCTCTTCTTCGGTCGCATGTTTGGCCGCAAGGCTTGCAGCCAACCCCTCCAGTTCCCGACGCACGATGTAAAGCTCGGCCATCTGGTTATGATCCAGCGACGCCACGATCAGCGACCGACCGTCCCGCTCCAGCAGGGACTGGGTCTCAAGCCGTTGCAGCGCTTCGCGGATCGGCGTGCGTGACACTCCGAACCGTTCGGCCAGCTCGCTTTCCACCAGACGATCACCGGGCTTGTAGACACCCACATCGATAGCTTCGAGTATCAGGCTATAGGCATCCTTGGTGGGGGGTCGGGTCTGGCTCATGGGGTTCATTATCTCCTCGTTCGGACATGTCTATCCGTCCAAAGGGGGAACGATCAAGTAGAGCATTGAAATCATCGCGCCCGCGCCCTACACCCTGCTTATGGTCAAACCGGCTTTTTCTCATGTCACACAGTGGGTGTTCGATCTGGACAACACCCTGTACCCGCCACACATGCGTCTGTTCGATCAGATCGAAGTTCTGATGACGGATTATGTCATGCGGGCGATAGGTGTAGAGCAGGCCGAAGCGGACCGTTTACGGGCGCATTACTGGCGCGAATACGGCACCACGCTGGCCGGATTGATGGCCGAACATGATCTGGACCCGGACCCGTATCTGCACGCAGTCCATCAGGTGGACATGAGCCATATGGACCCGGATGCGGCCTTGGCCGACCACATTCGCGCCCTGCCCGGGCGACGTATTGTCTATACCAACGGCAGCGCTCCTTACGCCGAACGGGTGCTTGAGGCGCGCGGCCTTTCCGGACTGTTCGATGCAATCTATGGCGTGGAACATGCAGGCTATCGGCCGAAGCCCGAAAAAGCAGCCTTTGAAGCGATCTTTGCGCAGGATGGGATTCTGGCTGAACAAGCCGCCATGTTCGAGGATGATCCGCGCAATCTGGCGGCTCCGCACGAGATGGGAATGCGGACTGTGCACGTGGCACCTGACCCGCATGACGCCGATCACATCCACCATCACACGGACGATTTGACGGCGTTTCTGGCCCGCCTGCGATAGGCTGTCACACTGCGACGATCCGCACATTCTGCACCTGCATCCTCGCCCCTATATGCACGTCAGCGACGAACAGATGGAGACCGAAATGACCGCGATCGAGATGACCGGCCGCCTGCCGATTTGGCCGCGCCTTTTCTTTGCAATCCCCGTATTCGGATGGCTGGCCCGTGATGCGGTCAATGGCAAGGCCGAAGATCTGTATTACACCGCCGGTGCGATTTTCAGCATGTGGGGCTGTTCCATCATGTTGTTCGGCCTGCCCGGTCTCTTCATTCCTGCCCTGATGATGGTGCCGGTGATGTTTTTGATTCTCGTCCTGATTTCGCGGGGCTGAGGCACGGGACAGGATGTCACTTGGCGCTTGGGGTCGAACCGAACTAGGTTCTGCCCAAACCGATGAGAGGCGCCATGACTGACAGCTGTGACATCCTGATTTCCGGCGGCGGCATCGCCGGCCTGACCGCAGCAGCGGTTTTCGGAACAGCAGGCTTTGATGTGATCTGCGTGGACCCGACCCCACCGATCACTGAGCGGGATGTGGACGGATCGGACCTGCGCACCACTGCCTTTCTTCAGCCTGCGCACGGATTGCTCGAACAATGCGGGCTTTGGGGGCGCCTGGACGCCCATGCAGCGCCTTTGCAAATCATGCGTATCGTAGACGCAGGCGGAGACGTGCCCGAACCGCGAGTTGTACGCGATTTCAATGCCGCCGACATTTCCGATCAGCCCTTTGGCTGGAACTTGCCCAACTGGCTTCTGCGCCGGGAAATGGTGGCGCGACTGGCAGACCTTCCCAATGTCGATTTCCGCCCCGGCACCGGTACGACCAGCCTGTTCACCCGCACCGCCGAAGCCCGCGTTGGGCTGAGCGATGGCAGCCGCGTCCGGTGTAAACTGGTGCTTGCAGCTGATGGCCGCAATTCACCCATGCGCGAAGCCGCAGGAATATCGGTTCACACAACACGGTACGGGCAAAAAGCACTGGCTTTTGCGGTGACCCACCCCATTCCACACGACAACGTCTCGACTGAAATTCACAGATTCGGTGGGCCGTTCACGCTGGTCCCCTTACCCGATTGGCAAGGACAGCCCTCCTCAGCCATTGTCTGGATGGAGCGTGGTCCGAAGGCCATCGACCTTCTGAACCTCGAGCCTGAAGCATTTGAGGCCGCAATGACCGAACGCTCCTGCGGGTTGTTTGGCCCATTGAAGCTGGCGTCGCGCCGGACGATCTGGCCGATCATCAGCCAGTCAGCGGAACGATTGTCTGGCGAACGCATTGCCCTGATGGCCGAGGCCGCGCATGTTGTGCCGCCGATTGGCGCTCAGGGGTTGAACATGTCTTTGGGTGATCTGCGCTGCCTGCTGGATCTGGCGCAAGCCCGCCCCGAAGGGCTGGGTGACGCTCAGATGCTGGACGCTTATCACAAGGCCCGCCATACCGAGGTCGAAATGCGCGTCAAGGGCATCGACCTGTTGAACCGCGCCTCGATGATTGAGGCGCGTCCGTTGCGCGATGCACGGGCCATGGGGTTGAGCGCGCTCTATTCCCTGCCGCCCGTACGCAAGACATTGATGCAGATGGGCCTTGGCGTTCGCTAAGGCCCGGTCAGTTTACAGAACCTGATCCAGCACCCGTTTCAAACGCGCGATGGTCCCATCCACATCGTAGAGTTTGTCCAGCCCGAACAGACCCAGACGGAAGGTGCTGAACCCTTCGGGCTCATCACATTGCAGGGGCACGCCAGCAGCAATCTGCATCCCCAACGCCGCAAATTTCTTGCCGTTCTGAATGTCGGGGTCCGAAGTATAGCTGACGACAACGCCGGGCGCGCCAAAACCATCTGCAGCTACTGAAACGATGCCTTTGTCCTTCAACATGGACCGCACACCGTCACCCAGAGCCCATTGCGCCTCACGCAGTTTCTCGAACCCGTAATCTTTGGTCTCTGCCATGGTATCGCGGAAGGCCAACAACGCGTCGGTCGGCATCGTTGCGTGATAAGCATGACCGCCATTTTCATAGGCCTGCATGATCTGACGCCACTTTTTCAGATCCACTGCAAAACTGTCGGAGTCTGTTTCCTGTAAACGAGCTTCGCCCCGCTCGGATAGCATGACAAGGCCAGCACAAGGCGATGCGCTCCACCCTTTCTGGGGGGCAGAAATCAGAACATCGACGCCTGTCGCCCGCATATCCACCCAAGCGCACCCAGATGCGATACAATCCAACACCATCAGCGCACCAACCTCATGCGCGGCCGCTGCCAAAGCGGTCACATAATCATCAGGCAAAATCACACCGGCAGATGTTTCAACATGCGGGGCAAACACGACGCCCGGTTTTTGCGACCGAATGGCTTCGACAACCTCTTCAATGGGGGCTGGCGCAAAGGGCGACGGGCTGGAGTTGCCTGTCTGACGGGCCTTCATAACTGTAGCGCTTTGCGTCAGGGATCCGCTTTCGATGATCTGGCTCCACCGGTACGAGAACCACCCGTTCCGAACCACCAAAACATCCGCCCCCCGCGCAAACTGACGGGCTACGGCCTCCATAGCATAGGTGCCACCGCCGGGAATGACAGCGATGCCTTCAGCGTTATACACCTCTTTCAACATGTCCGAGATGTCCCGCATGACCTGTTGGAATTTCTGCGACATGTGGTTCAGCGAGCGGTCGGTGAACACCACCGAAAACTCTTCAAGCCCGTTCGGGTCAACGGTATCCAATAACGCTGGCATTCCTCATCCTTTCCAAAAACGTTTTCGAGAACCTGATCTCTTTGCCAGCCTCCGTAAAGCACTTTCGCGACAAAAAAGGTGACGCAACGGCATGCTGCGCTTAATCACAAATGCTGCGCCAGATCCTGCTGAAACACCCATAAATGACGCCAAGTAGTGTCACCTTCCCCTTTACACTTCTGCTTGCTTCTGAACAGATGCACACACTTTATACTTGAAGGGATAATTCCACCCGTGACTATACAAAAGCGGATAAGCTTCCAGTCCGTTCGAGACGAAGTTAAACGGCGTATTGAAAGCCGCGTCTGGCCACAAGGATCGCTTTTACCAACCGAAACGCAATTGGCCGAAGAGTTCAATTGCGCGCGTGCCACTGTGAACCGCGCCCTAAGGGAATTGGCCGAACAGGGTTTTGTTGAGCGCAAACGCAAAAGCGGAACGCGGGTCAAGAAAGAACCAAGCAAACACGCCAAGCTTGAGTTTTCTCTGGCCCGTCAAATGGTTGAAAGCCAAAACGCGACCTATCGCTATGCTTTAGTCGAGCGCAACGTCGTGGAAAGCCCCGGCTGGTTAGCTTCGCAATTGGATTTGCCCAATGACATGCGCGTTCTGCATGTCACATGTATGCACTACGCGGACAACCGACCGTTTCAGTTGGAAGAGCGCTGGATCAATATCGACGCGGTCCCGGATGTGGAAACCGCTGACCTGAGCGGACACGGGCCGCATGAATGGCTACTGCACGCAGCCCCATTCACCGAGGCCGAAATCGCCTTCTGCGCGATCTCGGCCGACGCAAAACTGGCAGAGTTTATGGGCACCACAACGGGCACCTCCATGATTCAGATGGAACGCACCACGTGGAAAGAGGATAAACCTTTGACGTTCGCCCGTATGACCCACCATCCGGGGTATTGCGTCCGTACAAAATACTGAGGCATCTCAACCAAGCGGTCCGGGCAAGCGTTCTTCGCTCAGCAAAACGTTTGCCTCGACATCCCCTGCACCGGGTAAGGTCATGATCCGGCGCCGCAACACACGTTCAAAATCAGATAGATCCCGTGCGGCAACGCGCAGGCGATAATCATATAAGCCCAGAACATGCTCGACAGTCTGCACCTCGGGAATGGCACTTACGGCGCGCTCAAAGTCCTCAAGGCTGATCTGACCTTTTCGCCCGAGTTTCACACCCAGAAACACCGTTACCCCAAAGCCAAGCGCCTCGGCGTTCAGGCGCAAACGCCGCCCCTTGATGATCCCTGCTTCTTCTAACCGGCGTATACGCCGCCAGGTGGCGGGTTGAGACAATCCAAACCTGCGCCCCAAAGCACCCGCGCTTTGTGTCGCGTCCTGCTGCAGAGCGCGCAGCAAGCGGCGGTCAACTTCGTCCAACTCGATCATACCGGCAGCACCTCATCCCGTTTGACCCGCGCGATATGCATCAGCGCTTCGATGTCGGCAATATGGGGTAAGGTCAGAATCCGGTCGCGATACAGCTGTTGGTAGTGGTTCATGTCCTTGGCAATGACCGAAAGGCGTACATCCACGCGTCCCAGAAAGGTCTGGATCTCAACCACCTCGGCCACATCGCGCGCGGCCTCGGTAAACTCGTCAAAGGCCCGCGCCTGTGTCTTGTCCAGCGTGATCCGAAGCGAAACCTCGACCGCATAACCCATGGCAGTCCAGTCAATCACGGCCTCTTGTCCCTGGATGATCCCGGCCGCCTGCATCTTTTCGATCCGCCGCCAACAGACCCCGGCGCTGATCCGGCACAGATCAGCCAATTCCGATGTTGTCAGGCTAGGCGCGGCCTGAAAGTGGCGTAAGATACGCCGGTCAATGTCATCAAGCATGATTTTTTTACTTTTGTCACTATTGGCGAATTATTCTTCACCTTTTTCTCAAATACTCAAGCCCAACGCTATCGCCAACACACGATCAGGCATGTAAAACCGCCGCAATCTAACCTGAAAGGACCGGCGAAATGCGCGTCTATTACGATCGCGATTGCGATATCAACCTGATCAAAGACAAAAAAGTGGCCATCCTGGGCTATGGCTCGCAAGGTCACGCCCACGCGCTGAACCTGCGTGACTCGGGTGCCAAGAACCTGGTCATCGCCCTGCGCGAAGGCTCGCCTTCGGCCAAGAAAGCCGAAGCGGAAGGTCTGGAAGTCATGGGCATCGCCGAAGCGGCAGCCTGGTGTGATGTCATCATGTTCACCATGCCCGACGAGCTGCAGGCTGAAACCTACAAGAAATACGTCCACGACAACATCAAGCCGGGTGCTGCGATCGCGTTCGCTCACGGCTTGAACGTCCACTTCGGCCTGATCGAGCCGAAAGACGGCGTCGACGTCATCATGATGGCCCCCAAAGGCCCCGGCCACACCGTACGTGGCGAATACACCAAAGGCGGCGGCGTGCCCTGCCTGGTCGCCGTTGACAATGACGCGACAGGCAAAGCGCTGGAAATCGGCTTGTCCTATTGCTCGGCAATTGGCGGCGGTCGCTCGGGCATCATCGAAACCAACTTCCGCGAAGAATGCGAAACCGACCTGTTTGGTGAACAAGCCGTTCTGTGCGGTGGTTTGGTCGAACTGATCCGCTGCGGCTTTGAAACTCTGGTCGAGGCCGGCTATGCGCCGGAAATGGCCTATTTTGAGTGTCTGCACGAAGTGAAGCTGATTGTTGACCTGATCTACGAAGGCGGCATCGCCAACATGGATTACTCGATCTCGAACACCGCCGAATACGGCCAGTATGTCACCGGCCCGCGTATCCTGAAATACGACGAAACCAAAGCGCGCATGAAAGAGGTTCTGAACGACATCCAGCAGGGTAAATTCGTTCGCGACTTCATGCTGGAAAACGCTGTTGGCCAGCCGACCATCAAAGCGTCGCGCCGCGCCAATGACGAGCACATGATCGAAGAAACCGGTGCGAAACTGCGCGGCATGATGCCGTGGATTTCGGCCGGCAAAATGGTCGACAAAGAAAAGAACTAAGTCTGACCTCTGTCAGCACAAGGGCGGCCCCGGTGGTCGCCCTTTTTCGTTTGCACAAAAAAGCGGCGCGGCACATAAACACCCGGTCAGATTAACCTTTTTTCCGTTTCACGCAGCCGCAGCAGGACGAACAAATGGTGCCACAGCCAACAAAACAGGACTGGAGCGGCGTTTTTACGCTGGGCCTTATCTGGGGCGCGACATTCATGGTCGTTGCCATGGCGCTTGAAGGCTATGGCCCGATCACAGTTGCGACCTCTCGGACGACGCTGGGCGCTGTGACCCTGCTGCTTTTGATGTGGGCGACCGGTCGCAAACTGCCAGTTCTGACACCAGCGCTCAGCACTTCGATTGTGCTAATCGGTGTCTTGTCCACAGCCGTTCCTTTCATGTTGCTGAGTTGGGGACAGCAATTTGTGCCCTCGGCATTTGCAGGTCTATCCATGGCCGCAATCCCGTTGATGGTGCTGCCGCTTGCGCATTTCTTCTCGGATGAACCGCTGAACCTGCGCCGCTTTCTGGGGGTGTGCCTTGGGTTCTCAGGCGCATTGGTTCTGATCGGCCCCGGCCTTGCAAAGTTGGGTCAAGGGGCGGAACCGTTGGCACAATTGGCCTGTATCACTGCGGCACTGTGTTACGCCAGTTCTTCTGTGATGACCCGGCGCTGCCCCCCGGTCGATCCCGTAGTGCTGGCGGCCCTGACACTGGTGGTCGGGGCCATACTTCTGTTACCGATCATGCTGCTCACCGAAGGTCTGCCGACGTGGCAAGGACCACGCCCGACAATCGCCTTGATTGTGTTGGGATTGGTCCCAACCGCTTTTGCCACCCTTCTGCGCGTTTCAATCACCCGCAGCGCCGGATCGGTTTTCCTGACATTGGTGAATTATCAAGTACCGATTTGGTCGATGGTGTTCGGCGCATGGATCCTGTCCGAGGCCCTGCCCCTGCGCTTTTACATTGCCTTGGGCCTGATCCTGACCGGCATGGCGATCAGCCAATGGTTCAGCCTGCGCAAGGTTCTGTTCGGGCATTAAGCCGTGGCGGCTTCAACCTCGGCTACGATGCTATCGACAACTTGAGTCAGCAACCCGTCGTCTTCGCACTCGGCCATGACGCGGATCAGCGGTTCGGTCCCGGATTTGCGGATCAGCAGCCGACCCTGCCCGTTCAGCCGCGCTTCGGCATCTGCGATGGCGGCCTGAACACTCTGAACCTCTAGCGGAGTTTGCCCGCTGGTATAGCGCACGTTTTTCAGCAACTGCGGCACCGTTTCAAACTGTTTCGACAAATCCGAAGCCTTGCGCCCCGACAAAACCATTTCAGCCAGAAAATGCAGGCCCGCCATAAGCCCGTCACCAGTGGTGGCATAATCGCTCATCACGATATGGCCGGATTGTTCGCCACCCAAGTTGAACCCACCTTCCCGCATCCGCTCGACCACATAGCGGTCGCCAACAGCTGTGCGCTCCAGACGCAACCCTTGCCCTGACAGATGGCGTTCTAGCCCCAGATTGGACATTACCGTCGCCACCAGAGCATCGCCCTTCAACTGATCCGACCTCTTCCATGCCGTCGCAAGCAACGCCATAAGCTGATCACCGTCAGCCACTTGACCGGTTTCGTCGACCACAACAACCCGGTCCGCATCGCCATCCAGACAGATGCCAACATCTGCACCGTGGGCCACAACCGTTTCTGCGGCCAGTTGCGGTTTTGTGGATCCGCAATTGAGGTTGATGTTCTTGCCGTTGGGCGCGACACCGACCGGAATGACATCAGCGCCCAGTTCCCACAAAACCTCGGGCGCAGTGCGGTGGGCCGCGCCGTTTGCGCAATCGATGACCACTTTCAGACCATCCAAACTGACGTCGCGCGGCAAGGAGGATTTCACACGCTCACCATAGCGGAACCGCGCATCATCGACACGACGCGCCCGGCCGATATTTCGTGCCTGAGCAGGCTGGACGCCTTCGTCGATCAACCGTTCGATCTCGATCTCGGCCTGATCCGACAGCTTATAGCCATCGGGTCCAAAAAACTTGATGCCATTGTCTTCTGCCGGATTATGGCTGGCCGAGATCATGACCCCCAAGTCAGCGCGCATGGACCGCGTCATGAGACCAACGGCAGGCGTTGGTACGGGCCCCAGAAGCAGCACATTCATACCCGTCGAGGTCAGACCAGCCGTCAGCGCGTTTTCCAGCATGTAACCGGACAGACGTGTATCCTTACCGATGACAACCCGGTGCACACCGGTTGCGTCACGGCGAAAGTACCGCCCAACCGCAGCCCCGATGCGCAAGGCCATTTCCGCCGTCATCGGATGCGTGTTGGCGGTGCCCCGCACCCCGTCGGTTCCGAACAGCTTGCGCATACGTGTCACTCCGTGATTTGTCGTGAGACCGGATTACCGGACAGCAGCCCATAGGCGCAAGGCCTGAGAGGTCTCGGCCACGTCGTGCACGCGAACGATTTGCACGCCCTGAGACAATCCTGCCAGCGCCACGGCAATTGATCCCGGCGCGCGCGCAGTCTTGCGTGGCTCTTGCCCGATCGAACCAATGAAACCTTTGCGCGACACGCCCAGCAGGATCGGGCAGCCCAAACCGTGAAAAAGGCTGAGATTGCGCAGCAGGGTCAGATTGTGATCCTCGGTCTTGCCGAAGCCGATGCCGGGATCAATAATGATCAGATCGCGGCTGAGACCCAAATTTTCCAGCAGTGCAATCTGGTTTTCCAGAAAGTCGTACACATCCAGCAAAACATCGTCGTAATGCGGATTGTCCTGCATCGTGGCCGGATCGCCCTGCATGTGCATGACACAAACCGGGGCGCCCTGTGCTGCACAAAACGGTGCCAGATCTGGATCAAAGGTAAAGCCTGAAACATCGTTCACCAACCCGGCCCCGGCATTGCAGGCAGCTTTGGCCACATTGGCCTTGCGCGTGTCGATCGAGATCAGAGCATCCGTTTCAGCCCGGATCGCCTCGATCACAGGGCGTGTGCGGGCGATTTCTGTGTCAGCTGGCACAAAATCAGCGCCGGGGCGGGTAGATTCCCCACCAATATCCAAAATCGTGGCCCCTTGCGCGACCATATCTGCGGCGGCCGTACGCGCGGCTTCTGCCGAGCTGTGGACGCCTCCATCCGAGAAACTGTCCGGCGTGGCATTCAGAATGCCCATGATATGCGGCACCTGCATGTCCAAGCCCGCAATGT
Organism: Ruegeria sp. HKCCD4884; assembly: GCF_013110855.1. Lineage (NCBI taxonomy): Bacteria > Pseudomonadati > Pseudomonadota > Alphaproteobacteria > Rhodobacterales > Roseobacteraceae > Ruegeria > Ruegeria sp. HKCCD4884. Next base: position 28,730 of record NZ_WVRJ01000007.1, read on the forward strand.
TTGCCCGCGCTTGGGTCAAACGGCCCAGATAGTCAGACGGAACCTCTGATACCGCAATAACCTCAGGGTCCGCCCCGCGCCGCAAGGCTTCAACATGGGTGAACCAAAGCGGTTGACCCGCCAGCGGCACGGCGCCTACAGGGCGTACAGGGCCATGCTGAACCAGTGGTCTGTAATAGGTGCTCACAGCTGAGCCTGATCCACGGCAACCGCGCGCAAGGGCGTTTTGGGTTCTTTTGGCAATGCGCCGCCGATCACCAGCATTTCGCTGGCTTCAAAGGTTGCTGCGAACCAGGCAGCAAGGGCCACAGCATCAGATGGCGCAGCAGAAGGACCGTCAACCGCATCCAACACAATCTTGGACGGGGCCCAAACAGATATCTGTCCGTTCTTCATCGCCCAATCCAGTTCCGTCCGGGTCGAAACCACCACGCAGCGGTGATCTCGTGCCGCCAGAACCCATGCATTCTGTTCAATGGCCAGCAAATCGATACGGCGCTGCGTCATCGCGTGGCCAGTTTGGGGCGCGTCCAGATCCGACGCTCCGACGCACAGGATCAACGGGCGCTGGCGGTTCTCCAACTGATCGATCCAACCGGTCAGATTGTCTGAGGAAACGGCTTCGTTCGACAGGTAAACTAGACGCGGATGCGGGCGTTCTTCTTCGACCACTTCGTGATGGACCGAGTCCTTCCCGCGTACGATTTCAACACCCAAAGCCCCCGGACCGCGATCCAGTTTTTCGATGCGAACAAAGACCCTTACGGCCTGAGGTTCAAAAAGAATGCGTTCCGCCACGCGTTCCGCCAGCGTCTCGAGCAGGTTCAAGCGTTCTGCAGCCAATTCAAAGGCTATGGCTTCGGTGACCCGGTCATAGGACAGGATCCGATCAACGTCGTCGTCAATATCGGCAGTCAGCGGGCGCACCTCGACCACGATGTTAAAGCAAATCCGTTGGGTTGTGCCCCGTTCGGCCTGAAAGGCACCGATTTCGACTTCAACGATGTGATCGCGCAGCGAAATGCGATCCAGCGGTCCTCGGGGAGAAGTCGCCTCGGACCTCTCAGAGGGGTGTGCAAATGCCAGGCGGATTTCAGAACTCATGGGTCAGGCCTTTTCGGGCTCGTTACAAAGATTGCCTACTATAGGCTTTGCCGGGGCCTATAGCACTCAAACAAGCGCCATTCCAACCGCCGATTGCGGCGTCAGGCGACCCTAAACCAACTCATCATGCCGGATGCGGCATGTCCCAGCATATGGCAATGCAACAGCCAGTCGCCCGGATTGTCCGCAACCAACGCAATCTGGCGGGTCTGCCCCCGCCCCACCAGAACGGTGTCACGCCAAGGGCCAAGGGAGCCGTCACCCAGAACCAAGCGGAAGTGATGCCCATGCAAGTGCATCGCGTGCGGAAAGGCTGTTTCATTCACGAACTCAACCCTGTGCAGGCTGCCGATAGCGGCATCCAGAAATGGATCATCGGGCCGTTCTGCATGGCCGTTCAGCGCCCAGAATCGACCCAACTGTGCCAGCTCACGGCCTGACAACTCGGTTTCGCCGAGCCGCGCACTTTCCAACCATCGCATCGCGCCGCCCTGCAGAACCATTCTGTGCAAAGGTGCCTCTTCCATATTCTTGATTTCCGGCAAAGGATTGGGCGGCAATGCTGACACGCTCTGCCTTTGCGCCTTTGCGGCGTCGCCTGTAACGTCGAACCGCGCCAGACCAAAGGCACCATCCCGTTCAACACTGACGAGACTGGCGGTATCACCTTCGGTGACGACGTCGACAATCAGATCCGCACGTTGTGCAGGTGCTAATGGGAACGATCCTGACAGTTTTAACGGAGTTTCCAGCGGCATGCCGTCGAGGGCAGCGATCCAACCTGAAAGACCGTCGAGATCCAGATCATAAACCCGGGCGTTAGAGGCATTGATCAAGCGCAGTCGAAGGCGTTCACGCCTTTGCACAGAAAACGCCGGATCAAACGACCCGTTTACGGTGACGATATTGCCGAGCCGACCGGCGTGGCTCAGGTCATGGCCGTTGTCGAAATCGTCTGTTATCTGCGCCGTTTCCGGGTTTAACCGCCAATCATCCAGCATCAGTATCAGGTCCTGATCGACATCTGGCGTTTGTGCCTCTTCCACGATCAGCGGCCCGTAAAGGCCCCGCGCAACCTGTTCGATTGACCTGTTATGCGAATGGTACCAATAGGTCCCGGCATCAGGGGCGACGAAGTCATAGTCAAAGGAACCTCCCGTTTCGACCGCATCTTGCGTCAGACCGGGTACACCATCCATGGCGTTTTCTATTCGGATTCCGTGCCAATGAACCGAGGTCGGTTGGGGAAGCTGATTCACAAGCTTGCGCTGAACACGTCTGCCCTGCCCGACTCTTATGGTGGTTCCGGGGACAGAGCCATCGAAGCTCCAAACTGTTGTGTCAGGAAATCCGTCGGGCGCAACACGTTGCCGGGCTTCGCGCGCTTCAAGCGACGGGAAAGCAGCCCGTGCCGCAAGCGGCAGCGTCGCGGCTGCAGCAGCCGTTTTCAGAATGTGTCTTCGTGTAAAAAGCATTACGGGCCTCCTGGCCCGTAATATAGACTGCAACTTTCCCCGCGCCATCAAGCTTCCAGCGCGGGTGCGTCAATCAGTTGCTCGCTGTCCGATAGTTGTGGCGATAGAAGATGTGCACACCAATCCGCGCAGTCTGCTTGTAAACGCGCGACCAGGACGGGCGCACTGCGGTGGTGTGATAATGGGTCGCCCCTTCGGTCAGCTCTCTGGCTACACCGTCAATCGCCGCACGGGCCACTTTTGACACGCGTTCATAGGCTTTCTTTTCATGGATGACTTCCTTGCGGCCATCGCATGTGTATGTGAACTGGCACTGGTATTTTTTACCCGTACCCTGACGGATTACACCACAGAGTGAGTCCGGGAAGCGGCTGCTTTTGACTCGGTTCAGGATAACCTCGGCCACGGCGAACTGTCCGCGCACGCTTTCACCACGTGCTTCAAAGTACAGTGCCTCAGACAGGCACTTCCAGTTCTCGTCACCGGTGGCTTTCGGTTGCTGGTCAAGCCAATCCTTGGAATAGCTCACTTGGACAGGCGCGGCTTTGCGCGGCTGGAACAGCTTGAAGTAGTCACGAAAGCTCTGACCCGGCAATTCGTTACGGGCCACAAGCTCTTGCTTTGCGGTTTCGGTTGCTTCCCTCTCGGCGAAGGACGCACTTGGCAGCATGGTTGCCGCCAAAGTGGCAGCAGCCAGTATATAACGTAGCATCAGATAACCTCGCACAGGCACTTCTCGCGCCATACCCTCCCCCGGCGGGCGCGACGAGGCATCTAGCGCAATCGAGCGCAAAGGTCCAGTCTTTCGGAAAAAGCAAGTGAAAATCCGCCCGTAGCGAAGATTTAATTCGCTCACGAGTGATCAGATAACCCACTAATCCTTGGGATACCGTGCTCTGTCAACCCCCAAGTCTGGACGAAATCGCCAGTTGAGCGGCAGCCAGCCGAGCGACCGGAACCCGGAACGGAGAGCACGACACGTAGTCAAACCCCAGATCCCGGCAAATCGCGATTGATTCGGGGTTTCCGCCATGTTCGCCACACACAGACAAGGTCACGTCAGGTTTTGCAGAGCGCCCGCGTTCGGCCCCCAGTTTCAACAACTCCCCCACCCCGTCCGGGTCAAGGACGTGAAACGGATCTTCGCCAAAGACGCCCTGCCGCACATAAGCTGACATGAAACGACCGGCATCATCCCGCGACAGGCCATAAGTCATCTGGGTCAGGTCGTTTGTACCAAAACTCATAAACGCCGTTTGCGGGGCGATCTCTTCTGCTCGCAGACAGGCGCGCGGCGTTTCAACCATTACGCCCAGCCGATAGTCGAATTCCTGCCCCTGCTCGGACGCAACAGCCGCTGCGACCGAGTCGATGCGGGATTTGACCAGCTCAACCTCGCGCTTTGCCGAAACCAGAGGGATCATGACCTCGGGCACAACTGCCGCCCCGTTTTTCCGGGCCTCCAACGTTGCTTCGAAAATCGCGCGCGCCTGCATGTCGTAGATTTCCGGCACGGTTACGCCCAGACGCACGCCGCGCAGACCCAGCATTGGGTTGTATTCGCTCATGGCAGCAACGCGGCGCTCGACATCTGAAACAGGCAGATCAAGTGCTTCGGCCAATTCTCTTTGCCCGCTGCGGGTCGTGGGCAGAAATTCGTGCAGCGGCGGGTCGAACAGGCGAATACAGACCGGCTTGCCTTCCATGATACGGAAAAGTTGCACAAAGTCCTCGCGTTGCATCGGCAACAATCGTTCCAGCACCGCCGCGCGACCAGATGAGGTTTGTGCAAAGATCATCTCGCGCATTACGATCAGACGGCCGGGATCAAAGAACATGTGTTCGGTGCGGCACAGGCCAATACCCTGCGCCTCAAAATTCCGGGCAGTCTGCGCATCGGCGGGTGTGTCAGCATTGGCACGAATATCAATGTCGCGCTCTGCATCGGCCCAGGCCATCAACGTCTGAAAACAGTCGTCGAGCGCCGCCTCGAGCATTGCAGGCTGCCCCGCCAGCACCTGCCCCGAGCTGCCATCGATGGTCAGAACATCGCCGGTTTTAAAGACGCGACCATCCGGTGCTGTCAGCATCTTCTTCTTGGTCTGAAACCGAATGTCAGACGCACCGACGATACAGGGCAACCCAAGTCCGCGCCCGATCACCGCTGCGTGGCTGGTCATCCCGCCTTTTTCTGTCAGAACGGCCACAGCTGCGTGCATTCCACGCACATCCTCGGGCGAAGTTTCGCGACGCACCAGAACACAGGCTTCGCCACGCGCGGCACTTGCCTGCGCCTCAGCTGAGGTGAACACGATCTTACCGGTCGATGCACCGGGACTAGCACCAATGGCAGTTGTCAGAACATCGCGTCGTGCATCCGGATGCACCTGCCGGTGCAGAAGTTCGTTCAGCGCATGAGGGTCCACGCGCATGACCGCCTCTTGCGGCGGGATTATCCCGTCCTCCGCCAGACGCACCGCAATCCGCATAGCCGCGCGAGCGCTGCGCTGTACGCGCACGCCATCCAGGATGTGCACGTCACCGTTCTGAATAACGAATTCGACCTGCATTTCTTCGCGCAGTTTTGCGCGCATCAAAGCGGCCTGTTGCTTGAGTTCAGAAAAGGCTTCGGGTGCAACTTCCTCAAGCGATGGGCCACGCGGGTCTTTTTCCAGAAACAGCGCGGAAACATCTTCACCCAACGCATCCCGGCCCTGACTTTGGCTCAGATAACGACCGGTGATCTGCTGCATCCCGGTTGTGGAATCGACCAGTTGCAAAACGCCAGAGCCACATTCGCCCTGCCCGACACCGGGGATCATTTCCTGAATGACCAGCCCCAGCCCGGCATCCGCCGGTGCCCCCTTGGCCTGCCGCAACAAGCGCGCCGAGGTTCCATCCCACGCCCGTGCCATAGACCGTAACACGCCGATTAACTGCTCTCCGCGGTCTTGCGGAAAGGCTTCGTCGGTTTCATCTTCATAGGCCCGCAACGAAAGGCGCAGGCCCTCGCTTCCGTCCAGTTCGATATCGTCGAATACATCAGGATCCAGGCGTGCAACGTGGATCGCATAACTTTGTACAAACCTCAGATACAGCGCTGCCGCCGCTTCGGCCCCCATGTTTTCCGACAGATCCACATAGCGTGCATCGTTCATGCCGATGTTCAGAACTGCCCCGGGTCCGCCCCAATCCGGGTCCTCAGAGCTGGGCCGAACACATAGCAACGTCGCCGGGTCAAACTGTTCAAGGATCGCGGCCAGGTTCGGGATCTCGCCTTCGGCAATCTGGTGCACAGAGTCAAAAGACAGCGCGACCGTTCGCGGAACAGGCAATTCAAGACGGACCAGACGTTGCAGGCACTTGGCCCGCCCGCCATGGGTATGGGCCGTAACCGGCGCGTCGGATGTTATGAGCGTGGTATGCGGATTATTCTGCACTGCAGCACCTTTTGGTTTGCGTGCAGCATAAGCGCTTGCGCCTTTCGCGCAAGGGCGTTCTGGGCGCGCAATTGCCGCGCGCCCAGAGATTTAACCTTCAATCTTGGTCAGATCGGCCACGCTGGAACAGACCGTGCGGATCTGGCTGAGCAGGTTCAGGCGGTTGCGGCGCAGGATGTCATTGTCGGTGTTGACCTGCACATCCTCAAAGAACGCATCCACCGGCCCGCGAAGGGCGGCCATGGCGGTCATGGCAGTCGGGAAATCCTCAGCCTTGAGCGCGGGGTCAATCTGCGCCTGTGCCTGATCCAAGGCGGCAAACAGCGCCTTTTCGCTGTCCGTCTCAGCAAATTTCACATCCGCACCATAGGAGTATTCGACGCCATCCTTCTCTTCGGCCTGCGTCAGGATGTTGTTGGCGCGCTTGAAGCCCTGCACGAGGTTCTCGCCATCCTCGGTCGCGATCACTGCGTTCAGAGCACGAGCGCGTTTGACCAGCAGGTTGAGGTCGTCATTCCCCTCCATCGCGATACAGGCGTCGATGATGTCGTGGCGGATGCCCTCGTCGCGGAGAAAGACCTTCAGACGATCGTGGAAGAAGGAGAGGAGGTCATCGGATGCGTCAGGAACCTTTTCCTCTAACTCAAGAAATGCCGCCGCAGGCGGTCCGCCAATTCTTTCTTTGACAGCCTGAAAAGCCCCGCCAAATACACCGTGATCTGCAATTTCCTCCAGAAGGTCGCGCACATTTGCATCCGGCAGCGCCTCATTGATGGCGTTCTCTGCCCGCACTAACTGGCTATCAAAGAAACGGTCTAAACTGATGCGCAGATCGTTACCCGGCACCAAACGAATAACTCCCAACGCCGCACGGCGCAGTGCAAACGGATCTTTCGAACCGGTCGGCTTCTCATCAATCGCCCAGAACCCAGCCAGCGTATCCAGCTTGTCAGCCAGCGCCACGGTCACCGAAAGCGGTGCAGTTGGTACGTCGTCCGATGGACCCAGCGGTGAGTAGTGCTCCTCCGCCACGGCAGCCACTGCGGCGTCTTCGCCTGCGGCTTCGATATAGTAGCGGCCCATAAGACCCTGAAGTTCAGGGAACTCATAAACCATCTCGGAACTCAGATCGGCCTTTGCCAGACGCGCGGCTTTCTCGGCCTGATCGGCATCTGCCCCGGTTACCTGCGCCAGTTCGCGGGCCAGTCCGGCGATGCGGTCGATGCGCTCGGCCTGGGTGCCCAGCTTGTTGTGGAAGGTCACATTCTCCAGTGCGCGGGTCCATTGGGCGATGTCCGATTTGGCAACGCGCAGGTCATTCTCCCAAAAGAATTTCGCATCGGCCAGACGGGCCGACAGCACCTTCTGGTTCCCCGCCAGAATGGTCGCGCCATTGTCAGCGGTTTCGCGGTTTGCAACGGTGATAAAGCGCTCGATGCGTCCGGTTTTGGGGTTCTTCACGGAAAAGAACTTCTGGTGTTCCTTCATTGAGGTTTGCAGCACCTCGGGCGGCAATTCGAGGAATTCCTCGTCGATCTGCCCCATCAGCACCACAGGCCATTCGACCAGCCCGGCGACTTCTGCAAGAAGGCCCTTGTCTTCCACCACTTCAAGACCGGCGGCAAAGGCCATGTTCTGGGCGTCGTTCCAGATATGCTCGGCCCGTTCGTCGGGCGACAGCACGACAAATGCGCGTTTCAATTGGGCGGCGTAATCGTCAAACGACGTTACCGAAAACCGGTTTGGTGCCATGAAACGGTGGCCAGCGGTCGTGTCCCCGGACGCTATGCCCTCGACCTCAAGCGGCACGGTTTGCGCGCCTGCCTCATCATTCAGGATGCACAGGATCGAATGCAACGGGCGAACCCAACGCAAAGGGCCGCTGCCCCACCGCATGGATTTGGGCCATGGGAAGTTGCGGATGGTGGCTTCCAGCACCTCAGCGACAATATCAGCCGCTGGTCGCCCTGCCTTTTCGATGGTGGCAAAGTAAACCGCACCTTTGGGTGTGTCACGCTCTTCCAGCTGGTCGCGGGTCAGGCCAGCGCCACGCAGGAACCCTTCGATGGCTTTGTCCGGCGCGCCGACCTTGGGGCCTTTGCGCTCTTCACGAATGGTGGGGCTTTCCGCCAGCAGACCTTCGACCGCCAGCGTCAGACGGCGCGGCGTGGTCAGGGCAGCAGCCCCGGCATAGGTCAAACCCGCCTCGACCAAACCATCGGTGATCCGCTTTTTCAGGTCCTCACCGGCGCGGGTCTGCATGCGCGCGGGGATCTCCTCGGAAAACAGTTCGATCAGCAGGTCAGGCATTGTTGGTCCTTAGAAATTGACGATCGTCTGAATGACGATGGCATTTGCGATATCCACAAAGAAGGCGGATACAAGGGGGAGCACAATAAAGGCAATAGGCGATGGACCATATCGCTTGGTCACGGCGGTCATATTTGCAATTGCAGTGGGTGTGGCCCCCAAAGCAAAGCCCCCAAAACCCGCAGCCAGCACCGCCGCGCGGTAGTTTGAACCCATAAGCGGAAACAGCACCCAAATTACAAAGACAACCGTGAACAGCGTCTGCGCCGACATGATAACCGCTATCGCCATCCCCAATTCGGCAATTGTCCAAAGCTGAAGGCTCATCAGGGACATCGCCAGAAACGCACCCAATGCAAATTCCGAGATCAAAGCCAGCGAGGGCGTCCGTGCAACAGGTGGGGCGGACGGCACCAAGGCCGTTCGCAGGTTCGAAATCACGATGCCCATCAGAAGGCAGGGCACAAACAAGGGCAGCTTCAGCCCAGCAGCGGCAATGGCCTCGCCCAATATAAAGCCAAAAATGACCGCAAGATTCAGATGCAGCAGCACGCGCATGATCGAGATATGGTCGATGCCCGAAAGCTTTGGCTCATCATCGGGCAGCCCGACCGTGTGTTCCTCGTCGGGTCGATCAGGCGTCAGATTGCGCGATTCAACCAACAGGCGCGCGATGGGGCCACCGACCAAAGCCGCCAGAACCAGGCCCAACGTCGCAACCGCAACGCCCAATTCGGTCGCGCCTTCCAAACCGGTTGCCGTTGCAACCTCTGGCGCCCATGCAATCGCGGTCCCGTGCCCGCCAATCAGCGCAGCGGATCCGAACAGAACGCCGGCTTGCGCGGGGTAGCCAAACAACGACGCGCCTGCCGCTCCGATCACGTTCTGCGCAATGATCGTCACGAGCGTCAAAATCAGGAGAATGAGCAGAGGCTTACCGCCCGCAATCAAATCAGAAAACCGCGCATTCAGGCCGATCCCGGCGAAAAACAGAACCAGTAGGGAATCGCGGGTGTTCAGTTCGAAGGACAGTTCGAGGTTGAACACCAGATACAGGGCCAGAACGACAAGCGATGCCAGAAGCCCGCCGGTAACGGGTTCAGGAATATTGAATTGCCGTAGCATCGCAACCCTGCTGTTAATCTGCGCGCCCAGCAGATAGACAGCAAAACCCATGGTCGCCGTTATGAAATCCGGGATTGTTACTGCGTCGGCCAAGGCAAGTTCCTCAGTTCTCGGGGCGCGGGGGGCACTCCTCTCCGACCACCGTACCGTCATAGGCCTTTTCGCCGCAATTGTTCAGAATGTGCCAGATAAAACCTTTGCCGTCCTGGGTGATGGCCACGATGCGATCAACGCCGTAATGCACATTTTTCTGGCCAACAAAGGCTTGGGCCTTGCCGGATTTCAGGTCGTCAGCCAGGCCCACCGCATCATAACAGTCAAACCAGCCCGGTGCGGTCAGTGGTGTTGCCTCTTCTGCTGGCAGATAAGTGGCCCGCAACTCGTCCAGCGCGACATCGGTTTCAAAACAGGCGCGGTATCGGATCGGAGAGCTGTCTGCGTCTATGGCCTGAAACGAAGAATAAGGAATAGCAACCGGCGGCTGTGCTGCGTCAGCCAACAAGACAACATCCTCACCCGGACGGGGTTCAACATCGTAATAATACCCGTAGACCTGCAAGTAATACATGCCTGCGCCTGCAAGGGCTGCGGACAATAGCAGGATGATCGCCAGAATTTTACCAGTCATCTTTCGATGCTTCCCTTCATGCAAGGACTTTCAAGTCTTTCAGAAATAGGCCACATTTCAGCGCATAACAGAACGACCCGAGGCGAACCGTATGGATACCACCCTTGCCGTTGGATTTTTCGGCGCGCTTTTTGCCATCATGAATCCAGTGACGAACCTGCCGGTATTTCTGAGTGTCACGCAGAACCTGTCCGCCTCTGATCAGCGCATAGTTGCGATCAAAACATCCCTCTACTGCCTGATCCTGGGTGGAGCGTTTGCAGCCGTCGGCAGTCAGGCACTTGGCTTGTTTGGCATAACGGTCGATCACTTGCGGGTCGCGGGCGGTCTGGTCGTTCTGATGATCGGTTTCAACATGCTCAACGGTAACGAGAGTACGTCGCACCACGGAACCGAGGATGAGAAAGAAGAATACCACACAGCGGAAACCGTCGCCTTTTACCCTCTGGCCTTTCCCATTCTTGTTGGGCCCGGAACCATTACAACTTTGATCTTGTACGCTCATCACGTGGAAAAGCCCGCCGAAGCAATTGTTTTTGCTGGCGTATTCCTGGTGGTAGTTGCCCTTTTGCTGGTCACCTTCTGGAATGCGGCATGGTTGGCTGAACGTTTGTCGGGCAACGCGCGTGTGATCATGAGCCGCTTTATGGGTATGATCTTGTCGGCCATTGCGATCAGTATGATCGCGGATGGCCTCAAAGCACTGCTGCCGGGGCTGGCCTGATTGGCCCATCAGGCTTGGAACCCGGCCGCCTCGGTTTGAACAAATGCATCCGCGCATTGCTTTGCCAGCGCCCGCACGCGACCAATGTAAGCCTGTCTTTCAGTCACCGAAATCACCCCGCGCGCATCCAGCAAGTTGAAGATGTGACTGGCTTTGATGCATTGATCATAGGCCGGGTGCGCCATGATTATGCGCTTACCGGTTTTAGGATCATCATGCTCTTGTGACAGAATGGCAGCGCATTCAGCCTCGGCCTCTTCGAAATGGCGCAGAAGAACCTCGGTATTGGCAACATCAAAGTTCCAGCGTGCGTATTCCTCTTCGGTTTGTTTGAAGATGTCACCATATGTCAGCGGGCTTGGGGATTGCGGATCGTTGAACGGCATGTCCATCACATGGTCGACACCCAGCACATACATCGCCAGACGTTCCAGACCATAGGTCAGTTCACCCGAGACAGGTGCGCAATCATGACCACCCACCTGTTGGAAATAGGTGAACTGGCTGACTTCCATACCATCACACCAGACTTCCCAACCCAGACCCCAGGCACCCAGGGTGGGGCTTTCCCAGTCATCTTCGACAAACCGGATGTCATGCAGATCCATGTCGATGCCGATGGCCTCGAGGCTGCCCAGATAAAGCTCCTGCAGATCGGGCGGGCTGGGTTTGATCAGCACCTGATACTGGTAGTAATGCTGCAACCGGTTCGGGTTCTCGCCATATCGCCCATCCGTCGGGCGGCGCGACGGCTGAACATAGGCCGCGGCCCATGCTTTGGATCCCAACGCCCGCAGAGTGGTCGCAGGATGGAAGGTCCCTGCCCCAACCTCCATGTCATAGGGCTGCAAAATCGCACAGCCTTTCGAGGCCCAATAGGTCTGAAGCCGCAGGATAATCTCCTGAAATGAACGCGGTGCGCTGTTCGGTTCGGTCATGGCATTCCCTCTGGGCATCCTTACGCCCGGTTCCGGTCGGTTTGGCCCTTCCTATGCAAGGGGCCAAGGGGCGTCAACGGGGCTTTGCCCCATGGCTGTATCTGCGCGGCCACACCACAAATTCCCCGTACATGCGGCATGGTATTTAGCACTGGAAATCGCGTACCCTGCGCCAAAGCACAAACACTGCAAAACACGGGCAGACAATGACACGCGTATTTTCAGCAATTCTATTATTTCTTGTGGTCGGCCTGCGCGCCGCATCCGCTCAGCAAGACCCCGGCGTCTGGGTTCAAATTGAAGCCCAGCCAACCCTGCAAGAAGCGCAGGAACGGGCGCAGGCTTATGCGTCTGCGTTGCCTGATGTGAACGGTTTCAGACTGAACAGCGGGTGGTATGCAATCGTGGTCGGCCCATATGCGCGCCCGGATGCGCAACAGGTGCTGCAGGTCTATCGGTCCGAGGGTCAAATCCCCCGCGACAGTTTCATCGCCTTTTCCAGCGGACTGGGGCAACAATTCTGGCCTGTTGGGGCAAACGTGCTGAACCGTGGCACCGTCGCGGCACCGGTTGCGCCAGTTGCTCAGGCAGAAGATACGCTGACAATCGCGCCTACTCAGGACGCGGATGAAACGCGGGCTCAAGCCTTGCAATCCGAACGTCTGCTGACCGCGCAGGAACGCAGAAACCTGCAAACGGCCTTGCAGGCGGCGGGGTTTTATAACTCGACCATTGACGGGGCCTTTGGTCAGGGAACGCGCCGCTCGATGGGAGATTGGCAACGCTTTAACGGATATGAAGCAACTGGCGTTCTGACCACCGCGCAGCGCAAAGCACTGATGGACGACTATAACGCGCCGCTGACAAGTGTCGGCATGGCCCGCTACAGCGATGACGCAGCTGGGATCACAATGGACTTCCCGCTGGGTGCCGTCAGCTTTGACCGGTATGAGGCCCCTTTCGTGCATTTCAACAGCGCATCCGATTTGAACGCCAAGGCGCTTTTGATCAGCCAGGACGGCGACAAGCGCACGCTTCGGGCCCTGTATGAGGTCATGCAGTCGCTAGAGATCGTTCCCCTCAATGGTCCGCGTGAACTGCGCGGAGATCGCTTCACCCTTGAAGGGCGCGGAAACGGGGTTGTGTCCTTCACACAGGCGCGTCTGACCGATGGGAAGATTAAGGGGTTCACCCTGGTGTGGCCCGAAGGGGATGAAGCGCGTCGTTTGCGGGTTTTGGCAGCTATGGCGTCCAGTTTTGACACCACCGACGCGGTGCTTGACGCTGCAGCAGGTTTGAACGCAGAGCAGAGCATTGACCTTGTTTCCGGCCTTCAGATCCGCAAGCCCCGCCTGTCGCGTTCGGGTTTCTTTGCGGATGACAAGGGAACCGTCTTGACGGTTTCGGAAGCTGTCGAAAATTGCACCCGTATCACACTGGATGGCGATCAAGAGGTGCGGCTTGCCGTGGCAGACGACGAAGTAGGCGTTGCTGTTCTGCGCCCGGCCAAGGCGTTGGCGCCCATGAGCGTGGCTGCATTCAGCCCGGCCTTGCCGCGTCTTCAGTCCGACATCGCGGTGTCAGGCTTCTCGTATCAGGGCGCATTGGGCGCACCAACGCTGACATTTGGGCAAGTTGCCGATGTCCGCGGGTTGAACGGTGAAGCTGGTGTCAAACGTCTGGCGCTAAGCGCGCTGCCCGGTGATGCCGGTGGTCCGGTGTTTAATGACAGCGGCAATGTGGTTGGCATGTTGCTGCCGCCCCCGTCCGAAGGTCGCAGTCTGCCTGCATCTGTCAGTCTGGCAGCCACCGGTGAGCGGCTGACAGAAATTCTGGCTCAGGCTGGCGTGTCCGGTCTGTCGGGCGAGGAAACCACACAGATTTCGCCCAATGAATTGAGCCGACGCGCAACAGGAATGACGGTTCTGGTGCACTGCTGGGAATAAACCGCAGCCAACTGCAAATATTCAAGCGCCGCGCACCCGCGCGGCGCTTTTTTTACAGAATGTCTGGCGTCACATGGATAAGCGTTGGGACCGGTGCGTCGAAGGCGGCGCGGGTGGCACTCTGCATTTTTGCCAATGTCGATGGTGCCGCCGACAAGGCACCGAAAGCCTCAGCCAATTTGCAGAAATCCGGGTTTCGAGCAACCACAGCATTCGGTGCGATCTGACTGCGCACCATGCTGTCTTCAATCTCTTTCAGCTTGCCATTGTCCCACAGGATGATTGGCAAAGACAAACCCAACTCAACCGCAACACCCAGTTCCTGCATCGTGTAATGAAACCCATAGTCCCCGGCGATAACTGCCGTTGGCTTTCCACGTCGTGCAACTGCCCCACCAATTCCGGCAGGTAACCCGTAGCCAAGGGTGCCAAACCCCGTAGGGTGATGCCAGTGATGAGGATAGGCCATGTCCCAAACCTCTTTCGCGACATAAGCGAATTGGGTCATGTCCGAATAGATCATTGTATCAGCTGGCATAGCTTCGCGCAGCGCGTCCGCAACCGGCACAATTCCGGGCCGCTCGGCATCTACCTCGGCGCGCCAGCGGGCACGCGCAACGGCGACCTCATCGGTCGACCATCCGGTCGCGGGTTTCATGTCGGCAGTCGCGTGCCACAATGCGCGGGCAAAGCTTTGGCTGTCTGTCTGGAGCTTGATTGCGGCCCGGTGGCGATCAGATAGAACTTCGGGGTCCAGATCTACACGGATCAGCGTCGCTTTGTGTCCAAGCTCATGCCGCCACAGATCAACCTCGCCCAGCTCAGCGCCAACAGCAATCACCAGGTCCGCCGAGGCTATGACTTCGGCGCTTCCAGGGCGCGGCAGCATGGATCCGAAATCCAGCGGGTAGTTCGCGCCCGGCATCCCGCGCCCGGCGTAGGTGGTAAAGCAAGCAGCGCCCAACTGTGTCAAAATTTGCCGCCAGTCGTTGGACTTGCAGCCCCCGCCCAAAATGAACAATGGCCTGCGTGACAGGTTCAGCATCGAAACAACGGATGACACATCAGGCGGCAACGCCTTGGTGCGCAGCGCTGGCTGGTTTGGAAACGGCGCGGGGTCAGCATCCGCCTCCAACTGCGCAATTGGCACCTGAATGTGTTTGGGCCGTGGTCGCGATAGCTCGAACTCTTCAAAAGCACGCTCCACCAGCCCATAGGCTGCTGTCGCGGATTCGGCCTGAGCCGACCAATCGGCAACCGTCCCGGCGGCGACACGCTGATCGTTCATCTGATGCAACTGGCCACGCATTGCTTGCGTTTCATCAAGACAGGAAGACAGCACCAGCATCGGGACAGAGTCGCTGTAGGCCTGACCAATCGGCGTCATGATGTTGCACAAACCGGGTCCGGTGATGACGTAGGCAACACCCGGCTGGCCTGTGGCGCGCGCGTAGCCATCTGCCATGAACCCTGCCCCTTGCTCATGTCGCGCCAAAACATGGGTAATGCCCGCCTCTTCGATGCCGCGATACATTTCCTGATTATGGACGCCGGGAATGCCAAAGATCACATCCACGCCACGATCCTTGAGCATATGCGAAATTTGCGCGCCAAGGGGTCTTTTCATCAGTTTCTCCAGAATTGAACGGTGAAGATCGCGTAAACGGCCAGAAGTTCAAGCCGCCCAACCAGCATTCCGATCGTAAGCAGCCACTTGGCCGTATCATTGAGGCCCGCGAAATTGCCTGCGGGCCCAATCTGGCTGCCCAAACCGGGGCCGACATTGGCCAATGCGGTTGCTGCCCCGGACACGGACGTGATGAAGTCCAGCCCCGTCAGCGCCAGTGCCCAGGACAACACGCCCATCGACAGAACGAAGAACATGAAAAAGCTCATGACCGAGGTCAGGACATCGCGCCCCACAGGCCGACCGTCGTAAAGCGGGACAAAAACTCCATGAGGGGACCGGATCCGCCTGATCTGAGTTTTGATTGACGCCAGCAGCAGTTGATACCGGAAGATCTTGATCGAACATGCCGTGGATCCCGCGCAGCCGCCAATCAGCCCGATCAGGAAAAACAACATGACCGGAAAGCTGCCCCATCCCATGTAGTCGACACTGGCATACCCGGTGCCCGAGATGATCGAGGTGATGTTGAACAGGGACTCGCGGAAAGCTTGTTCCCAATGGTGCGGGAAGACCGAAGTCAGAAAGATGGTCATTATCACGACCAGCACCAGAACGGTCGCGATAAAGGCACGGATCTGGCTGTCCTCCCACAAAGAAGAGGTCTGGCCGTTGGCAAGCTGAACATACCGTACGAAAGGCAACGCCGCCAGAATCATGAATACTGCAGCCGCGTATTCCACCGGGCCCGAAAACGTTGCAAATGACGCGTCATAGTTGGCAAATCCACCCGTCGCGATGGTGGTCATGGAATGGACGGTGGCATCAAAAAAGCTCATCCCGAATGCAGCGTAGACCAGCGCGCATACTACAGTCAGGAACACGTAGATCAGGGAAATCTGGCCTGCGATCTCTTGCGCGCGCGGAAGGATTTTCCCCATGGTTTCAAACCCTTCCGAACGGAAGATTTGCATACCACCCACACGCAATTCCGGTAGGAACACCATCGCGACCACGATGATACCGATGCCGCCCAACCATTGCAGAATACCGCGCCACAGCAAAAGCCCCCGTGGCAGTGTATCCAGCCCGGTTATGACGGTTGAGCCTGTTGTTGTGAGGCCGGACATGGCCTCGAAATAGGCATCGACAAACCGCAGTTCGGTTTCACCGAACAGAAACGGGATTGCACCAAATACCGGCAATGCGACCCATACGCCGGTTGTCAGCAAAAAGGTCTGCCGGATGGTCAGTCCCTCGCCCACGCCGTTGGAACAGCTCATTGCCAGAACCGACCCGGTCAGCATCGTGATGATCGCGCTTTCCAGGAACACATGCCATTCCCCTCGCCCCTCGATCATGTCGGCGAGCATAGGAAACAGCATGGCCGCCCCAAGAATGGCGACCAGCAAGCCAATCACATATCCGACCGGGCGAAGATCCATCATGAGGCGCAGCGTTGGCGCGCCAACCCGACCGTGTCAAGCAGATGATCCGGGTTAAGCGTCGGATTTCGTATCTGCCCCGGGCATCGCCGGAGGTTTGGACGGTGCACGGGTTCTACGCGTATGCGAGCTGGGCTTCTCTGCTGTCGCCGCTGGCTTTGATTGGGTGGCAGACGCCGCAGGTTTAGGCGAAGCCGCTTTGCGTGTGCGGGGCGCAGGTTTCGCGCGAGTCGACACCGCTTTTTCCAACGGCGTAGCGGTTTTTGGCTGGACCGCAGGTGTCTTGGCTACAGGCGCTGCAGCCCGGGCCGGAGATTTTTTCGCCGGAGTTGCCTTAACGGTAGAAGACGAAGCGGGGGTCGCCTTTCGCGCCGCAGGTTTTGCTGGCTTGGCAACGGGTGCGGCAGGTTTTTCTTCTGTTTTGGCCTGCGGGGCTGGTTTTGGCGCGGGCTTGGCCTTCACGACCGGCTCAACCTTTGCCACAGCGGCAGCGCGCGGCTTGGCGGAAAACTCAACCGGTTTTGTTTTGGGCGCAGCCGCCATAACCTTCTTTACTGGTTTTTTCGCAACCGTGGCCTTTTTGGTCGCTGGTTTTTGCACACGCGAAGCAGCAGGTTTGGCCTTAGAAGCAGCAGGTTTGGCCTTCACCGTCGGTTTTCTGACTGGCTTTTCAGCGACCGGCGCCGGAGCTGATGCGGCCGCATGCAGTGCTTGCACAGGTGCCATCGGCAATTCGAACGCTGAACGAGCTACGATTTGCATGATCTTCATTTGATTGACCACGGCATAGCCCGCCAATCGAAACGCCGCAGCCTGAAGCTCCAACGGTTGGGTAATCGGATTCATTACATGTTTCTCCTGTAATAACGATGCAGCCCGAATTTTTTGGGTAAGGTGCCCTGCCCGCACCGATGTATCGGGCGGTGATCTAGATCTTGCAGTCCAAGGCGTGTCACGTCTCGGTTTCCTTTCGGGGACGCACACCTTCCCGAAGGCAGGCATACGTCTGCTGCATTCCCTTCGAATATACAGGCAAAGAATGCGCAAGTGCAGCATTTTTGCTGCATTGCGGCGAAAGAACGCTTGCGGCCAGAAACTCTGATTAAATTCTAGCCGCTTACACGGCGCGATTCACCCAACATGAAACAAGGTTGTGAACAATCTGGGGTCCAGGCTGGATGCCTCAAACGTTGGGCCCTCGGTCAGAATCGACACGGCGTCATGGCTGTGCAAGCTTTCTTGGTGACTGGCGACAACGCGGAAATCGCCCACATGGTGATCCGCCAACAGCTCAGCGCAGAAAAGGCGCGCAGCGTCTTCGACAAAGATGGGGTTTGCGGCGTTCAGCTCGGCAAAGGCCTGTTCGTCCTCACGTTTGACCATGACTTGCGTCTCGGTCGGAACAGCACGACGACACAGCGCAATCAGATCTTCGAACCACAGGCAATCTGCATCGCAGTCCACCACAACGGAAACCCGCGCGACCGAGCGCTGAGAATGCGGCGTTGCAAGCTGCCCGCGCATCGAACGAGCGTGTTCGCTCAGTTCCAGCGAGCACGGACATGTCGAAGAATACACATAGTCCAGATGCATAATCTTCTGGCGCACACCGTTTTGCTCGACCAATTCCAGGGCAATATCGTAATATTGGTAGCCTTCCAAACCCGAGCGCAAGCTCATTACCTTGTCCGGGTAAGAAAACCGCATCTGAATCCGGGCATCGAAACTGTCCAGATCTGTCATGTAGTCATCAAGCGCCGCTTCCATGACCTCGAAGCTGAACGTACGTTCTGCATGTTTGTAAAACGACCGCATGATCCGGGACATGTTGATGCCCTTTTTCTCGGCCTCCAGACTGACAGTACCTGTGATCGAAGTCTCAAGCGTCAGGTCATCGCCCTCTTTCCGATGGAAACGGATCGGCAGGCGGAAGTTCGAAATGCCCACATGCTGGATTTGCTGCTTGGCCCCACGGATCAGGCTGGACGGGCCATTCTGCAAATCTGGCAGTGACGCGCGATACGCGGCATCGACTGCAAAATCCTCAGGATACTCGCGAGAAAGAGATGGGTAATTCACGGAGGTCAACCCGGGCACTAACCTGGCCACAGCCGGGTCCAATTGGCTGATCTCGGATGCAGACGCCGACTGAGCCCATTGCCGGAGAACTTTAAGTGCCTCGGCGGCCTTTTCCCGATCCGGAGTTTCATCAATGTCGCGCGGGTGAACGTTCATCGGCTGCGGTTCCTCGATTGATCGTCGGACTATATACGACTGATGTTCATTTTCCAGTCTACCCCGATACGTGGCCAATAGCAGTCCGGATCGAAAAAAGCGGTGCAAAACCGTCAATTCGCAACGATTTGCGCCCTTTGATGGTGCAATCAGCAGGAAACAGCGCAACAGGCAATCCGTATGGACACACAATAACGCTGAAGTTTGACGTCAAGTCACGCCCCGGCACGATAAAGACGCCCGGGGCGCGGCAGATTACTTTTGCGAGACCTCCAAAGCCTGCCGGATATCGGACAGCAGGTCATCAGCGTCTTCCAGACCAACAGAGAACCGAATGAGGCCGGGTGTGATACCCAATTCGTCTTTCTGCGCGTCACTCAGCCGTTGGTGCGTCGTTGTAGCCGGGTGCGTTGCGATGGATTTGGCATCGCCCAGATTGTTGGAAATCACTGGGATCGTCATCGCATTCAGGAACGCAAAGGCCGCATCCTTGCCACCCTTGATGTCCAGAGACAGAACCGTGCCGCCCTTGCCGCCAAGCTGCGTCTGAACCAGCGCGTTCTGCGCATGGGTTTTCAGGCCGGGATACAGGGTACGCTCAAGCGCCGGGTGACCTTCCAGTGCCTCAGCAATCTTTTGCGCGCTTTCAGCCTGCGCATTGACCCGCAGAGCCATGGTTTCCAGACCTTTCAGCATGACCCAAGCGTTGAACGGGCTAAGCGCGCCGCCGGTATGCTTCAGGTACGGCTCGACCGTTCCGCGGATGAAGTCACGAGTACTGATAATCACGCCGCCCAGCGCGCGACCTTGGCCGTCAATGTGCTTGGTCGCCGAATAGATCACAACATCTGCACCCTGCTTGATCGCGCGCGAAAACACCGGGGTCGAGAACACGTTGTCCACCACAACAAGGGCACCGACAGCGTGGGCCAGTTCGGCCACAGACGCGATATCGATCACCTCCAAAGTCGGGTTCGACATGGATTCGAAGAACACCGCTTTGGTGTCGGGCCGGATTGCGGCCTTCCATTGCTCAAGATCAATGCCATCAACAAAGGTCACATCCACACCAAAGCGGGTCAGGATGTTTTCGACGATGTACAAACAGGATCCAAACAAGGCTTTGGCAGAGACGATGTGATCGCCTGCCTTCAGCATCGAGGTCAACGCACCGTTGACAGCGGCCATACCCGATGCCGTTGCAAAGGCGTCCTCGGCCCCTTCCAACGCTGCGATACGCTGTTCGAACATGGATACAGTTGGGTTGCCGTAACGGGCATAGATGAACTCGTCAGGTCCGCACTCCAGAAACCGGGCTTCGGCCTGTTCTGCGTTTTCGTAAACAAAGCCTTGCGTCAGGAAAATCGCCTCGCTCACCTCGTTGTACTGACTGCGGCGGATGCCGCCATGGACGGCTTGGGTGCGTTTGTTCCAGTTCTCGCTCATCTCAATCCTTTCAGCCTCTGGCAGAGGCAAACAAAAAACCCCAGACGCGGCCAAGCGAAAGGGGTCTTTCATCCTGACCTTTTAGCGGTGTTGTTTAGCGTGGCCCGCAATCCGGTAACAAATCGCCACGTGGTCTATGATGTTGGCCTTACGCCGCACATGCAGAGTCGTCAACCCCGACAAACCCATCGTCACAGATCTGTAATCAAAGGTTCGACGGGCCTTCCCCTGCGATGGCATCGCCCGAAGTCACAGCTTTTTGCGCTTCGCCTGCCGCAAGCCCTCTTGCCGATTGCTCAGAAAACCTCATGATCTCATCAACCTGAGGAGAGACCATGATTGATCTGTATTTCTGGCCCACGCCAAACGGCTGGAAAGTGTCCATCGCCCTGGAAGAGATGGAGCTGCCCTACAAAACTCACCTGATCAATATCGGCAAAGGCGATCAGTTCGACCCGGAGTTCCTGAAGATCGCCCCCAACAACCGGATGCCTGCCATTGTTGATCCCGACGGTCCTGATGGTGAACCCGTTTCCGTGTTCGAAAGCGGTGCGATCCTGATGTATCTGGCCCGCAAGACCGGGCAGTTCTATGGCAAGACCGAGCGTGACCGGATTGCTGTTGAGGAATGGCTGATGTGGCAGATGGGCGGTGTCGGACCCATGGCCGGTCAGGCCCATCACTTTTTAAAATACGCCCCTCAACTGGACCCACCACAGGACCTGCCCTATGCAAAGGACCGCTATCGCACCGAGGTCGCCCGCCTTTACGGCGTGCTGGATCGTCGACTGGCCGATAACGAATACGTTGCCGGCGATTTCTATTCCATCGCAGATATGTCGATCTGGGGTTGGGCCAGCCTTTGGGAAGGTCAGCAGCATGTACTGGACAACACACCCCATTTCGCGCGCTGGCTTGAAACCGTAAGCGCCCGTCCTGGCGTTCAGGCTGGTCGCGCATTACACGCCGAATTGCGTGGGGATCACAGGGACAAGCAGTCGCAAGGGGTTTTGTTCAAGCGATAAACCCCAATCACAGCAAGCACATGATTTCTTGGTGATGTTCGATGTTGGGCATGAACAAAATGGCCGCAGCACAGTGCATCAGCGAAACTTGAATTCCGGCTCTGCCGGGAAGCGCATTGGTTTGCCTGCCCATTGCTGGCCACGCAGCGCTGTAACCTTCCTGCTTTCGATACGCATTCCGGCTGTCAGGACAAAAGCTCTCTGCCCCTGCGGCTCAACTGATCGCTGCGCAACACCGGAACGGAAATATTCCGGTTTTCTAGAGCGCCTCGACCGAAAACTCGGACCTCCACTTTGCTTCATTTCCGAAGTTTCCGGCGACCGCGACACCTCGAAACCCGTCAAGTTCAATAACTCGGAACGGTACATTTCAGCGGCTGCAAGGTGCTGGCTCTCGAAAGCGTATGCTTTCTGAGCTTCTTCAATCATTCTTGCAGAATGCACATACCCTTTTGACCGGCTGAGCACTGAAAGCTCTGCAAGACGGTCTAATATTTGATCTTCATCCAGACCGACGGTATTTTTGAACGATCCGTGCTGTGTAACGTTTGGCATCCCGATTGACTCTGAGAAGACGTTGAGTGATGCGCGCCCAAGCCCACCCCCGGGCCTCGGCTGACGCAAAAAGACATGAGCAAATACCCACCCGATGTCGGAGAGTCGACCAACTGTCGCGAAATTGGCAGAAAAGCGCCTTTTGCTCACTCTTGGTTGATGCAAACATGTCCATGCTACGGTTCCCAAACGAGCGGAATCGGACACCAAGCTGCTGAAAAAACGTTTGATTTGTAATGAGCGCTTAGCTTCCTTCGCACAAAATCACCAGCCACCGAAAACCGACGCAATGATCACCCAAGAGCTAAGCACGATCCACGTTCCGGTGATAAGCCAGAACATCCAAGGTCGAGTCGCCCGATCAATCGGCTCCACAAAATCGGCGCGCCCGGATCTTAGTGCCAGCCATGTCCAGATCAGGAACAGCACGCCCCAAAACACCTGTAAATCCATGATCACGGCAAGCCATACGCAAACCAACGCGATCAGCGACTTCCAGGCCACTCCCACAGGCGTGCTTTTGGCGCTTGAATCCGATCTTTCGTCGACAGCAGTACCGTTTGGATCCACAGTCTGGATCATAAAATGAGCCCCTTGCCGGTCTGATACCAATACGCGGCCCTCCGGCAGGTCATTGTGGTGCTGCCCGGACCGCGCTTCGATTTGCCGTAGGGTATCGCCGACCGATTTGACGCCAAAACATGGCATCCAATAGCGAAACTTTCCACGTATCGCCTCGGGCACCTCTTCGGCCCAGGCAACAACTGTTCCGTCGGGATGGCGTATATCATAACGCGGCCATGGGCTTGCTGAGCTTTTCTCAAAGCGCCACCCGAACAGGTCCGCATAGAATGGCGCGATCAGCGCTATGTCAGGAACGTGGTGAAAGCGGCCTATGACCTTACCAGCGCCTGGGGCGCCGGTCTGGATGTCAGGTCCTTCGTACATCGTAAACCCTGCGCCGGACGGGTCCCGAACCAACGCGATACGGGCCGCTTCGCTGAAGGGTTGGGGCTCAACTTCGATGATGACCCCCTCGTGTGTCCGAGCTTGTTCGACCTTCGCGTCCAGATCATCAACATGGATGTAGGACATCCAAAATGACGGCATGTTCATTTTCGCCAAACGATCCGGCATCGGGAAGATTGCTGCAACCTCCTGACCGCCGATAGTGGCAAAGTCATACGCCTCTTCTTTGCCAAAGGACCAATTGAAAAATTCAGCATAGTCCGTTCTGGCAGTGCGCATGTCGTAGGTGGACAGGTCCGTCCACAGAAAATGTCCGTTTGCCATCGCGCCCTCTTACCCGTTTCAATACCTATCCGAGCTATGACCGGGGCAGCGCCCTGTCCAGAGGCAGCACTATACGCAGATTGCTTTATTGCCCTTCCCCCCGCACCAGCACATCCAACATGCCCGAGATATCTTCGATCTCTTCCGCGATCACATGAGTCACCGAATGCGCCCGCTGCATCCGACCTGTCACCTTCAGCAAACGCCCTGAAATCACCGCGCGACGGAATTGTTCGTAGATTTTGCGCCACACCACCACATTCACGATCCCGGTCTCATCCTCAAGCGTCAGAAAGATCACCCCCTTGGCCGTCCCCGGCCTCTGTCGCAGGATCACCAGCCCGGCCACGGCCACCCGCGCGCCCTCGGGCGGTGCAGTTAACTGGTTTGAGGGCAAACAGGATGGCGGGCGCGGCCAGCCCTGGTTTGGCGCGACAGTGCGAACAGGAGCAACAAGCATGAGAACAAAGATAGAACAAACGCAAGGAAAGTCCAGACACGGCGCGATGAGTCGCAAATGAGGCTGGAAAGACCTAAATGCCTTGACTAAGGAAGATTCGAACATCGAAAAAGGAAGACGCACGCAATGGCAAAGATCACCTATGTCGAGCACGGCGGTATCGAACACACTGTCGAGGTCGCCAACGGACTGACCGTCATGGAAGGGGCCCGTGACAACAACATTCCCGGCATCGAGGCCGACTGCGGCGGCGCATGCGCCTGCTCGACCTGCCATGTCTATGTCCATCCCGACTGGGTCGAGAAAATCCCGGGCAAAGATGACATGGAAGAAGACATGCTGGACTTTGCCTATGAGCCCGACCCGGCGCGCTCGCGCCTGACCTGCCAGATCAAGGTCACAGACGCGCTGGACGGTCTGGTCGTACAGATGCCTGAAAAGCAGATCTGATGCATTCCAAAGCGCCGCGCACGCCCGCTCGCATTTGGCAAGGTCGGGCGCGCGGCGCACTGACATCTCTGTGCCTTTGGGGATCGACCTTTGGCGCAGCAACTGCTGCCGACCAAATTAAAGCGGCCAAGTTTACAGAACCCACTACACGCTATGCGCATGGGGTCTTGGGCGACGCTGTTGAATACGGTGCATTGGAACTCCGCGTTCAAAACGCCGACTCAAACCCAAAGACCGTGACCGTTCGTCTGCCCAAAGACCGCGTCTTCGAAGACCTCTCACCACGGCTTATCGATATTGATGCTGACGGAACTCTCGAAGCGATTGTTGTCGAATCTCAGGATCAACAAGGCGCACAGCTCGCCATTTATAACGCAAGCGGCACAAAAATCGCCGCCACACCATATATCGGCACCCGCTTCCGCTGGCTCGCCCCAATTGGCGCAGCCGACCTGGACAGTGACGGCCATATCGAAATCGCCTATATCGACCGCCCGCACCTTGCCAAAACACTGCGTGTCTGGCGCTACAAAGACAACGCCCTGGCAGAGATCGCTTCGATACCCGGCTTGACCAACCACAAGATCGGTGAAGATTTTATCTCAGGCGGCCTGCGCACCTGCGGCGACCGCCCAGAGCTGATCGTAGTCAGCGCCGACTGGTCACGGATCGTCAGCGTTTCCTACGACAATGGCTGGACCAAAACCGATCTCGGCCCATTCAAAGGCTCAAACAGCCTCGCCCAAGCCTTGAACTGCTGATCCGTCTCTTCATCTGGCTAAAAATACCTTGGGGGTGAGGCCGCAGGCCGAGGGGGCAAAGCCCCCTGCCCGATCAACCATCCAAAGCACGCCACCCGATATCGCGCCGGTAAAATCCTTCGGGCCATTCCACCCCATCAACCATCTGGTACGCCCGGTCCCGCGCCTCTTGCAACGAGTCTCCACGCGCCGTTACGTTCAACACACGCCCACCTGCGGCCTGCACCTGACCCTCGACAGCCTTGGTCCCCGCATGGAACACCATGTTGCTGCTGTCCTCGGGCAAGGCGTTCAACCCCTTGATGACTGAACCCTTTTCATAGGAACCTGGATAGCCCTTGGCCGCCATGACAACCGTCATCGCGTGATCATCCGCCCAATTCACTCGCATCTCGCCCAGTCGCCCCTCGGCAGCGGCATGCATCAAATCCATCGCCTGCGCACCAAGGCGCATCATCAGCACCTGACATTCAGGATCGCCAAAACGCACATTGTATTCCACCAGACGCGGCTGACCGTCCTTGATCATCAACCCAGCGTAGAGAACCCCCTGAAACGGCGTACCCCGACGCTTCATCTCGGCAATGGTCGGCCGCACAATTTCTTCCATCGCACGTGCTTCAACCTCTGCACTCAACACCGGTGCGGGAGAATACGCACCCATACCGCCCGTGTTCAGCCCGGTATCGCCCTCACCAACCCGTTTGTGGTCCTGAGCAGTCCCTATGGACAAGATGTCCTCACCATCACACAGAACAAAAAGCGAGGCTTCCTCGCCTTCCATGAACTCTTCGATGACAACTTCCGCGCCAGCACCGCCAAAAGCGCCGCCGAACATGTCGTCAATCGCGTCCAGTGCGGTCTGTTCGTCCATCGCGACGATCACGCCTTTGCCTGCAGCCAGACCGTCAGCCTTCACCACAATCGGCGCGCCTTGTTCGCGGATATAGGCCTTGGCAGGCTCGGCTTCGGTGAACCGCGCATACGCTGCTGTGGGGGCTTTGGCTGCGTCGCAGATTTCCTTGGTGAAGCTTTTCGACGCTTCCAGCTTCGCCGCCTCGGCGGAGGGACCAAAAACCAGAACTCCAGCCTCGCGCAAGCGATCAGCCACGCCAGCCGCCAAAGGTGCCTCGGGCCCGACAATCACAAAAGCAATCGCGTTTTCTTCGGCAAAGCTGACTACAGCCCCGCCATTTTCAATATCCAGCGCGGCACAATCCGCGATCTGAGCAATTCCGGCATTGCCCGGAGCCACGATCAGACGGTCGCATTTTGGATTTTGCAACACCGCCCAGGCGAGACTGTGTTCGCGCCCGCCGCTGCCGAGAATGAGGATGTTCATGAATGCTCTCCGATCTGCTTGGCCTTGCCTGCGCGGCGTTCTAAGCTGGCCCGGCATTTGAAACAAGGCGCTGAAATGTCCGATCTGCTTGATGACCCGATTCCGGGCCAAAATACCCCCGAATACACCGTTTCCGAGATCTCAGGAGAGGTGAAACGGGCGCTCGAAGGCTCTTTCGGGCGAATCCGAGTGCGCGGTGAGGTCGGGCGCGTGTTCAAAGCGCGGTCCGGGCATTTGTACTATGACATCAAAGATGACCGGAACGTTCTGGCCTGCACCACATGGAAAGGACAGATTTCCGGCCTTTCCGTTGTGCCAGAAGAAGGGTTGGAGGTTGTCGTCACGGGCCGCCTGACCGCATTTGGTGCGCAATCGAAATACAATCTGAATGTCGATGAGGTATCCGTCGCCGGTCAAGGCGCGCTGATGGCGTTGCTGGAAAAGCGCAAGAAACAACTTGAGGCCGAAGGTTTGTTCGCGGCAGAGCGAAAGAAGCCGCTGCCCTACCTGCCGCAGATCATTGGTGTCGTGACATCGCCTTCGGGTGCCGTGATCCGCGATATTCTGCACCGACTAAGGGATCGGTTCCCGCGCAAGGTGCTGATCTGGCCCGTAGCCGTTCAAGGTGCGAACTGTGCGCCCGAAGTGGCCCGTGCAATTGAAGGGTTCAACCAATTGACGCCTGGCGGAGCCTTGCCCCGCCCCGACTTGATCATCGTAGCCCGCGGTGGCGGGTCTATCGAAGACCTCTGGGGCTTTAACGAAGAGGTCGTCGCCCGCGCCGCAGCTGCATCAGAAATTCCGCTGATTTCAGCCGTCGGGCACGAAACCGATACAACGCTGATCGACTTTGTCTCGGATCGTCGCGCGCCGACACCCACTGCCGCAGCAGAGCTTGCCGTGCCCGTCCGCATGGAGCTGCTTGCATGGACCGGAGAGCAAGGTGCGCGGTTGTCCCGTGCGGCAACTGATGCAGTTCAACGCCGAACACAAAGGCTGCGCGATCTGTCCCGCGCCTTGCCGCGTCCGGAGACCCTGTTGAACACCCCGCGCCAACGCCTTGATTTGATTGCAGATCGCCTGACACCCGCCTTGACCCGTGGCGTGCAAAACCGTCGTCTGCAAGTCGTCGAACTGTCCGCCCATCTGCGCCCTTCGACCCTACGCGGTTTGGTAACAACGCGTCAGGAATCGCTGCGCAACCTGTCGTCGCGCCTGTCTCTGCGCCCGATTCAGCGCGAGATCGACCAGCAGCGGCAGAGCCTTGCCCGGCTTAACGATCGAATGAATACCGCTCAGACCACGCGACTTGAACGCCTTCAGCAACAACTTGAGGCCACCGACCGCCTGCGCGAAACGCTCAGTTACAAAGCCACTTTGGAACGTGGATACGCGGTCGTACGCGCGGAAGGTGACGTTATCACCACCAAAGCCCAGGCGGCCAAACACGCAGCGCTTGAGATCGAGTTCGCAGATGGCGTTCTGAGCACCGGCGCCACGGCAAAACCGACGCCCAAGAAACCCAAACCTGACGCCCCGGATCAGGGATCACTGTTCTAAGCCATGCAGACCATCTGGGGCTGCAAAACGTCATCGAATGTTCAAGCCCTGATGTGGTGTGTCGGAGAGTTGGAGTTGGATTACCGCCGCCACGATCTGGGGCACAGGTTCGGAGGGCTCAACACTGATGAATTCCATCAATTGAACCCAAACAGAACCATCCCTGTCATACGCGATGGCGATCATCCGCCACTCTGGGAAACCGGTGCAATTCTCCGCTACCTAGCCAATTCATACGCGGCTGAAACGTTTTGGCCCCGCGATCCGGTGCAACAAGCCGAAGTCGACAAATGGGCAGAATGGGCCAAGATTAATGTCGCGATGGCATTCACCGTGCCCGTGTTTTGGCAGGTTACCCGAATCCCAAAGGCGGAACAGGACCAACAGGAAATCGAACAAGCCCTGACCTCTTTGGAAAACAAACTGACACTTGCAGACGACCAACTGTCCCAACACGCGTTCCTGTGCGGCACCGACCTGACCTTGGCGGACATTCAGCTGGGTCACGTCCTGTATCGCTATTACGATATCGACATATCCCGCGCAGCGCTCCCGAACCTGCGCCGGTATTATGAGGAACTGGCGGAAAGGTCTGCTTATCAGAACCACGTGATGATCAGTTATGAAGACCTGCGCGTGCTCTGATCACACACCAACCTCAGGCCCATAGCACACCATTTCCTCGCCAAGTTCTTCGGCCTCATACAGTTCCGTCGCCTCCGGATTACCTTCAAACTGCGCAACCAGACCGCCGCCAGATTGCGTAAAAACCCAGCATTGAGGGTCGAGATTGTCTTCGTAGACAAAGCAGATCTGCTCGTCCCGTTGATACCAGACACCTTCCTTGCAGTTGCCATCCAGAAAAGACCAGATCACACGCCGGTTCGGCAGATACCGCTCGACCCCGTAAACCTGCCCGTCGAACCCGTAGAACAAGGTTTTACCTTGCGTGTATCTGTCGAACTCCGTGCCGGATAAAGGCGTCTGGGCCGCAACGGTCTGCGCGGCAAAGCTTGCGAGAATCATCCAGTATCTAAGCATAAGTACATTCTGCCAGAAGCGCTTAAGCTGTGCCATTCACCCTTTGCCTATGGGTTCATCACAGGACCCTTAACTCAACGTAAGCGCTTGATTTAAAAGTCCACCTCGGATGAACTCGTTTGGAAACTGTCGGGGGACCCATGACCAACGTACTCTTTTGGATCGCTCTCGGCTGCGCCCTTGTCTATCTGCCCCTGACAGCGCGCCCGGCCTCGACCTTGCGCACGATATTCAAGACCTTATCGGTTGCCGCCCTGGCTTTTGTTGCCTTTGCACAAGGCGGACCATGGTTACTTGTTGTTGCGCTCATTCTTTGTGCGACAGGCGATGCATTGTTGTCTCGCGAAACGGATGCCACGTTTATGGTGGGGATTGCTTCCTTCGCTGGCGGACATCTGGCCTATATCGCGCTATTCCTGACCTATCCGACCAGTAACGCTGATCTGATTTGGAACGCGCCCGCGACGGTGTGGTCTCTGGTTATTCTGGGCATCGTCATGGCCACCTTGCTGGCGCCACGCGCGGCTGATCTGAAAGGCCCTGTTCTGGCCTACATACCCATCATCCTGGGAATGGGTATAGCTGTTATGGCACTGCCGGACGCAGGTGCATTGCGCTGGGCCTTTCCCGCCGCCATCGCCTTCATCGCGTCCGATCTGATCCTTGCGACCGAGAAGTTTCTGCTGCCACCAAACCATCCGGCCCTCAAGGCAACGCCCTATCTCGTCTGGCCGCTTTACTGGGGGGCGCAGCTTGGCTTTGTCCTTGCTTTCGCGTGACCCTTTGCAACTGCCGCAAATCCGCATTAGGTGAAGGGAACACCTGCGGAGACACTACATGGCGTTTTTCTCAAAGCTAAAGGACAAGCTGTTCAAATCCTCCTCTCGTCTGGAAGAGGGGCTGGAAGCCATCGTCGAAGATGGCGGCGAGGAAACGGCCGCGCGTGACCCGGTGATCCCAGAACCACAGCCCGAACCGGAACCGATCCCTGAAGTTCCGGATCCCGCCCCGGCACCACTACCTACTGAACCGCCCGCCCCGATCCCCGCTGATCCAACTCCGGTCGCTCCTCCACCCGAAATCCATGAATCGAAGGGCATTCTGAACCGCCTGTTCAATCGCGGCGGCGGCACGACGGAAATGCGCCGCACCTTGGACGATGACATGCTGGAGCAACTCGAAGAGCTGCTGATCGCCTCCGACATGGGTGTCGACACGGCCTTGCGCGTCACCTCGAACATGGCCGAGGGGCGCTTTGGCCGCAAACTTTCAACACGTGAAATCAAGCAATTGCTGGCACAAGAGGTGGCCCGCGTGATGGAGCCGGTGGCCAAGCCCCTGCCGATCTATCCCAAACGCCCGCAAGTGGTGCTTGTCGTCGGGGTCAACGGCTCGGGCAAGACCACCACAATCGGTAAGCTAGCCAGCCAGTTCAAAGAAGCGGGCAAGAAAGTTGTCATCGCCGCCGGTGACACCTTCCGCGCCGCGGCCGTTGAACAACTGCAAGTCTGGGGCGATCGGGCCGGGGTTCCGGTGCTGACCGCGCCAGAAGGCTCGGACCCAGCGAGCCTGGCATTCGACGCCCTGACCCGCGCACAAGCCGAAGGTGCAGATCTACTAATGATCGACACCGCAGGCCGTTTGCAAAACCGTGCCGACCTGATGGAAGAGCTGGCCAAGATTGTCCGCGTCATCCGCAAAGTCGACGATACCGCCCCGCACAACACCCTGTTGGTCCTCGACGCAACAACAGGCCAGAACGCGCTTAGCCAGGTGGAGACTTTCCGCAAGCTGGCTGACGTCTCGGGCCTTGTCATGACCAAACTGGACGGCACCGCCAAAGGCGGCGTTCTGGTCGCTTTGGCGGACAAATTCGGCCTGCCCATCCACGCCATTGGTGTGGGCGAACAGATCGACGACCTCGCCCCCTTCGATCCCGAAGAATTTGCCGCCGCCCTGACCGGTCTCGACAAAGGCTGATCCGCCCCTTCATCTGGCTAAAAATACCTTCGGGGGTCTGGGGGTGGAAAACCCCCAGCCTCACCGCCCAGCAAAAGGTTGGCATCTTTGAGCAACTGGCTGATCTCATTGGAAGGAACCGAAGCGGGCCACCAACTTGCACTCGGGTTGGCCCTGATGGCGGCCTTTCTTCATGCCGTGTTTGGTGCTCTGCAAAAGGGGCGCCATGATCCGTGGCTGTCTCGTGGCGCCATTGATGCAAGTTACTGCCTCATGGCCGCACCTTTTGCCTTTTTTGTTGTGCCCTGGCCCGAACCGCATATGTGGCCAATCTTCGCGCTCGTCTGGCTGATTCACATCGCGTACAAGACGCTTCAGGCCATGGCCTATACCAAAGGCTCCTACACAGTGGTCTATCCGGTTGTGCGCGGTACTGGGCCACTCTTTACAGTCATCGGGGCTTATCTTCTATTCGGCGAGACCTTTTCTGCCGTTCAATGGCTGGGCGTTGCGACCCTGCTGGCTGGTATCTTCGGGTTGGCTGCGTATAATTTCCGGTTTCTGGAAACCAATCGGGACACTCTGGGCATCGCGCTCACTCTGGCGATCATCACGGGCCTTTTTGTGGCCCTGTACACCACCTATGACGCCTACGGTATCCGCGCCACTGCCGACCCTTTCACCTTTCTGGCCTGGTTCTTCATGATCGATGGCGCGGCCATGCCGATCTACGCTTTCCTCAGGTGGCGTGCCATGATCGACCGCCCTGCTATTGGCCCTCTCATGCTGCGCGGTCTGGCGGGGGGAATTATTGCCCCTCTGTCATTTGGTGCGATCATGCTCGCCACCCGGCTGGACAAAGTGGGTGAGGCCGCCGTTCTTCGCGAAACCTCAACGGTCTTTGCGGCCCTGATCGGTTGGCTTGTGCTAAAGGAAACTGTAGGGCCCCGACGCATTGCCCTTATGGCATTGATTGCACTCGGCGCCGTAATAGTTGAAATGGGCGGGTAAACAGCAGGACGTACAGATGACCGCCAAAAAAGACATCAACCCGTTTTTGAAACAGGTGCTGGAACTTGGCCCCCCCTTGGCCTTCTTCTTCATCTACCTGCGTTTGCGTGACGACAGTTTTCTGATCGGTGGTATCGAGTATTCCGGCTTTATCGTTGCAACGATCATCTTTGTGCCCCTGATGCTCGGCGCGATGGGTATCCTGTGGTACCTGACCGGCAAACTCAGCCGAATGCAGATATTCACCGCCTTCATGGTCCTTTTCTTCGGTGGCCTCACCGCCTGGTTCAATGACGAGCGGTTCTTCAAGATGAAAACCACGCTGGTCTATGGTCTGTTTGCTTTGATCCTGGGCATTGGCCTGATGCAAAAGAAATCTTACCTGGCCTATGTTCTGGAAGAGTTGCTTCCGATGAAACAGGAAGGCTGGATGATCCTGACCCGCCGCTTGTGCGCCTGTTTTGCCATTTTGGCCGCCGCCAACGAATTTGTCTGGCGCACAATGTCGACGGACATGTGGGTCAAGATTGAGACCTTTGGCTTTCCCATAGCGCTGATGGCCTTTTTGATGCTGCAATTCAGCATGTTGCAGCGCTACATGGAGGATCCGGAACAGAAATAAGTCCCGTTGCGTCAGCCAGGTCTGCCAAAACAAACAAAATTCTTGGATAATGCGCCGAGCTATGTGAAGTTGTATCACCACCCGCACACTCACCTTGCCCAAGATCGGTGCATACATGACGGCCTTTCCCAACAGCGGCTTCTTGTCCGAAGCCTCCGACGGACTCAGAGAAATGCTTTCGGCTCAAGCGACCGAAATTTCCCTGACCCAAGGCGAAACACTTTTTGAACAAGGCGACGAGGGCGACGCGCTGTACGCCATTTTGGAAGGCACCCTCGAAGTGTCTTTTCTCGCCATGAGCGGGCGCAAGCTGACCCTGACCCTGATGCGCCCAGGCGAAGTCTTTGGCGAAATCGCCCTGTTCGACAACGGTCCCCGCACAGCGACCATTGCGGCGGCCGAAGCCTCGCGCGTTTTGCGAGTGCGCCGCAATGACGTCCTGAAACAGATCCGGCACTATCCTGATCTTGCAGAGGATTTAATCCGGCTGGCCGGATTGCGGATGCGGTACATGGGGTCTCAGTTGAACGAGCAAGTCTTTTTGCCCATGCCCATTCGTCTTGCGCGAAGGCTGCTACACCTGTCAGGTTTGCAGGACAACCCGTCCGAACGCATTACACTGTCGCAAAGTGAACTGGCCGAGTTTGTCGGGGCGACGCGCGAAGCGGTGTCCAAGACAATCTCAGGCTGGAAACGCGACAATGTTGTGGAAGCATCCCGCGGCGGACTGCTGATTCAGGACTTTGTGGCACTACGTGAGTTGGCCGAATCTGACCTGATCTGAGCGGATGTGATCTGGTTCACAGACCTGTTTCCAAACATAACCTAAGTTGAAGTTGTTACCGTAGGAGGTCAGAGAATCATCCCCGATATCTGTCCACTGACCTCTCCCTGTATCTGAGCCATACGCAATTTCTGCGTATGGCTCATTTTTTTTGCAAATACCCTGCCCCTTAATCGGCTAGGCAAAGAAAAAGGCCGGGATTTTGCCCCGGCCTCTTTCGTTTACTCTTCGAGGCTCAGCGCCACAAACCGCGGATCTCCGCCCCTGCGTACCAAGAGCAGCAAGGATTTCCTGCCGGCTTCGCGCGATTCTTCCATTCTCTCTTCCAGATCACCGATGGTCTCAACTTTTTGCTGTCCTGCTTCGGTGATCAGATCACCGGCCCGCAATCCTTTGGCATAAGCTTCAGACGCCTGATCCACGTCGGAAATCACCAGACCTTCGGCATCTGCGTCCAGACCCAGATCCTCGCGCAGCGTGTCGGTCAGGGGAGATATCGTCAGGCCAAGAATATCCGCGTCCTCGTCGACCGGCGCCTCTTCACGTTCCTGTTCGCCACTATCAGCACGCTCAGCATCTTCGCGACGCCCCAGTGTGACCAATACGGTCTGGGTTCCGCCGTCCCTATGCACGATGACACGCACAGATTTTCCGACTTCTGTTTCACCGACCTGACGCACAAGACCGCGTGTGTCTTCAACTTCAACGCCGTCAAAACTGGTGATCACATCACCCGCCTTCAAACCTGCTTCTTTTGCCGGACCTTCCGGGACATCACTGATCAGAGCACCGCCAGGCTTTTCAAGCCCCATTGCTTCTGCCATGTCCGGCGTCACGTCCTGAATACGAACGCCAAGCCATCCACGGCGCGTTTCCCCAAACTCACGTAATTGGTCGACAACTTTGACGACAACGTTGGACGCCATCGAAAATCCAATCCCGATTGACCCCCCGTTGGGAGACAGGATCGCCGTGTTCACGCCGATCACTTCGCCATCCATGTTGAACAACGGACCACCCGAGTTGCCTCGGTTGATCGCCGCATCGGTCTGAATGTAATCGTCATAGGATCCACTCAGCTCTCGATTACGGGCCGAAACGATCCCGGCGGAAACCGAAAAGCCCTGCCCCAGCGGGTTGCCCATGGCAATCACCCAATCGCCAACACGCGCAACGTCACTATCGCCGAATGTCACGTATTTCAGCGGTCCCGACGCTTCGACCTTGAGCAATGCGATATCGGTCTTCTCATCCGTACCGATGACTTTGGCGACCAGTTCTTGTTTGGGCTGACCGTCGCCCGGGAAGAATTCCACAAGGATTTCATCGGCTTCGGCAATAACGTGATTGTTGGTGACGATAAATCCGTCTTCCGAAATCACAAAGCCCGAACCCAAAGCGTTGCTGCGCCTTGGCGCGTCGTCATCATCTCCGTTTCGGTCCTGAAATTCACGAAAGAAATCCTCGAACGGGGACCCTTCGGGGACAATCCCCTGCGGACCAGCCTGACTTTCGATCAGGGTGCTTGTTGTGATGTTTACCACGGCCGGGCTGATCTTTTCCGCCAGCGGCGCAAGACTTTCACCCCGGGCCTGCACGGCAACTGTTTGCGCCAGCAAAAGCAGCATTCCGGCAAAAGCCAGCCACATCACCCGCATCCACTCAATCCTTTCGTCCCACCGGACGGACACACTGCGCGCTTTCGCCTGCACTTGAGCTCTCCTTGTCGACAGTCTTCCCCAGACCGCTAAGAAACAGTCTTGCTTATCGACCAATGTAGTCAGTTTGATCGGACGAGCAACTCAGGATCGCGGGGAATTCACTGCCAAGTGAAGGCATACCTTCAAAAACCCAGCTGATACGCCCCCCAAAGCAGGATCAACCCGCTTATGACGCAAAGCAGCCCCATCAACCGGCGCGCCTGTTCTGGCACTGAACGAAGCGCTTCGAGCATACGTTCAATAAGCGAAGGGGCCAGCGCATAGGCCAGCCCCTCGACAATAAGCACCAGCCCAAAGGCCAGAAGGATCATGCCCATTACTGGGTCGCCTGCCCTGTAGGCGATTTCAGGTAGTTGAAGAACTCGGAATCCGGGCTCAGCACCATTGAGCTGTTGCTGCCGCCCAGCGCGCGTTCATAGGCAGAAAGAGAGCGATAGAACTCGAAGAACTCCGGGTCCTTGCCAAAGGCTTCGGCGAAGATTGCGTTGCGCTCGGCGTCAGCCTCACCGCGAATGATCTCGGCTTCGCGGTTGGCGTCCGACACCAGTTCAACCACTGTCCGGTCGGCTTGCGCGCGCACACGCTGCGCGGCCTCGTTACCACGTGCGCGTTCGTCGGTTGCTTCACGTTCACGTTCAGCCTTCATCCGGTCGAAAGTGGCCTCAAGGTTCGCCTGCGGCAGATCGGTTGCCTTGAGACGCACGTCGATCACGTTGACGCCCAGCGCGCGCGCTTCGGCTATCGCGCTGTTACGGATGCGCAGCATCAAAGCCGCACGGTCTGAACTGAGGATGTCACGCGAGGACACCGAACCCAGAACTTCCCGCGTTTCCGCGCGCAGGATACGGTCCAGACGGTCTTCGGCGACAGGAACGCCACCAACACCAACAGCCTGACGGAACTGCTCCAGATCAGAAATCCGGTAACGTGCGAACGCATCGACCACCAGACGACGGTCATCCAGAGGTGTTACCTCAAGTGGTTGAACGTCGATGGAAAGGATACGGTCGTCGTAGCGAACCACTTCCTGGATCAGAGGAATCTTGAAAGCCAGACCAGGCTCTTCCTTCACAGCCACAACGCGGCCGAATTGCAGCACCAACGCGCGTTCGCGCTCGTCCACGATAAAGATCGAGGACAGACCAACTACGCCCAGAATGGCAATGACGATAAGGATAATAGGCGACTTACGCATCAGTTGCTCTCCGCAGGTTGGTTGCGACGCAGTTCGTTCAGCGGCAGGTAGGGTACGACGCCCTGCCCCTGACCGGTCGAGTTCTCGTCCAGGATGATCTTGTCGACATCACCCAGAACCTGCTCCATCCGCTCTAGGTACAGACGCTTGCGGGTCACATCCGGCGCTTTAGAGTATTCTTCCAGAACCGCGCTGAAACGGCTCGCCTCACCCTGTGCACTGTTGATCTGCTGGGCGCGATACGCTTCGGCCTCTTCCAGTACCTGCGCGGCTTCACCACGGGCTTCCGCCAACACGCGGTTTGCATAGGCGTCGGCCACGTTTTGCAGACGGTCACGTTCTTGCGCAGCGGCCTGAACGTCACGGAATGCGGCAATCACATCCTGTGGCGGGTCGGCCTTGTCAAAGTTCACACGGACGATGTTCACGCCGGAATCATAGCTGTCCATTGTTGCCTGAATAAGTTCCTGTAACCGGTCGGCGATAACACCACGATCCCGGTTCAGGATTGGAGCCAATTCGCTTTGCGCGATGATCTCGCGCATCGCCGATTCCGAAACCGCGCGGATCGTTTGGCGCGGGTCGCGCAGATTGAACAGGAACTTGGCCGGGTCGTTGATGTTCCAAACGACCTGATAGTCGATGTCGACCACGTTTTCGTCGCCGGTCAGCATCAGACCATCGTCGCTGCCACGGGCACCGCCCATGTCTTCGTTCTGTTCGCGTGTAACCGGAATGACCTCAGCTGTTACCAGAGGCCACGGCGCGAAGTTCAGACCAGGATTTCCAACAGCGGAAAACTCGCCCAGAAACAGCTCAACGGACTGTTCTTCCGGCTTAACCGTGTAGAAACTTGCCGCAGCCCAAAGACCAACAGCCACCAAGCCACCAATAATAACGGTGCCCTTGGTAAAGATCGGGCCGCCACCGCCTGAACCCTGACCATTACTGCCACGGCCACCGCCGCCGCGACCGCCCATCAGGACGCGCAGCTGCTCCTGGCCTTTTTTCATCAGCTCGTCGATCTCGGGGATCTGCGGGCCGTCGCCTTCGGGTGGCTTACGCCCGTCCCCGTTATTTCCCCGATTTCCTCCACCACCGGAAGAGCCTCCGCCCCCCCAGGGGCCACCGCTGTTGCCCGCCATATGTATATGTTCCCTTGTGTTTGACCGTGTGATCACGGCGTCCTTTGTAACTTGTGTGCGCGCGGTTGCAAATCAAGCCGTGCGCACAGGTTGCCGCATTGTCACCAGTTCTTCGGCCATCACCGGATGCACGGCGACAGTACGGTCAAAATCTTCTTTGGTCGCGCCCATCTTTACGGCAATACCTGCAAGCTGGATCATCTCACCCGCACCGGGGGCAACAATGTGGCACCCCAGTACCTTTCGTGTGGCCTGGCTGACCAACAGCTTCATCAAAACCCGCTGCGTTCCGCCAGCGAATGACTTTTGCATCGGCTTGAACGACGTGGCATAGACTTCGATCGGTTCTTGCGCCGCCGCTTCTTCTTCGCTGAGGCCAACCGTGCCAAATTCCGGCTGCGTAAAGATCGCGGTTGGGATCAGTTCATGATCCACAGGTGTCGGATTACCTTTGAACACGGTTTCGACAAAAGCCATTCCCTCGCGGATCGCAACCGGTGTCAGGTTCACCCGGTCCGTAACGTCGCCAATGGCATAGATCGAAGGCACGGCGGTCTGGCTGAATTCATTTACAACGATTTCACCCTTGCGCCCGCGTTCGACGCCCAAGTCTTCCAGCCCCAGATTGTCCGCATTTGGCAAACGGCCCGTTGCATACATCACCACGTCAAAACGATCTTCGGTACCATCGGTTGCCTTGACACGGATCTGGTCCCCGTCTTGGGTCATTTCCAGCACATTTGTGCCCAGACGGACGTCGATGCCGTTTTGGCGCATCTCTTCACAGATCAGCCCCCGCGCCTCTTCATCAAAGCCGCGCAGGATTTGCGCGCCGCGATAGAATTGCGTGGTCTTGACGCCCAGCCCGTTCATGATCCCGGCGAATTCGCTGGCGATATAGCCACCTCCGACGATCAGAATACTCTGGGGCAGCTTATCCAGATGGAAAATCTCGTTCGAAGTGATCGCCAGGTCTGATCCCGGGAAATCAGGCACGACCGGACGGCCACCCGTGGCGATCAGGATGTGCTTGGCGGTTTTACGGGTACCGTCGGTCAACTCGACCGTGTGCGCATCCACCAAACGCGCGCGCTGATCAAAGCTTTCAACCCCATTGTTTTTCAGGATGTTACGATAGATCCCTTCCAGCCGATCCAGCTCCGTCACCAACTTGTCGTGAAAGGTGTTCCAGTTGAACGCACCAGGCTGAATGTCCCAACCATAAGCCTGCGCATCGCCGACCATACCCGAATATTCGCTGGCAAAGACCATCAGTTTCTTGGGCACACAGCCCCGGATCACACAGGTCCCGCCATAGCGGTCTTCTTCGGCAAGTGCGACTTTGGCTCCGGTCTCACCCGCTGCCACGCGCGCTGCGCGGACCCCGCCCGAGCCTCCGCCGATGACAAAAAGATCATAGTCAAAGCTCATGCCGGTTTCCTTCGTTCAACTTGCAAAAATTCTCTGGATATCTGGGCGCGAAAACCCCGGTGCCAACCCCCGGGCACTGAAATTTCGAACATTCACTGGCGCTTGTCGGGGATAAGTGCATTAAAGTCAGTCCGAAACATCGGAAAACAGGTTGTCACGAGAGCCCCCAAGCAACTGATCCAGTTGGATGGTCCCTGCATTTATATCCCTCAATTCGACACGACCGTCGCCGTGGCCAATCACGACTTTGTCACAGATATCGATGAACAAGCCGTTTTCGACGACACCCGGCACCTGATTGAGGATCAGCGCCATCTGGCGCGGATTGCCGATGCGCTGCAGATGAAGGTCCAGAATATGATTTCCCTCATCCGTTACAAACGGGGCCTCGCCGTTCATACGCAGCACTGATGTCGTCCCGAGAACATCCATGGCATCCAGTGCCTCTTCGATCAGGGTGCGTGTGGTTTGCCATCCGAACGGA
The DNA here is from genome assembly GCF_013110855.1 of Ruegeria sp. HKCCD4884. Classification (NCBI taxonomy): domain Bacteria; kingdom Pseudomonadati; phylum Pseudomonadota; class Alphaproteobacteria; order Rhodobacterales; family Roseobacteraceae; genus Ruegeria; species Ruegeria sp. HKCCD4884. The sequence goes on from NZ_WVRJ01000007.1 coordinate 68,012, forward strand.
ACGACTTCGACCGGCAAAGGGAAAGCCCCCAACGTTTCGACCTCTTTGCCGGAATCAGCGATGACGATCATCTGGTCGCTGGCAGTCGCTACGATCTTTTCCTGCAAATGCGCGCCACCGCCGCCCTTGATCAGGTTCAAGTCGCTGTCAAACTCGTCTGCTCCATCGATTGTCAGGTCCAGCCATCCGGCCTGGTCCAACGAAATCACCTCAATCCCGACTTCTCGGGCAAGTTGCGCGGTTCGTGTTGACGTTGGCACACCCTTGATCCGCAAGCCGTCCTGCTGAACCCTCTCGCCCAGGCGTCTCACCAGCCATGCAGCTGTGGAACCCGTGCCCAGGCCGACGCGCATTCCGTCCTCGACCATCTCGGCCGCGCGGCGCGCAGCCACGAATTTCGCAGTGTCGATAGGCGAAAGATCTCCGGTCATGGCAGCTGTCCTAAATTGGCTTGCCCGAGTTATAGGGAATGCGCAGCGTAACTGCGACCCCAATTCGCGGTGCGGCGAACCCAAAGATGGCCCTGGACTACGCGTTTCCTATCGGAAACGTCGCAATCATGTCTTACAAGTTCATCTTAGAGCTATAAGTTGCCGCCATGTTGACGCCCTACCGCCTGCACTATGCCCCTGATAACGCCTCGCTGGTGATCCGCCTGGCGCTGGAGGAGATGATTGTTCCCTATGAAACCGTTCTGGTGGATCGCCGCCGCAACGAACAGGACAGTGCCGCATACCGTGCCCTGAACCCCAACGGGTTGATCCCAGTTCTGGAAACACCCCAAGGGCCGATCTTTGAAACTGCGGCGATCCTGCTGTGGCTGTCCGAGCATCACGGTCAGCTTGCACCTGCGCCGGGTGACCCTGCGCGTGCGGACTTTCTGAAGTGGTTGTTTTTTGCGTCCAACACGTTGCACGCGGACCTGCGTATCCTCTTTTACGCTGAGAAATACATCGACCCATCACAGGCCGACACATTGCGGACTGGCATTCGCCCGCGTCTCAGGCGCCACCTGCAACTGCTGGATACTTTAGCAAAACGCGCGCCGGACTGGTTCTGCGCTGACCAACCATCGGTGCTGACTTATTACATTGCGTGCATGATGCGCTGGATGGCGCTGTACCCCGCTCAGGCAGACCGCAGTTGGTACCAGCTGGCCGATACACCTTGTCTGCAAACACTGCTGGCGCACCTTGAAACACGCCCCGCGACCCGTTCGGCCATAGCCGCAGAAGGTCTTGGGGCCACCCCGTTCACATCCCCTGTTTACGCCAACCCTCCAGAAGGCTCAGCTATCTGATATGTTCCTCTCTGTCTTCGATATGTTCAAAGTGGGCATCGGCCCGTCCTCATCTCATACCATGGGCCCCATGGTCGCTGCCGCGCGCTTTCTGGACATGATGCGCGCGTCGCCGTTTGAGTTTTCCGGCCTCAAGGGGTCATTGCACGGCTCGCTGGCGTTTACCGGCGTCGGCCACGCGACCGACCGGGCAACTATCCTTGGCCTGGCCGGGTTTGTGCCCGACACGTATGACAATGACAAAGCCGAGGCTGCGCTTGCTGCCATTGCCGATACGCATACCGTGTCGCCCGAAGGTCTGCCGACGCTGACGTTCGACCCGAAAACCGATCTGGTCTTTGACTACGACAACAACCTGCCCGGCCATGCCAACGGGATGATCCTGATGGCAACGGATGCGCAGGGCGACGTGATCCTGAGGCAGGTATTCTATTCCATCGGTGGCGGCTTTGTTCTGACCGAAGAGGAACTGGCCGAAGGCAAAGCCACCGAAGAAGGCGACCCGGTCCCCTACCCGTTCAAATCGGCAGCCGAGATGCTGGAAATGGCAAAGTCCAGCGGCAAATCCATCGCAGAAATGAAGCGCGCCAACGAAATCGCGCGCGGCTGCGCGGATAGTTTTGCCAAGGGCTCAGCCCGCCTTTGGCAGGTAATGAACGACTGTATCGAGCGCGGCCTGCAGACCGATGGTATTCTTCCAGGTGGCCTGAGCGTGCGTCGCCGTGCCAAAGGCATCTATGACGCTCTGATGGCCGAGCGCGGGATGAACCTGACCGCGCCTCACACAATCAACGACTGGATGAGCGTTTACGCGATGGCGGTCAACGAAGAAAATGCGGCCGGCGGGCAAGTTGTCACGGCGCCAACCAACGGCGCGGCGGGTGTGCTGCCTGCAGTGCTGCGGTATTACCTCGACCACGTGCCCGGTGCTTCGGAAAGTCACATCGAAGATTTCCTGCTGACTGCCGCTGCAATTGGCGGGCTGGTCAAGTTCAATGCTTCGATTTCAGGCGCTGAAGCCGGATGTCAGGCCGAAGTGGGCAGCGCCTCGGCGATGGCTGCAGCCGGGCTGTGTGCTGTAATGGGCGGCACACCCGAGCAGGTGGAAAACGCAGCCGAGATCGCGCTGGAGCATCATCTGGGCATGACCTGCGATCCCGTCGCGGGTCTGGTTCAGGTACCCTGTATCGAGCGTAACGGGTTGGGTGCCATCAAGGCAGTCTCTGCAGCGTCGCTCGCGCTGCGAGGTGATGGTCAGCATTTTGTGCCTTTGGATTCGGCGATTGAAACCATGCGACAAACCGGGCTTGATATGCACGAGAGGTACAAAGAAACTTCGCTGGGCGGGTTGGCTGTAAACATCCCGAACTGTTGAGGTCGGAAAGGAGTCGGCCGGATGCGTGGACATTGCTTGTGCGGCAAAATCAAATACGAGGTCGACTCTCCTGCTCTGTCTTGTGTGACGTGCCATTGCGACAGTTGCCGCCGTCAATGCGCAGCTCCGATGACAACTTATTTCGCGGTTCGCGACGGGCAATGGCGTTGGACCGGGGAAGAACCTAAGCGCTTCAACTCCTCACCCGGAGTTGAGCGCAGCTTTTGCCCGCATTGCGGCACACCGATCTCGTTCCGTTCGGCCAAGATGTCTGATGTACTGCATCTGTACGTGGCGACATTAGAGACACCAGAAGCGCTGCAACCAACACTTCATGTCTCTCATGAGGAAAAGCTGAGCTGGCTGCGCTTTGATGACGACTTACCAACCTGCGTTGGGCCAGATTACACCAAGGTTCAGCCCCTGCCGAAAGCCTGACGTCGGACCTTTCCACTCTTTCGCGAAACGGCTAGCGTCGCAGGCATGACTCAGGATCGTCCTGTCTTTGGCATTATTTTGATGCTTGGTTTCTGCGTGCTTGCGCCATTGGGTGATTCAATGGCCAAGCTGTTGGGCGAGACGACTCCGTTGGGATTGCTGGTTACAGTCCGCTTTGCCGTGCAAGCCTTGATCCTGATCCCGCTGGTTGCTTTGACCGGACGGCCATGGCGTATGCGCGGGCGTATTCTGCGCCTGACTGTGATCCGCACATTTCTGCATATCGTCGGCATCACGGCGATGTTCAGCGCGCTTCAGTTCCTGCCACTGGCGGATGCTATCGCAATCGCTTTTGTCATGCCGTTCATCATGCTGTTGTTAGGAAAATACGTGCTGTGTGAAGAGGTCGGCCTCCGCCGTCTGGTCGCGTGCATCGTTGGATTTATCGGCACACTTTTGGTCATACAACCCAGCTTTGCCGAGGTCGGCGCTCCTGCGCTATTGCCCCTGATCGTCGCTGTTGTCTTTGCCTTGTTCATGCTGGTCACGCGGCAAATCGCGAAAGAGACTGACCCTGTGTCATTGCAGGCCGTGTCGGGCGTTCTTGCCACATTGGTTTTAACGCCGGTTCTGGTGATTGGAACGCACCTTGACGTATGGGAGATCTCAGCCACGCTGCCTGCCGCTGACATGTACTGGCTTTTGCTGGCAATCGGCGTGTTGGGCACGGTGGCCCATCTGCTGATGACCTGGTCGTTGCGTTATGCGCCTTCGGCCACGTTGGCCCCGATGCAATATCTGGAAATTCCCGTTGCAACCCTGATCGGCTGGGTCATCTTCAGCGACTTGCCGGACGGGCTTGCAGCGATTGGCATTTTGATAACCATAGCTGCAGGCCTCTATGTCATTCTGCGCGAGCGGGCCAGCGCCCGGTCTGCCCCGACAGAAACACCCGCATAAGCCGATCCAGCGCGGAGCGCGGGATCATGACCAAAAGCCCCGGCCCGTCCATTTGCAACTCAACCTCGGCCAGCGCCCGGTTGGAAGTGCCTACCTGACCGTTTGGCTCAAACTCCAACCCTTCGATTGGCCATTCCAGCCCGGTGCTGCGTCCTGTAACCGGGCACATTGGAAACAGTGAAACGACATCTCCGGGATCAACGGGCAGGTGAATACACGGCGGCGCGTGAAAGACCACCTCATGCTCACCCAATAGAATGCACGCCTGATCCTGCCGCCTGACCAAAGTATTCAAAACAGCCAGTTGATGATCCAGCCGCCCACCCAGAAACCCCACCCCTAGAACCAATGGGGTCCGCACACTACGCAGAGCTTTGTCGAAGTCTGTGCTGTCTTGTTCGCGGACCGGAAATAGACGCTCGGGTGGTATTTTCGCTTTTTCCACCGCGTCTAGCGAATCGAAATCACCTATGACCGCATCCGGGATCTGACCTGATTCTGTTAGAACAGCCGCACCACCATCAGCAGCAACAAGGGATTTGACGCGATTCAGCACCAGATTCAGGTCTTGTGCGCCGACAAATCCCCCCCCAAACAGTCCAATTGGATCCGTTGAGCGTACAATTGGCTCATTTTTCACAAGATTGGCCATTTTTCCCGGATTTGGACACATTAAGACCACAAAATGATAGGTTCATGCGAAGAGTTCCGAGCCAGTGTGTGCTCCCGAATCCGGGTAAGCTGGCTCTCGTAGTTTGTAAAGGACGTGCGTCTGATGGTACAGAATAACAAGGTATTGACCGTTTCTTATGGAACCTTCTCCTGCACTTTGGAAGGATTTGACGATTCCTTTGAGACGATGAAAGCCATCGCCGAGTATTTTCGTGACCTCGCTGCGGATGACCGCTATTTCGGCTCAGAGCCCCCTCAACCTGATGCCGAAATGCTGACCCGCATTGCCCGACGCGATGCGTCGCAGCGGGTGGAAGCCAGCCAGAACGAATCCGGGCTGCTGCTGCGCGCCACGCAGACACCGGAAGCCACGTACCAGGAACCGGTTTCGCACACCGCCGCTCCGCCTGTTGCACACACCCCTACTCACGAACAGCCGACACCAACTGCGTTCGCCGAGGCGGAACCCGTCAAAGATACTCCTCCTCCGGCAGCTGACAGCATTGCGTCTAAACTGCAGCGCATTCGCGCAGTCGTCTCTCATTCGGACGTCCCTCCTACGGCATACTCCGAAGATGAAGACACGTCTTTGCTGGCAGGTTCCACCCCCCAGGTGGACGCAGTTGCCGCAGCTTTTGAGGCCGGTGCGCTGAGCGCCGAAGACTTTGAAGAACCCGCTGCTCCAGTGGCCGAAGAGCAGCAGACACCTGCTGTGAAAGAGTTCGAGGCCGAAGAAACAGACGACTTGACCGTCGATGTAACGACAGAGGCACAAGAGGCTGAAGAAACAGGCGACATTGAATCCGTCGAAACAGAAACCCCAACGAGTGACGCTGACAACCTGCACGCGCCCATGACCCCCGAGCACGTGCAGGTCGACAGCATCGAAGACGCCCCCGAAATGCAGCAACTTCCTGCCGAACCGCTGTTCGCGGATCTGGAAGATGACGTAGCAGACGAGGTCGAAGAAGAGGACGTTCCGAACATCCTGAATGTAGAGGACGTGGCGATTGAAACTTCGGATGAAGCATCCCAGGACTCACAGGACGATCAGACCCATGGTTTGTTGACGGCTGAAGATGAAGAGAACTTGCTGAGCGAGATTTCCGAGATCGAGTCAGAGTTCTCTGAGCGTCCAGGCCAAAAGTTGGCTGATGATGCAGATCCGGATCGGGATGTCCTGCGTTTGATGGCCAAAACCGGCGAGCACATGGATGATCCGTCCAGCAGCGATGCACGGGAAACCTATTCGCACCTTCGTACAGCGGTCGCTGCGACCGAGGCAGAGTTGGATGACGCAGACACCGCATCCTCAAAAGCTGACGAATACCGTGGCGACTTGGAATCTGTGGTCAGCCCCCGCCGCCCTGAAGTGAAGGTGACCAGCGCGCGCCCGGAAGCAGATGCTCCGGCCCCACTGAAACTGGTAGCTGAGCAGCGCGTTGACGATCAAAGCGAACCAACGGGCCCCGTGATGCCCCGCCGCGTCACCGCTGATGTGGAAGACAGCAGCTCGGAAGAAGGCGGCTTTGCTCAGTTCGCACAGGACCAGGGCGCTCAGTCACTGCCTGACCTTCTGGAAGCGGCCGCAGCTTATCTGTCCTTTATTGAAGGTCAGGAACAGTTCTCGCGCCCGCAACTGATGAACAAAGTCCGCTCATTGAAGCAGGATGAGTTCAATCGCGAAGAAAGCCTGCGTTCATTTGGTCAATTGCTGCGCGACGGCAAAATCGAGAAAGCCGGCGGTGGCCGTTTTGCGGCCTCCAATCTGATCGGCTTCCGCCCGGATGATGAACGCGCAGTGGGCTGACTGACGCGACAACAAATAAGCAGGGCCGGGTAAATCCCGGCCCTTTTTTGTTGCTTGCTCAACTGTGCAAGGTGCACGGCTCTTCAGGCAGCGCGTCAAAACGGTTTATGCTGCAACGCAGAATTGTGGTACAGTCTCACGGTAAAACTCTCGTCACGATATCCGTATTAGACTGAGGCAGTGCTATGCAAGACATCATAATTCGCCGACTCCGGAGACATGACCATGCCTTAATTTCAAGCCATTTCAATAGCTTGGATGAGGACGTATTGCTTTCGCGCTTTGGCACACCTGTTCAGCCGCAGGGGGTGCAAGACTACCTGTCCAATATGTTTGCCGACGCAGCATTTGTTTTCGGAGCTTTCCCGGATTCTTGTCTGCGCGGCGTGGGAGAATTGCGTCTGATACCTGACCACAAATACCATGTCGCCGAAGCGGCATTTACTGTTGAAAAAGCTTGGCAAGACAAGGGGATTGGAGATGCTTTGCTATCCCGCCTCATTACGATCGCTCAAAACCGAGGGATCAGAGAGGTTCATATGCTATGCCTTGCGACCAATCAGAAAATGAGACGCCTGGCCGCAAAGCACAACGCAGAGTTAACCCTTGTACCGGGTCAAGTCGAGGCGACCCTGACCACACCATGGCCCACCCCTTTCAGCATGGCCAAAGAAATCACAAGCGAATACCGCGCATTTGCACGCGCGGTTCTCAGCTGGCCTAACCAGACACAGGCTTCTCAAGAGGGTCAGAACTGATCCGGATCTTCTTTCCCGACGCCGCGAAAAACGAACTTGAACGGCAAAGCCCAAAGAACGCCAAGTACGACATAGACCAGAAGTTCGACCCAGATCGGGGGGCGATCCAGCCAGTTCACAACTGTCACCACAGCCACAATGTAAAGCGGCAGGCCAATAACAAGGATCACCAGAGACCACCGCCGACGCGCCTTGTAGCTCAGTCCCGGTTTCTTTTCCTCGGCCATCAGTCGGCAAACGGGTCTGTCACCAAAATGGTGTCGTCCCGCTCCGGGCTGGTGGACAAAAGCGCCACTGGGCATTCAATCAGTTCTTCCACACGACGTACGTATTTGATCGCGTTAGCTGGCAGATCGGCCCAGCTGCGCGCGCCTTCCGTCGATTCGCTCCACCCCGGCATTTCTTCATAAATGGGTGTGCACCGTGCCTGTTGATCGGCCGCGGTGGGCAGATAGTCCAGCCGTTCGCCATCCAGCTCATATCCGGTGCAGATTTTCAGCGTTTCAAACCCGTCCAGAACATCCAGCTTTGTCAATGAGATACCGTTCACGCCGCTGGTCGCGCAGGTCTGGCGCACCAGACAAGCGTCGAACCAGCCGCAGCGACGTTTGCGGCCTGTCACCGTTCCAAATTCGTGCCCCCGGGTTCCAAGGCGATGGCCGTCGTCGTCGTCCAGCTCTGTTGGGAACGGACCTTCGCCGACGCGGGTGGTGTAGGCCTTGACGATCCCCAGAACAAAATCAACCGAGCCAGGCCCGATTCCCACGCCGGTGGCGGCCTGCCCGGCGATCACGTTGGACGAAGTGACAAATGGATAGGTTCCGAAATCGATGTCCAACAGAGCACCTTGCGCCCCTTCGAACAAAATGCGTTTGCCCGCCTTGCGCTTTTCGTTCAGCACTTTCCAGACCGGAGCGGCAAAGGGAAGGATTTCCTGCGCGATCTCCTTTAGTTGTGCAATCAGGGCGTCCCTGTCGACAGGCTCAATGCCTAGACCTTTGCGCAACGGATCATGGTGCTGCAACGCACGATCCACCCGGGCCTCAAGCGTTGCCTCATCCGCCAGGTCAGCCACACGGACCGAACGGCGCCCAACCTTGTCTTCATATGCAGGGCCAATTCCGCGACCGGTGGTTCCGATCTTGGTGCCTTTGCTGGCAGCTTCTTCCCGCGCACGGTCCAATTCACCATGGATTGGCAGGATCAATGGCGTATTCTCGGCGATCATCAATGTCTCGGGCGTGATCTCAACGCCCTGCTGACGGATCGAGGCAATCTCGTTTACCAGATGCCAGGGGTCCAATACGACACCGTTGCCAATAACACTCAGTTTACCGCCGCGCACAACCCCCGACGGAAGGGCATTCAACTTGTAGACCTCACCATCAATCACCAGCGTATGACCGGCATTATGCCCGCCCTGAAAACGCGCGATCACGTCCGCCCGTTCGCTGAGCCAGTCGACAATCTTGCCTTTTCCTTCGTCGCCCCATTGAGCGCCGACAACAACCACGTTGGCCATATCCGGTCCTTTTCGTGCTGAGTAATCAAACTCGGCTCGTATAGCCGGGCACAAACGGCAGGGAAACCGATTTTTCGCCGCAGATTGAAATCGCGCGAATGCGCGATGCCTCCGGCAGAGGTATTTGGGGCCAGATGAAGACGGATCCCCAGCTTCATCTGGCTAGAAATACTTCGGGGGAGTCGCCCGGAACGGGCGGCGGGGGCAGAGCCCCCGAACAATGGTCAACGCAGATGCACCGGATGCCCGTGGGGTGTCGTCAGATAAGCCTCTTCCCACGCCCGGTGCAGGTCAGTCACATCCTGTGGCAGAGCGGCACCCTGCTCGGCGAGCATGTCCTCAAGTGTTTCCAACCAAGCGTGAAAATAGTCGTCGCCACCATCCAGTTCCCGCGCAAAGCCATGACGCTTGAGTGTATTCGAGAATCGATTTGCCCAGTCGGACCAACCGAACCGACCAGCCTCGTTCAGGGCAATGGTGACAGCAAAGACCTGCGCGTGCCAGGGTTCGGCAAAGACAGGTTCCGGGGCCGTATGGATGACGCATTCGCTCATGCTGGAACCAGATAGCTTTGCCACAAATCCAGCACCACTTCGTCTTTGGGATGTTCTGGGTTGATCCACAGTTCAGACGCCGGGAAGGCCACTGCATACAGCGGTTCAGGTGCTTCGCCCAAACCGTGGGCGTTTGCGTCGGGTAAAACGTGCGTCCCATGCAAACGCAGGATTCGCCCTTTGGCGCCTGATGCGTAGATCGGCAAACGGGTATGGCCCCCATCCACAAGCCGGTTTGCAGCAGGTCGACTCGTGATGACGTCTTGCCCAACAGAGTACAGCACCGCGACGTTCGACGGTCTGTCCGCTGGTCCACCTTTAGCCAAAGCAGCAGAAACGGCTTCGGCTTTAAGCACTTTCTCGGTCAGCGGGTGTGCTCTCTCCTCACCGCCACCCCGCAGGTCATCCAAACTGAGAACACCTTTTTCAACCAGCAGGTCGGCTAGGCCGGAGATCCATTTTTCGTAATATGAAAATCGCGCGTAGTCTTTTGGAGACAGCCGTTCGCGCGCATGTCGCGACACATCGATGTTCCACTGCCCCAGAAACCCTGCGGCAAGTGTCACCGCCAATGCCCGAGCGTGCCACTCTTCGGCAAAAACCGGCGCGCCCTCTGCTTCTGGATCAATCGGGCCATCTCCAAAACGGCCGCCCATGTCATGAACGCGGGTCATGAGGACACCATGGGAAGGCCGGTACCGATCATGCTGTCGCGTGTCACCAGCGCGGCAAGTTCGTCTTCGCTCATCCCTTCTGTGCCTTCAGGTCGCATGGGCAGAACGAGGTAGCGAATCTCGGCAGTCGAATCCCAAACCCGCACAGATGTACCCTCGGGCAGAGTGACGTCAAATTCGGCTAGCACTTTACGCGGTTCGCGCACGGCGCGGGCACGGTAGGCGTCAGACTTATACCAGCCGGGCGGGATACCCAGCAATGGCCACGGGTAGCAACTGCACAAAGTGCAGACGACCATGTTGTGCTGGTCGGGTGTGTTCTCAACAACCACCATGTGCTCGCCTTGCCGACCGTAATAACCAAGATCCGCCACAACGGGTGTGGCATCTTCCAATAAAGCCGCCTTAAACACAGGATCGTTCCATGCTTTGGCAACAACCCGCGCGCCATTTTGCGGTCCAATCTTGTTTTGATACGTGTCGATGATTTCATCCAACGCAGCCGGATCGATCAGCCCTTTACGGGTCAGAATCGTTTCCAGCGCCTTGACGCGCAAAGCGGGTTCCGGTGGTAACAATGCGTGCGGGTGGTCGTGGTCGTCATGTGGCATAAGGCGCAGCCTGCGTCACGCATTGGTGTTCTGTCCAGTCCCGTTGCCGTGATATGATGTATCACGTGTGGTGATGTGAACTCCTGACTTGCCCCCGCGGACAAACTTGCATAAGTACCACGCGATACACGCCACGCTGTACAGGACCACCATGGAAAACGTCGTTCTCATCATCCACCTTCTGTTGGCCTTGGGCCTGATTGCCGTTGTTCTGATGCAGCGGTCCGAAGGCGGTGGCCTTGGCATGGGCGGCGGCGGTGGCGGCGCAATGACGGGTCGCGCAGCGGCAACCGCCTTGGGCAAGCTGACCTGGATTCTGGCGGCCTGCTTTATCGTGACCTCGATCACACTGACCATCCTCGCGGCTCAGAAGTCGTCGGGCAGTTCGGTGATCGACCGTCTGGGCGTTCCGGCTCCGGCTTCCACCGAAGAAAGCACTCCGGCGATTCCGTCGGCAGATGATCTTCTGCCACCGGCACAGGGCGACAACGCGCCACTGATCCCGCAAGCGGACTGATCCACAAAACCTAGAAACCTGAAAGAGGACTGCAACAGCATCTTGCGGTTCTCTTGCGCTTTTGGCGCGAATCCTTTATACGTGAAGTCCCGTGATGCAGCGGTTTTTCGGAACCGTCGGGCAGCTGATTTTGACGTCTCACGGGAGCAGCCGAAAAACTATGGCGCGTTTTATTTTCATCACTGGTGGTGTGGTTTCGTCCTTGGGCAAAGGACTGGCTTCGGCGGCTTTGGGATCGCTGCTGCAAGCGCGGGGGTACTCCGTTCGCCTGCGCAAGCTGGACCCCTATCTGAACGTCGACCCCGGCACGATGTCGCCTTTTGAACACGGCGAGGTTTTTGTCACCGACGATGGGGCCGAAACAGATCTGGACCTTGGCCACTATGAACGCTTCACCGGCGTAGCAGCGCGGAAAACCGACTCGGTCAGTTCGGGGCGGATTTATTCGAATGTGCTCGAGAAAGAGCGCCGTGGCGATTACCTGGGCAAAACCATTCAGGTCATCCCGCACGTCACCAATGAGATCAAGGATTTCATCGCCATCGGCGAAGATGAGGTTGATTTCATGCTGTGTGAGATCGGCGGCACTGTCGGCGACATCGAGGGCCTGCCCTTTTTTGAAGCCATCCGTCAGTTCAGCCAGGACAAGCCGCGCGGTCAGTGTATCTTTATGCACCTCACATTGCTGCCCTACATCAAAGCGTCGGGTGAGTTGAAAACCAAGCCGACTCAGCACTCGGTAAAAGAGCTGCGCTCGATCGGTCTGGCACCGGATATTCTGGTCTGCCGCTCCGAAGGCCCGATCCCGACCAAGGAACGCGAGAAACTGGCGCTGTTCTGTAACGTGCGCCCCGATAGCGTGATTGCAGCTCAGGACCTGAGCACCATTTATGACGCCCCGTTGGCTTATCACCGGGAAGGTCTGGATCAGGCGGTGCTGGACGCGTTCCAGATCAGCCCTGCCCCGAAACCCGATCTGGCTAAATGGGAAGACGTTAGTGACCGCATCCACAATGCCGAAGGCGAGGTCAAAGTTGCCATCGTCGGCAAATACACTCAGCTCGAGGATGCCTATAAGTCGATTGCCGAGGCCCTGACCCATGGTGGCATGGCCAACCGGGTCAAGGTGAAAATCGAGTGGGTCGATGCCGAGGTGTTCGACACAGAAGACGCGGCCCCGCATCTGGAAGGCTTCCACGCGATCCTTGTCCCCGGCGGATTTGGCGAACGTGGCACCGAAGGCAAGATCAAGGCTGCTCAGTATGCGCGCGAACACAAGGTCCCCTATCTGGGCATTTGTTTGGGCATGCAGATGGCGGTGATCGAAGCAGCGCGGAATGCTGCTGGCATCACCGAGGCGGGTTCAGAGGAATTCGACCACGAGGCCGGAAAAAAACGTTTCGAGCCAGTTGTTTATCACCTGAAAGAGTGGGTACAGGGCAACCACAAGGTTGAACGCAAAGTCGGCGACGACAAAGGCGGCACCATGCGGTTGGGCGCGTACAACGCAGTTCTGGCCGAAGGGTCCAAAGTTGCCGGCGTCTATGGCGGCACACAGATCGAGGAACGCCACCGTCACCGCTATGAGGTTGATATCAAGTATCGCGAACAGCTTGAGAAGGCGGGACTAAACTTTTCAGGCATGTCGCCGGACGGTCGTTTGCCCGAAATCGTGGAATGGTCAGATCATCCGTGGTTCATCGGCGTTCAATACCATCCGGAACTGAAGTCCAAGCCTTTTGACCCGCACCCGCTGTTCCGCGATTTTGTGCGCGCTGCAAAAGACACCTCGCGTCTGGTGTAATCCCCCGCTGTGTCGGTCTGTCACCCCCACGTTGTTTTGTGGGGGCTGACCTCTTAACTGTATGAGGATGCGAAGTTTCTGCTTCGCGCCTTGGATACAGTTCAGAGATTCAGGAGATTTCCGATGAGCAACGCAACAACGATCACCAACCTCCAACAAGCACTGCATATGGAGCTGACGGCGGCGCATCAGTATCAGCTGCACGCCCATGTGCTAGAAGACTGGGGCCTTGATATTCTGGCCGAAAAGATGCGGGGCGAAATGCAGGAAGAGTTGGGCCACTCTGACGCGTTTATCGAGCGCATCCTGTTTCTGGGTGGCGTGCCCGAGCTTTCGTTTCAGAAAAGCCCGGCGGCGGCAGGTTCTTTGGAAGAGATGTTCTCTGCCGATCTGAAAGACGAAACCGAAGCTGTTGATTTCTATACCCAAGCCGCGCTGCAAGCAGCTGAAGTCGGCGATGTCGGTTCACGTACGCTGTTCGAACGCATTTTGTTGGAAGAGGAAGGTCATAAGGACTGGCTGGACACTCAACTGAGCTTGCTGAAGCGTCTGGGTGAAGCCAATTTCAGTGCGAAATTCGTATCTGGGGCAGCGGACGAGGCATAGGCCGCTTACATTCGGCTTGCCGCAAATCACCCGCATAGCTCAGTCCGATAGGAATTGAGGGATGCAGGGCCCGTCACCTCAAAGTGACGTATCAAAGGAAAAAAAACCTACTCGGTCGGACATCGTAACGTTAACTGTTGGTCACGCTACAACAGGAGAGTTCCGATGGCCGACCAGATCCAGAACGCGAAAACCTTCACCAGCCTTCACAAAAAGGGCGATCCGGTCATCCTTTTCAACATCTGGGACGCAGGCAGCGCTGGTGCGGTTCGGGATGCCGGTGCGCAGGCAATTGCAACTGGCAGCGCCCCGGTTGCCATGGCTCAGGGGTTCAGCGACGGGCAAAACGTCCCGCTTGAGGCTGCCTTGGACAACGCTCGCCGCATTGTGTCAGCAGTCGATCTGCCGGTGACTCTGGACTTTGAAGGCGCTTATGCCGAAGACGCGCAGGGTATTTCAGAAAACGTGAAACGCGCTCTGGATTGCGGTGTGGTTGGTTTCAACTTCGAAGATCAGATTATTGGCGGCGCGGAGCTTTATGATGTGGCGGTTCAGGCCAAGCGCGTCGAAGCCATGCGAGAGGCGTGCGACAGCATGGGCATCCCCGCTTATGTCAATGCGCGCACCGATATCTTTCTCAAAGCTCCTGCAGAGACCCACAGCGAAGCAATGCTGGACGAAGCCATCACGCGGGCCGCGTCCTATGAAGCGGCCGGTGCCACCGGCTTTTTTGCACCAGGCCTGAAAGACGAAGCTTTGATTGGTCGTTTGTGCGAAGCAACTAACTTGCCGGTCAACATCATCGCCCTGCCCGGCACGCCTGCTACGTCCAAGCTGGCTGAACTGGGCGTGGCTCGTGTCAGTTACGGGCCTGTGCCATATCGTCAGATGATCAAATGGCTGACCGAGCAGGCGCAGGCGGCTTTGAACTATAAAGGCTAAGCGCCGCTGGTGGGATGGCATTGCCTTCGGTCAGTATTTCCCTCATCTCTTGGTTGAACGCATCAAACGATGAATGCAAGTTCGTAGCGGCCTGCTGTCGATCGGCAACCTTGTGATCATTCAGGGCTATGGCAGGTAGTCTTCGCTTGGCGGACCACAAAATATGGAATAACCTGACCTTATGTTGAAAAAGTTCTTTCAGGCGCTCAGACCGCCTCAACACAAACACCTGCCCGATCCGGATGCCGAGCTTGCCCTGGGCGCGCTCATGGTGCGTGTGGCGCAGGCGGACCGGGACTACAAACTGGAAGAGATCAGTTTGATCGACAAAATTCTGGCCCGCCTTTACCAGCATAACGCGATTGAAGCCGCTAAAGTGCGTGCGACTTGCGAAAAGCTTCACGCAGCTGCGCCGGAAACGGATACCTTTGGCAAGCTGATCCGCGAAACGACCGACTTGAAGGAACGTCTGGCCGCGCTGGATGCGCTTTGGGAAGTTGTCCTGGCCGATGGCAGTACGGACGAAGGCGAAATGAAAATCGTCGAAGAAGCCCGCGTCGCCATGGGGTTGAGCTTCAACGACAGTAAGGCCGCACGTGAACGCGTTCAAAGCCGCTTGGATGTGAGGTAGGCGCTCGCTATATCTATCCCATGTTCAGTGACTTTCTTTCCAGGCTCACGCAGCCTCAGCCCGACCCGCTTGTCGAAGACGACGCCCGCCTTGCTCTGACGGCCCTGCTGGTGCGTCTGGCCCGTTCTGACAATGATTATTCCGATACCGAGATGGCGCGGATCGACCGCATTTCGGCGGAACGCTTTGGCCTGTCCCCGTTCGAAAGCGCTGCATTGCGCGCGCAGGCCGAGGATTTGGAGGCCGAAGCCCCCGACACGGTCCGATTTACCCGTGCCATCAAAGAAGCTGTCGCCTATGAGGACCGGCTGGCCGTGGTACAAGCCCTGTGGTCCGTAGCGCTTGCTGACGGTCATCGCACTGGCGAAGAAGACTCTCTGCTGCGTCTCGTGGTCAGCCTGTTGGGTGTAAGCGACGTGGATTCGGCCTTGGCACGCCAAAGGGCTGCAAAATCGTGATTGCAATGCTTGGCATGTACGACATGCCTGCGCTTCAAGCTGCAAATGACCGGTTCTGGGATCTGATACGCAATCATCTGGGTTACGGCCCAGATCACCTGACCCGAGATCAGGACATGTGGGAGGTCTGGCAGGACCCGAGTCTGATATTGGCTCAGACCTGTGGGATGCCGTATCGAACCCGAATACATGGTCATGTGCAATTGGTTGGAACACCAGATTATGGCCTGCCCGATTGTCCGGCTGGCCATTACTGCTCGGTTTTTGTCAAACGTCGGGTTGACGCCCGCGATCTACCAGATCTGGCGAACGGCACCTTTGCCTATAACGAGGCCCTATCTCAGTCCGGTTGGGCGGCCCCAATCACGCATTTGACAAAGTTGAATCTGTGCCCCGCTGCAGTTTTGGAAACCGGCGGGCACGCGCTATCGGCGCAAGCCGTGGCCGAGGGACAAGCCGACTTTGCCGCGTTGGATGCGTTAACATGGCATCTGCTGCAGGATCACACTGACCTGAATGACCGCGTGCAAGAGGTGACGAGGACCGCGCCGACCCCAACGCTGCCCTACATAACAGCACAAGGGCAAAACGCTGCGCAAATCGCACATGCCGTTCGCGCAGCCATTGAAAGCCTAGAGGACACGGATCGACAACAGCTGTACCTGCGGGGCCTAGTGGACATTCCGGCGTCCGATTACCTGTCTGTTCCCAACCCACCGACCCCAAACGCCTTACTTTCGAACAGCTGACCAATTTGTCGAATGCATTTGGCCATTTTGGGCGTTTGAGGTCTTGATTCTGTCATTTGCGCATTGCATTGACCTATTTTTTCGGTCCTAGTACCGCACCAACACCACCAACCACTGGACTGCCCGTGACAGAAACCGCTCCCGTCATCGAAATCAAAAACCTTCACAAAAGCTTCGGCAATCTCGAGGTGTTGAAAGGGGTGGATATCACGGCTCATCGGGGCGACGTGGTCTCGCTGATCGGATCATCAGGATCCGGAAAATCGACGCTACTGCGCTGCTGCAACCTTTTGGAAGACAGTCAGCAGGGTGAAATTCTTTTCAAGGGTGAACCTGTCACATGGTCTGGTGAAGGCCATGCGCGCCGTCCGGCGGACCCCAAGCAAGTCATGCGCATTCGCACCAATCTGTCGATGGTGTTTCAGCAATTCAATCTTTGGGCGCATATGACCATCCTACAAAATGTGATGGAGGCCCCAGTGACCGTTTTGGGCCGTGACCGGGCCGAAGTGGAAGACAGCGCACGAAAGTACCTGGACAAAGTGGGCATTGGTGACAAATGCGATGTCTACCCGGCCCAATTGTCCGGTGGTCAGCAACAGCGTGCAGCCATTGCGCGTGGCCTTTGCATGGAACCCGAGGCGCTGCTGTTCGACGAACCAACCTCGGCACTAGATCCCGAGCTTGAACAAGAGGTGATCAAGGTGATTAAGGATCTGGCCGCCGAAGGGCGCACCATGATCATCGTGACCCACGACATGAAAATGGCTGCCGACATCTCAAGCCACGTGGTGTTTCTGCACCAGGGCCTTATCGAGGAAGAAGGCACGCCCGAAGATATCTTTACGTCACCCGAATCCGAACGGCTTCGGGGCTTTCTCTCCGCCACTCAGGCGGCTTAACTTCAAATACAGAACCAAACTGGGGAGTAACCAATGAAAAACCTGATTCTGTCCACCGCAGCACTGGCGCTGACTGCCGGTATCGCCATGGCCGACACCGTCCGCATGGGCACCGAGGGCGCCTACCCTCCGTATAACTTCATCAACGACGCCGGTGAGATCGACGGTTTCGAGCGTGAGGTCGGCGACGAGCTGTGCAAACGCGCAAACCTAGAGTGTGAGTGGGTTAAGAACGACTGGGATTCGATCATTCCGAACCTGGTGTCGGGCAACTACGACACCATCATCGCTGGCATGTCGATCACCGACGAGCGTGACGAGGTTATCGATTTCACCCAGAACTACTTCCCGCCTGCGGCTTCGGCCTACGTCGGTGCAGCGGAAGGCGTTGATGTTGCCGGTGGTATCGTCGCCGCGCAAACCGCAACCATTCAGGCCGGTCACGTAGCCGAATCCGGCGCGACTTTGGTTGAATTCGCAACCCCGGAAGAAACCATCGCAGCCGTACGTAACGGTGAAGCCGACGCGGTCTTTGCTGACAAGGACTTCCTGGTGCCGATCGTTGAGGAGTCGGCCGGTGAGCTGGTTTTCGTAGGCGATGACGTGCCTCTGGGCGGCGGTATTGGCCTGGGCATCCGTGAATCGGATGGCGAACTGCGTGGTAAGTTCGACGAAGCAATCACGTCGATGAAAGCAGACGGTTCGCTGAACGAACTGATCGTCAAGTGGTTCGGCGAAGGCGTGCCGACCTACAACGCTGACGGTTCGGTCGTTACAAACTAATCCGTATCAAGCGGTTCGGCGCGTTTGTCGCGCCGAACCTGGCCCGTCAGAAACGCGGGCACGACGTTCGAAAGACGCTACATGTTTTCCTTTTGCGCTGATCCAGACACGCTCGGAACATTCCGTTGGTTTTCTTGTTACCTGACCAACGGTGTCCACTGGTCCTTCTACTTATCTTTCCTCAAAGTATTGGGATTGCTGGCCGTGACCGCGCCTGTTGCGTTGGCGTTTGGCTTTATGGGTGCAATGGCAGCCCGGTCGCATTTCCCACCACTAAGCTGGCTGGGAAAAGGGTACATCGCCATTGTGCGCGGCGTCCCCGACATCGCATTCTTCCTGTTTTTTGTCATTGCCCTGGATCAGGCGTTCGAATGGACGCGGCATAAAATCCTGTGCCCCGAATGGACCGACCCGATCCGTCAGGGAAATGACTTCATCGTGTGTCAGGCGGCCAAGCTGCCATTGGGAACAGCGCCGGAATGGGTGCATGAAACTTATGGGTTCTTTCTGGCCATCATCACTTTCTCAATCGTTTTCGGGGCCTTTGCCGCCAACGTCCTGTTCGGCGGCATGCGGGCTGTTCCACACGCGCAACTTGAAACAGCCGAAGCCTATGGCATGACCCGTCGTCAGACTTTCTGGCGCATCCTTGTGCCGCAGATGTGGGTCTATGCCCTGCCCGGCCTGTCGAACCTGTGGATGGTACTGATCAAGGCGACGCCGCTTCTGTTCCTGCTGGGGATCGAGGATATCGTCTATTGGGCGCGCGAGCTTGGTGGCACCAAGACCTCCAGATTCACACAATATCCCCACGGCGACTGGCGCATGTGGTACTTCCTGTTCCTGCTGATTTTCTATTTGGGTATGACCCGCGTATCCGAGATTGGATTGGAAAAACTGATGCGCAAGCTGTCGCACGGACAGGCCACCTCGGGCGGTGAATTGCTACGCAAGGAGACCACGGCATGAGCTGCTTGCAGACCATTCAGGACTATGGCCTCCGTTCTCTTGGCATTGGCGAGCGCCTGTTGCCCAAGAACGATTTCACCCTGTGCGAGCAGTTTACTCTGATCGGGTCAGGTATGATCTGGAATGTGTATTTCGGGATCATGGCACTGGCGACCGGTTTCTTTCTGGCCACCGCCCTGGCCGTCGGCAAAGCCTCGACGAACAAGTGGCTGCGCAAACCTTCGGAATGGTTCATCTTCCTGTTCCGTGGCTCGCCCTTGTTTATCCAGTTCTTCTTTGCCTACTTCTTCTTCCTGTCGCTGAAGAAATCCTACCCCATGTTTGACGCCTTCACCTCAGCCTGGCTGGGGGCGCTGATCGTGCTCTTCCTGAACACCGCTGCTTATTCGGGCGAGATCTTCTATGGTGCGCTCAGATCCATTCCCAAAGGCGATATTGAGGCCGCAGATGCCTATGGCATGACCGGTTGGGCTCGTTTCCGCCGGATCGTCTGGCCAACTATGCTGCGCCTGGCGTGGCCCGCTTATACAAACGAGGCCATCTTTCTGTTCCACGCCACCACGCTGGTTTTCTTCTCGGCTTTCCCAGCCTGGCAACAACGCGGAGACGCGCTGTATTACGCCAGCTACTTTGCCGACAAGACGTTCAACCCGTTCGTTCCATATCCGATTCTGGCGTTCTATTTCATTCTGCTGACATTGGTGATCGTCTGGGGTTTTGGCATGATCAACAAGCGCTTGAACCGGCATCTTCCAGTGGCCAGACAAACCAAGATGCGTTTCAAACTGAACCTCGCGCGCTGATCTTCAGCGCGCGCATCGCATCAGCTTTCAAGGTCATTCCAATGGCGCAACGCGTGCAGTCGCATGAAAACAAACCTGTTTTGAGAGAAGTGGTACCGCCTCCCTGGCTTGAACAGGGGACCTCTGGATCCACAATCCAGCGCTCTAACCAACTGAGCTAAGGCGGCACTCGTGAGGGGCGATGTACCGAACGCGCCGGGGGAATGCAAGAGGATTAAAGCCGAAATTTCCAGCTTTGTTCGACAAGATCGACCCCAAAGGAATGCACCGGTTTGCTGTCTGTCAGTTCCCACCCAAACGCCTTGTAAAGCGCACATGCCGCCTTGTGGCTTTCATGGGTCCACAGAACCATTTCCTGATAACCAGCGTCCCTTGCAAAGCCTGTACAGGCTTCCAGCAGCCGTTTGCCCACCCCATGGCCGCGTGCCTCGGGGACAAGCAGAAACAAGCGCAGTTTTGCGGTGTGTTGATCGACACCTACACAAAAAATGCTGCCCAGCCGCCGCCCGCCCTGCTCTGCAATCCACCCCTTTTCGCGGGTGGGATCGTGGGATGCGATGAACTCGTCAAGGATACGTGCAACCAAAGGCGCGAAACTGTCGTCAAACCCTTCATCGCGCGCATAGAGCGCACCGTGCTGTTCGACCAGCCAGGCGGCATCATCCGGTTGAAAGGTTCTGAGTATGACATCATCCATGTCTTATCTGACCGCAAAGGTGACTTGATTCTCAACCCTGCGCGCGCTAGCAGGAATGCTCAGTCTCGGAGGCACAGATGGGCATCAATACCGAACGCGACATTCAGGCGAATCTGCAAATCGGCCCAACCGATCAGGGTATGGTACGCTTGTTCATCGAAGCTGACGGTGTGGAAATTCCGATGGATTTCGACCCGGAAGAAGCCGAAGAAATCGCGGATGAGATCCGCGCAGCTGTCCAAGCCGCTCTGGCCGTCAAAGGCTGACGCTAAAGCCGCGGATCGCGCAGCGCGTGCAGACGACGTGCTGCATCTGTTGCAAACTTCTGGATCATCTTCTTCCGCCGTGCCGGGGCCAATTTGTCCTCAGGAGACATGCGCACAATTTCTGCGTCATATGCGTCGGCGATGATCAAACCGGTTTCCGCGGGCAAAAGATCGACCGGAAAATCAGTGTCGACAGCCCAGAAAAACCTATCACACCACTCCAAATAGCCCTGCCATTTCGAATCTGACTGATAATCCGCCCGGCTGGATTTGCATTCGATTACCCAAAGCTCACCCTTGGGGCCTAACCCCATCACATCGACGCGCAAGCCGCGTGCCGGGACAAATTCCTCAACAGATACAAAACCATGCGTCGCAAGGTGTCGCGCGACACCCCGCGCCAGTTTCTGTCCAGGTTGCAAATCCAAAACCATTTCTCAAATGTGAACAATTAGTGAACAAAAGTAAAGCGTCCCTTCAGACTTGACATGATACCTTTTGGTACTGCATTAATATGATACCAAATGGTATCTCATTTGAGGGTGCTTATGGAAAACCAAACTCAAAACGCGTTTCGTGCGCTGGCTGATCCAACCCGCAGGGACATCGTACAACTGCTTGCAGTTCAGGACATGACAATCGGGCAATTGACCGATCGGTTCGACATGACCCGAGCTGCGGTCAAGAAACACCTGACTGTTCTTTCTGACGGTGGCTTGATCTCGGTCGAAGTGCGCGGTCGGGAACGCATTAATCGACTTGAACCACTGGGGATGGCTCCTGTTCTGGATTGGCTCAGCTATTTTGACCAGTTCTGGGACGACCGCCTCAACTATCTCAAGGAAGCTGTTGAAAGGAAATCAAAATGACCGATTCTGTATTGAAGAAATCAATATTCCTCAGGGCCGAACCGGAAACCGTATGGGCTTATCTTACAGACCCTGGCCATTTGGCGGAATGGTTTCACAAACCGGAACGGCCGTTGGTCGAAGGTCAAAAGCTTGAGATGTTTGGCACCACAAGCGGCGACTTGCTGATCTGGGGCGAAGTTCGCGTCGCTAAGCCTCCCAAATATCTTGAATACACGTTCACAGTGAAACCTATGGGCGATGCTGTAAGCACCGTGAAATGGACCTTGGAGCCTGTGGCCGGTGGTACGCGTCTTGATCTGCTGCACGAAGGCTTGCCGCAGGGTGCCGATGCCTTCGAACTGATCCTGGCCTTGGACAAAGGGTGGGACGAACACTTTGGCAAGATGCGCGTGGCATTGCACGAAACTGTTGATGCCTGACCCCTTGTGCGAACCCGCTAGACACCCTAGTTAAACGCGTGGCGGGTTCTGCCCTTCTTGTGACAGGTAGCATTCTGGTGGCCTTAAGCAATTCCGAGGGGGCTGGCTCTGTTCAGGTCCTGGCCTGATTACCTGGCGCCCACCTGTACATACAGGTCCTCGGGAATCACACCGCACGGTTGACTGGTGGTCCCGCCGCAATTTTCCCTGAATTTCAGCGCTCTGCGCGGGCTTCCTGCTTGGCAAGTGCAGGCTTGAAGCTGTGCACGACAGGCGATCCACGCCGTGGACCACCGGGCTTTTCGGCCATGCTCATGATCTTGTAGGCAAATTGCACCCCGGCAAAGACGATGCCATTCATGAACCAGATCATGACCAGCGCGATCAGGCCGATTTCCGAGCCGGTGATCAGGTGGCGCAGATTCGCCACGTTCAACGCCAATAGTACGCCGACAAACACCGCCGAGATGACAAAACCCCAAGCGACTTGCGTGATATACAGACGGATCAGTTTCGGCATCGCATCTCTCCTTGCGCTGATATCAGAAGTCTAGCGCTTAGAGGGCGACGGTAAAGGCGTCAGAACGCCTCGGGCTGATCCTCACGTGCCATGTGATCCAGAACGGCGTTGACGAATTTAGGCTCTTTGCCTTCGGGGAAGAAAGCGCGCGCAACGTCGACGAATTCAGTGATGACCACCTTGGGCGGCGTATCGCTTTGGGTCAGCTCTGCCCCAGCTGCGCGGAACAAGGCACGCAATGTCGGGTCAATGCGCGCAATCGGCCATTTGGCAACCAGAGCGCGGTCGGTCATCTGATCGATCGGCGCCTGATAGTTCACCGCGTTGTCGACCAGCGATCGGAAGACGCTGATATCGCCATCCAGCATTTCTTCACCCTCATAGACGGCGCCAAAACGGTGATCCAGAAATTCATTCACGACGGCTTCCGTCGTCTGGCCCGACTGCTCCATCTGGAACAGCGCCTGCACAGCATAAAGCCGGGCGGCGGATTTCATCAGGCGTTTCTGGTTGGCCGGCTTTGGCGCGTCTGTCTGGGTCATGCTGTCGTGGGTCCGTTGTTGTCGCCCGCCACAAGGATGGACTCGGACGGCGGCTTGAATCCGACGCCCTTTTTGGAAGAGCCCCACTTACGGCTGAGTGCGATCAGATGCAAGGCCGCAGCGGCCGCCCCGCCACCTTTATTCATCTTTTCTGGATTGGCGCGGACTTCGGCCTGTTCGTCATTCTCAACCGTCAGGATGCCATTGCCGATGCACAGCCCTTGCAGCCCCATCAATTGGATCGCGCGGCTCGAGTCGTTGCAGACGGTCTCATAATGCGTGGTCTCGCCACGAATGACGCAGCCCAGCGCGACATAGCCGTCGAAATTGCACTGGCGATCGGCCATCGCGATGGCGGTCGGGATCTCCAGCGCGCCCGGAACCTCAACCACCTCGCAGGTACCACCGGCCGCTTCGATCTCGGCCTTGGCTCCGGCGATCAGGTTGTCGGCAATCGCGCGATAGAACGGGGCCGCCACGATCAACAGCTTCACCGGCTTGTCGAAACTGGGTGTCGGCAGAATGCCGTGTTTGTCTTGTTCAGCCATAATCAGTCTTCCTTCAGGATCGAACGGGTGCCCACGATGGACAGGCCAAACGCGTCGAGCCCCAAATACACGGTTTCAGGCGAGTCGGTCAGCAGCACCAGCTCCTGAATGCCCATCTTGGACAGGATCTGCGCGCCCAGACCAGTTTGCTTGATAGTGCGTGGGCCATCATCATCGATGGCATAAAGCGAGTTGCGAGGTTGCCGGAACAGGCAGACGACACCGCGCCCTTCTTCGGCGATCTTTTCCATCGCACGGGGCAACTCGCGCGAAGATTTCGGCCCGAGGCCCAGGATATCCGGCGCTTCGTGCAGCGCGTGCGTGCGGGTCAGAACCGGTTCGGGCGTAGCGATGTCGCCTTTGATCATCACGACATGTTCGATGCCATGAGTCTGGTCCGTGAAAATCCGCATTTCCCATTCGCCGCCATACTCAGACGTAACAGTCTGACGCGATGTTTCCACCACCAGATTGTCGTTGCGCGAACGATAGCTGATCAGGTCGCTGATCGTGCCGATCTTCATGTTGTGCTCTTGCGCAAACTCAACCAGGTCAGGCAGACGCGCCATGGTGCCGTCGGGCTTCATGATCTCGCAGATTACGCCGGACGGGTTCAACCCTGCCAGACGCGAGATATCAACGGCTGCCTCTGTATGGCCCGCGCGTACTAGCACTCCACCCCGCTTGGCCCGCAATGGGAAGATATGGCCGGGCGTCGCGATATGCGCCATTGTGTTCTGCTCATTGATCGCGGTGGCCACGGTCAGCGCACGATCAGCAGCGGAAATTCCAGTGCTGACGCCTTCGCGCGCTTCAATCGATACGGTGAAGGCCGTCTCGTGCCGGGACGAGTTGTTGACGGCCATCATCGGCAGCCCCAGCGCATCCACGCGTTCGGCTGTCATCGGCAGACAGATCAGGCCGCGCCCATGGGTCGCCATGAAGTTGATTGCCTCGG
The DNA here is from genome assembly GCF_013110855.1 of Ruegeria sp. HKCCD4884. NCBI lineage: Bacteria > Pseudomonadati > Pseudomonadota > Alphaproteobacteria > Rhodobacterales > Roseobacteraceae > Ruegeria > Ruegeria sp. HKCCD4884. Next base: position 92,672 of record NZ_WVRJ01000007.1, read on the forward strand.
CATCGGCGAATTCAGCGGCAATGACCAGATCACCTTCATTCTCACGATCTTCGTGGTCGACGAGGATATACATCCGGCCGGCACGCGCTTCTTCGATGATGTCTTCGATCGGGCTGATCGCGTCGCGCAGCTCGGCCTCGACCGGTCCTGGGGTTTCAAAGCTCATGGGGCAGCCTTTCAGATGGCATGTTTGCACGGCGGCATAGACCACTCAGACCCCAAAGGCCAGCCTGCAAACGGCGCAGATCGGGCGCGACGCGACGTATCAGGACATCTCGGCCAAACGCGCGACGTAGCGGGCCAGCGTATCGATCTCAAGGTTGACACGATCACCTACATGAACGTCGCCCCAGGTGGTCACCTCTTTGGTGTGCGGAATGAAGTTGATACCAAAATCGCAATCATACACATCGTTGACCGTCAGAGAGGTTCCGTTCAGCGCAACCGATCCTTTTGGGGCGATAAACCGCGCCAAGTCTTTGGGCGCACGCAGAGTCACACGGGTGCTGTCGCCTTCATCTTCGACGGCAACAACCTCGGCCACCCCGTCCACGTGACCGGACACGATATGGCCACCCAACTCGTCGCCGACCTTCAGCGCACGTTCAAGATTGACGCGTTTGCCAACAGTCCACGTATCCAGGTTGGTTTTCGACACAGTTTCGGCGCTGATCTGAACATCATACCAATCGTCCCCCAGTGCGATCACGGTCAGGCACACGCCATCACTGGCAATCGAAGCCCCGATATCAATACCGGACGTGTCATAGGCTGTTTTGATCCGGGCGCGCAGGTCTCCCTTCTGCTCCAATTCGGTGACGGTGCCCATGTCGGTTACGATCCCTGTAAACATTCCGTTAACCCTCACTCCCTACGCTGTACGTGTCTATCACCGCCGAGGTAAGCCTATCAGACCGCGCGAGCAAGCCCTGCCTTGCCGTGCCTCGCCCAAACGGGCATAGTTTCGACAATAAAACCAAACGAGCAGTCCATATGCAGCATACGCCCTTAGATCCAAAAGATCGCGTATTCCTGTTTCTGCAGGGACCACATGGGCCGTTTTTCTCGGCGCTGGGAAAAATGCTGCGCGCCGCTGGGGCTCAGGTCTGGCGCGTTGGGTTCAATGCCGGTGATCAGGCATTCTGGTTCGAAAAGGCAAGCTTTTTACCATTCCTTGAACGACAAGAAAACTGGCCTGATACCCTTTGCCGGATCGTGGAGGATAAGGGCGTTACCGATATCGTCCTGTACGGGGACACCCGCCCGGTCCACGCTCAGGCAGTCCAAATTGCGCAGGCGCGCGGCATTATCGTTCATGTGTTCGAGGAGGGCTATCTGCGCCCATGGTGGATCACTTATGAGCGCAACGGGTCAAACGGGAACTCTCGGCTCATGTCTCTGGATGCCGAGCAAATGCAGCAGGCTTTGGAAGTCGGGGACAGCAAATCGCCTCCACCGCCCTCACATTGGGGGGATATGCGGCAGCATATCTTCTACGGCGCCCTCTATCATTGGTTCGTGATGTTTCGGAACGGGCGATACAAAAACTTCCGCCGACATAGGGAATTGCCCGTATCACAAGAGTTCAGACTTTACTTCAAACGACTGATCTTGATGCCTTTTCACCGGATGCGTCGCAGTGTTGCAACGGCACAGGTCAGATGGGGCGGTTATCCTTATCACCTTGTCTTGCTGCAGTTGGGGCATGACAGCTCAGTCCAGGCACATTCTGGCTATTCTGGTATGTGCGAATTTCTGGATCACGTGATCGAAGGCTTCGCGCAGGGCGCGCCGGCCCATCACAGGTTGGTCATCAAAGAACACCCGCTGGAAAACCACCGTGAACCATTGCGCCGTCACGCGATGGAAAGCGCCAGAAGAAATGGGATCCGGGACAGAATTCACTATGTGCCCGGCGGTAAGCTTGCCAAGCTTCTGGACGATGCGAACTCGGCTGTCACCGTAAACTCAACAGCAGGTCAGCAGGTGCTGTGGCGCGGCATTCCGCTACGAACATTCGGGCGGTCGGTTTATGAGAAGCATGAATTTGTGTCGCAGCAACCTATCGCTGCCTTTTTCGCGGCCCCCAAGCACCCGGACAGCGATGCCTACAGGTGTTACCGACAGTTCCTTCTGGAGACCAGTCAAGTGCCCGGCGGGTTCTATTCGCGACGTGGTCGACGGCAGGCTTTGCGACGTGCCGCAGATATGATGTTGACGGCCACCGACCCCTACCAATCGATCCTCAACAAGAACGCGGCCCGGACGCCACAGTTGAAAATCGTTAAAGGACACGGCCACTCTGTGACTGGAAGTTGAGCGCCTGACCCGCTAATCTGCGCCCAAGTATAAAAAGACTGAGGATATTCGGCAGTGAACATCTCTCCTATGCGTTGGATGCGGGGGGTTTCCCTTGTGGCCGCAATCGGCCTTCTGGCGGCGTGCCAGCTTCCGAAATCCGGACCGAACAAAACCGAAATTCTGGCCGGAGCCGTTCAAAACGGTGGCAATGCATTTGTTGTCGAGGTCGATGACCGGGTAACCCGTGCCACGTCCTCGGTCCCGCAATACGGCTTTTCCTCGTCGTTTAGCAGCGCCCAGACGTTGACTGCTGATACCGTGCGACCCGGCGACGTCCTTAGCTTGACCATCTGGGAAAACGTTGATGATGGCCTTCTGTCCAGCGAAACGGGTGCAGCAACGGCGTTGGACGAGGTGCAGGTCGACAGCGAGGGTTTCATCTTTGTGCCCTATGCAGGTCGTTTGCGGGCCGCCGGAAACACACCGGAACAACTGCGTGTTCTGATCACAAACAAGTTGCAGGAACAGACGCCAGACCCTCAGGTCGAAGTACGACGCGCTGCTGGCGACGGGTCTACTGTCTCGCTGACCGGCACAGTCGCAGCACCCGGCATCTATCCAATCGAGCGGCCGACCCGGTCCTTGCTGGGCATGTTGTCTCAGGCGGGTGGCGTCTCGGTGGCGTCTGACATTGCACTGGTGACCCTGATCCGTGGAGGCCAAAAGGGCACCGTCTGGTACGAAGATTTGTACCGGAACCCCAAGCTGGACGTAGCCTTGCGCGGTGGTGACAGGATCCTCGTGGAAGAAGACAGCAGGTCTTACATCGCCCTCGGCGCCACTGGCGGCCAATCCCGCGTGGCATTTGAAAGCCAGGACTTGTCCGCGCTCGAAGCCCTTGCCCAGGTGGGCGGCCTCCTAACTCTGTCGTCGGATCCAACAGGCATCTTCATACTGCGCAAGGAACGCGAGAGCGTGGCCCGGAGCATCACAGGCCGTGCTGATCTGAAGGGTGATCAGCGCATGATTTACCTGCTGAACCTGACCTCACCCAACGGTCTGTTCATCGCGCGCGACTTCGTAATCCGCGACGATGACACGATCTATGTGACTGAAGCGCCCTACGCACAGTGGAGCAAATCGATCTCGCTTATTGCAGGTGGCCTGACGCCAATTGCGAATGTTGCCACGCTGACTGGCAACTGATGCATGATACCTGACACCGACAACGCAGCCGGGGCCAGTCGCACCCGGTTGTTTGTCTATAACGGCGGGTTTTTGTCGCAAAAGCGTCTCAAGAGAATACTGTCTCTGGCTGGCTTTGATATTCGTTTGGGCATCCCCCAAAGCGAAGATTGCGTGGGCGTCTGGGGCAACAGCCCCACGGCTCATCGAGGCTTGAGGGTCGCCGAAAAGCACGAAGTTCCAGTTCTGCGCATCGAAGATGCGCTTCTCAGGTCACTGCATCCCGGACGCGAAGGCGAACCGCCGCTGGGTCTGCTTCTGGATCGCTCGGGCTTGCATTTCGATGCGTCACGCCCGTCCGATCTTGAGAAGATTCTGATCAACGATCCGTTGGACAACACCGCTCTGCTCAATCGCGCGCGCGCAGCAATCGAACGGATCAAGGAACTGCACCTAAGCAAATTTTCCGCATTTGATCTGGACGAGGCTCCACCCAATCCCGGTTACGTTCTGGTCGTCGATCAAACAGTGGGAGACGCTGCGGTCAAATCCAGCGGAGCGGACCGGGCTCGTTTCCTTGAAATGCTGTTTGTCGCGCAAGAAGAAAACCCTGGCGCACAGATACTAATCAAGACACATCCGGAAACGCAGGCGGGTCATCGCCAAGGGCATTTCACCGATCAGGACTTTTCAGATCGGATCTCGCTTTTCAACACCCCGATCAGCCCTTGGCCTCTGTTGGAAGGTGCTGTCGCCGTTTATACAGTGTCCTCTCAACTGGGATTCGAAGCCATCCTAGCCGGGCACAAACCGCGTGTGTTCGGTCAACCTTTCTATGCAGGTTGGGGCCTGACGCAGGACGAAAACCCGATCGCGCGCCGCCAGCGCAACCTGACCCGCGCGCAACTTTTCGCTGCAGCTATGCTGCTGTACCCTACATGGTACGATCCATACCGGGACGAGATCTGCGATCTGGAGATGGTGCTGGACACGCTTGAAGCACAAACCCGCGCCTGGCGTCAGGACCACAAAGGATGGACCGCCTCGGGCATGCGTCTGTGGAAACGCAAACACGTGCAGCAGATTTTTGGGCGGCACGGAAAACTGAGATTCACGTCTGCGCAGCCAGAACACTCAGATCGCCCGCATATGGTCTGGGCCAGTCAGGCAAGAAACACCGAAGGAGCGGTGCGGGTTGAAGACGGGTTCCTCAGGTCGCGCGGATTGGGGGCGGAACTGGTGCCTCCACTGTCATTGGTCACGGACGAAATCGGCATCTATTACGACCCCACGAAACCGAGCCGGTTGGAGGACCTGATCAGCCTGCGCGAAACACTGCGCCCAGATCAGGAGATGCGTGCCGAACGCCTGATAGAGCGGCTATTGGCTGAGGGATTGAGCAAGTATAACACGGGCCTACCCGCCCCTACCTTGCCTGAAGGGCACCGCATTCTGGTTCCCGGACAGGTCGAGGATGACGCTTCGATCCTGTTGGGCACAGGCGCCGTGCGCAGCAATATGGATTTGCTGCAAGCTGCTCGCGATGCCAACCCAAACGCAATCCTGATCTACAAGCCACATCCCGACGTCGAGGCCGGATTGCGTGAAGGCAAGATTGACGCAACGGTCTTGGCAGACGTTGTCGTACCCCACACGAATCCCGCTGCGTTGCTGACCCAAGTTCAGGAAGTTTGGACAATGACCTCGCTTTTGGGGTTCGAAGCCTTGTTGCGCAGGGTAAAGGTGACAACCCTTGGCGCACCTTTCTATGCCGGGTGGGGCTTGACCACAGACCTTGGGGTCGTTCCAGCCCGTCGGGGCGCAAGACCGTCACTGTTGGGTTTGGTCCACGCCACGCTGATCGACTATCCCCGCTATTTCGATCCTGTTACCGGTCAAGCCTGCCCTGTCGAAGTAGCAGTCGAGCGTCTGGCACAGGGAAACGCCGCTGCGACAGGTCCGATCAATCGATTGCTTTCAAAACTCCAGGGAGCGTTCGCAACGCATGCTCATTTTTGGCGCTAGACTTACGCAGGGGGTTTGCGCCAACGGTGCAGGATATCGTCCCCCACAACCTGCGTTTCGATAAGCTCGAACCGCGGCGCGGCTTCAAGTGTTTCAAACCCCAAGGTTCCAACGGATGAAAGCCCGTCGGCCCCGATTGTCAGACCGGCCGTAAAGCCAACCAGTTCATCCACCAAATCCTCGGCCAGAAGCGAAGCCGCAAGTGCTGCTCCGCCTTCACAGAACACGCTTGTCAGACCGGCCTGCCCCAATTGCTGAAGCAGATCCAGCGCGTCGATATGGTGGTCTTTCAAGGCGCACGGGATGAGCTTTGCCCCAAGCCCTTCCCAAGCGCGTGCACGCTCGGCATCGGGGTGATGCGCATGACAGAGCCAGACTGGCGTTTTCGAGGCTGTGCGCGCCAACTGCCCCATCAGGGATATGTCCATGTGGCGCGATACCACTACGCGCACAGGCTGATGCGCAATACCTAGGTCCCGCACCGTCAGCGACGGGTCATCTGCGCGCGCTGTTCCTGCCCCGACCATGACCGCATCGTGACGTGCCCGCATTGCGTGAACAACGCGGCGCGCTTGTGGCCCGGTGATCCACTGACTGTGCCCTGTTGAGGTTGCAATCCGTCCATCAAAACTGCTGGCCAGTTTGAGGGTGACAAATGGCCTGCCCTGTTCGGTCTTTAAGAAAAAACCTTCCAAATCCCGTTCTGCTTGTTCTGCCAGAATACCGGTTTGAACCTCAATTCCGGCCTCACGCAGCATTGCAAAGCCCTGTCCGGCCACGCGTGGATCGCTGTCCTCAACGGCAGCAACAACACGAGATACACCTGCTGCGATCAAAGCCTCGGCACAGGGCGGGGTTTTTCCATGATGGGAACAGGGCTCTAGTGTCACGTAGGCGGTGGCGCCACGCGCAGCCTGTCCGGCTTGGGCTAAAGCCTCGGTCTCGGCATGAGGACGCCCCCCGGGCTGTGTCCAGCCACGCCCAATTATTCGGCCTTCGCGCACGACGACACACCCGACAGCCGGGTTTGGCCAGCACGTCCCTTGACCGCGCCGCCCTAAAGACAGGGCCAGCGCCATAAATCGCTTATCTGTTTCGTTCACTCGTCCGTCGGAGGCTGCGGCGGTCGCAGTTCGTGGACAAACTCCTCGAAATCATCGGCCGCCTGGAAATTCTTATACACACTCGCAAAGCGAACATAGGCGACGGTATCGATCCGCGCCAGAGCTTCCATGACAATCTCACCGATCTTGTTGGACGGAATATCCGTGTCGCCCATACTTTCCAGCCGGCGCACGATGCCCGAGATCATCTGATCGATCCGTTCCGGATCAACAGGCCGTTTCTGCATCGAGATGCGGATCGAACGCTCCAGCTTGTCGCGGTCGAAATCCTCGCGCTTACCGTTGGTTTTGATCACCACCAGATCGCGCAGTTGCACACGCTCGTACGTCGTGAACCGCCCCCCACAGGCTGGACAGAACCGGCGTCGGCGAATTGCCACATGGTCCTCTGCAGGACGTGAGTCTTTTACCTGAGTGTCGATATTTCCGCAAAACGGGCAGCGCATCCGCCGTCTCCTCGTCCCATGTTCGGCCTCTTTTTGTAAGCGCTGCGGCTTACTTATCCACAACTATAGGGCAGCCGCTAGGGTTTGGGTAGTCGGAATTTTCAACCGCAAGATAAAGGGTCAGGCCAAATGTGCAGCGACATGTCTTTGATGAGGCGCAGTGCGGTGTTCAAACAGGTAAATCCCCTGCCAGGTTCCAAGAACCATTCGGCCCTTCGACACTGGGATCGACAATGACACAGGCATGAGTGCTGCCTTGATATGTGCTGGCATGTCATCCGGCCCTTCATAAGTATGGCGCAGATAGGACATGGCCGGATGGTCAGACGGAGGCACAAGTCGTTCGAAAAAGGCCTGAAGATCGGTTTGAACCTCGGGGTCGGCGTTTTCCTGGATCAGTAGTGAGCACGAGGTATGGCGGACAAACAGCGTCAGAACGCCGTCGGCAGCCCCCTGATCCACCCAGTGACGGACGTCAGACGTGAATTCGTATAGCCCCGGACCTTGGGTGTGCACTACGAATTCAGTCTGCATCGTGACGATCCTGTTGGTTTATCAGTCGTTGAAGAACGGCCGATAATTACACTGGGCATTTGCACCTTGTACAGATTCACTATTGCCGGGCTGAAACCCGAACGAGATAAAGCTGCTGGGTTGCACATCGACGGACTGGGGTTGCTTGATCGAAAACTGAATCGCCGTTCTGCGTCCGGTGGTGACACTGGGTCCATAACCGCGCAAGACATAGATCCGGTCCATCCAGCCCAGTCCCAGGGTTCGGCGCGCATAATCCGCCGCTGCGCACCAGTACCCTTCCGTACGCTGATCGCCTCGCGGGATAACCTCGAAGTCCGTGGCGTTGATCGGTTCAGTTCGATACCCGTTTCGCGCAGCATCCGCAGTCAAGGGAACACTGAAGGCAACTATGGCCAATGCGGCAAGTGTAGAAAACTTTTTCATCGTTAAATCTTCCCTGATTGTGTGTCCCAGTTAGGTTAGTCCAGCTTCGCAAATTGCACAGTGCCCCTCACGATCAATTCAGCCAGCCCCGCGCATTGTGTGATCAGGTGTGAGCCAACCTTGGTACCGGATCAGCAATCCCAACCCGGGCGCATTGGCCGAAACGTCGAACCTGAACCGGCCTTGCGCGTCCTGCCATTCACGCGTGTTCGAACGCGGCAATGCAAAAGCGGGCAAAGGAACGCCAAATACGCTCAGTCGGAGAATGTCAATGTGCAACACGCCGTTTTGCAGGCTCGGCCGCAACCAGATAGAAATCGCCCCAAATTTTTCTCGGACACAGTTCCGATTTGCGTCATAGACCAGATGCGAAGTGGTGCAATGGCCACCAAAGTCGCGGGTCCAGGTTAGGTTTTCGCCGATCATGTCTATTGTAACACAAACAGGAACGCCTTTGCCGCCGGGAGGAAACCCGGCCAAGTTTGTCGCGATCTTGGCAAGAAAACCGGTGCCCCGCTCGATGTCACATTGGCCTGAATACTGACCTTCTGTGCTGTGCAGCCACTGAACCGCATTGGGCAAGCTGTGATTGGGGCCTAAAGCTTGCAAAAACGGATCACTTGACATCAAAAGCCGTCGCTTGCAAATCGCGCTTTCACGTCGGCACCCGGCATCAAACATGCGCCGGATCTGCCGAACAGATTGTACCTGTTCCGTGCTATCAGGCGATATACGGGAACTTTCAGCGCTTTGGGCAGGAAGCGGCATATCGACAACAGCTTCCACATTCCCGGCAATTGACGCATGGCTGCGGCAAACGCATCCAGATGCTGATAGACCACCCCATCGACGATCACCAAGTTGGTTTCAAAGTTCCGTGTCGGCAAACCCAGCTGTTGGTAGAGCTTTTGCCCAAGCGGAGATTGCGCAGTTGCAAACTGAAAACACCGCAACTTGTCATGTCTGAGCATGAACTTGAAGAACCACGAACACAGGACGCATTCGCCGTCGAACACAATCAGGTTCGGGCCGTAGCCTTCTGAATTTAAGACACTTTCTCGCACGTCTTTGGTATCCGTGACCTCGCTTTTCCAGAAAGGTCGCAAATCTTTAACCTCAGAACAATGCGACATCTGCGAAAGGAAGCGTGCCGGGGAGCGCTGAGCAGAGAGTGGTGATTTCTCCGAAGGCTCTGACCTTATCCCCATAAAGGTGCTAACCCGGCAACACGCCATATCTGGGCGTTTATACGGTGATGTTCATGTGAGGCCCGGTCAATTCCTTGCGGGATTCTGCCATCGACGATTGCGGGTCTGCGAAAATCACAATCGCCTTACGGAATTCTATGATATGCTGCCTGTGGTTTTGTAGTCGTAAGGTATTGTTATTGCGATGGACGTGGATGTTGGCCGTCTTCATTTCTTTGTTCAGGCGTTGGATCGCTACAGTGGCAATGCGAACATGTCCCGGGCTGTTCTGGGCCAAACCGGACTGAAGCCGCAAGATATCGCCCCTCCGGTTGAAACGTGCAGCATTCAGAAAGAAGCCCTCTTCATCCGGTATGCCTGTGACGCCACCAAAGACATAACTTTTGCGGCCCGCACAGGGCTTGAGGTCACCTCGGCCTCAACCGTGACGGCATATATCAGTAAATATTCCAGAGACCTGAAACAGGTGATGGAGAACCTTTCACGTTTTCACGGGATTATAGACCCGGCTATCGCGCTAAGTTTGCGCGTCGCAGGAAACTTTGCTGCTTTGGAAGCGGATTGGAAAGATGCTGGATTTGCGCGCTATCATCGACGCACCGAATTTCTGATCTTCGCCGCACTGGCAAGAATGCGCAATCTGACCCAGATCAACCTGCAACCAATTGAAATTCGGTTTCAACACAAGGTCGGGGATCAAGCCAAAAGCTTTGAAAAGATTGCTGGTTTTCCGGTGATCTTTGGCTCGGAGAAAATGGAGATCGTGCTGCCCCTTTCAGCGCTGGAGTTGCCGGTTCCCACCTACGACCCCAAACTGCGCGAACATCTTCTGGAATACGGTGAACGCCTGCTGGCCGAATGTGAAAAACCAAACCGCTCGATCCGCGCGCGGACCGAAGGCATGATCACCAAGTCCCTGCCCGGCACGATTCCGCAGGCCGAGGTCATTGCGTCTGAGCTTGGGATGAGCTTGCGAACCTTTAGCCGCCGCCTGAAGGAAGAAGGTACAAGCTATCGCGACATCGTGGACGACCTAAGGTGTGATTTGGCACAGACCTTTCTGAACAACCGGATGTCCTTGTCAGAGATTTCGTTTTCGCTGGGGTATGCGGATCAGGCCGCCTTCTCAACCGCCTTCAAACGCTGGACAGGGCAGCCGCCAAGCGCCTTCAAGACCCGTGTCGAACATCCCATTCGAACGTAAGACCGGGGGTCATCGGCCCTAAAGCCTCGCCCCGGCCCTGCCCCATGAGTGGACAAGACCGATATAGAAATCGACAGCGCCCGTGCCGTGTGAATTCCCGCCAATGTGATGAGAGAACAGGCCAATGTGATGGCCAACGAAAAAGGCGCCTCGTGTGAGGCGCCTTTGAATTTACTGATCCAGGAAAGACCGTAGCTTTCGAGATCGGCTGGGGTGCTTCAACTTGCGCAGGGCCTTCGCTTCGATCTGGCGGATACGCTCGCGGGTCACGCTGAACTGCTGGCCAACCTCTTCCAGAGTGTGGTCAGTGTTCATGCCAATGCCAAAACGCATCCGCAGAACCCGTTCCTCACGCGGGGTGAGCGAGGCCAGAACCCGAGTGGTCGTTTCCTTGAGGTTCTCTTGAATGGCGCTGTCCAGAGGCAGCACGGCATTCTTGTCCTCGATGAAATCGCCCAGCTGGCTGTCTTCTTCGTCACCGATTGGCGTTTCCAGCGAGATTGGTTCTTTGGCGATTTTCATCACCTTGCGAACCTTCTCAAGCGGCATTTGCAGCTTTTCAGCCAGTTCTTCCGGCGTCGGCTCGCGTCCGATTTCGTGCAGCATCTGGCGACCGGTCCGAACCAGCTTGTTGATCGTTTCGATCATGTGAACCGGAATACGGATGGTCCGCGCCTGATCGGCAATCGAGCGCGTGATCGCCTGACGAATCCACCACGTCGCATAGGTCGAGAACTTATAGCCGCGGCGGTATTCGAACTTGTCCACCGCCTTCATCAGTCCAATGTTACCTTCCTGAATAAGATCAAGGAATTGCAGGCCACGGTTCGTGTATTTTTTGGCAATCGAGATCACCAGACGCAGGTTGGCCTCGACCATTTCCTTCTTGGCCTGACGTGCCTCTTTCTCGCCCTTCTGAACCTGTTGCACGATGCGGCGGAATTCAGAAATATCCAGACCGACATACTGACCGACCTGAGCCATATCGTTGCGCAGTTCTTCGACCTTAGCCGTCGAGCGTTCGATGAACATCTGCCACCCGCGGCCCGGCTTTTCTGCCATCTCGGACAACCAGTTCGGATCCAGTTCGCGACCCCGGTAAGCTTCGATGAACTCACGACGGTTGATACGGGCCTGATCGGCAAGCTTCACCATCGCGCTGTCCAGAGACATGACACGGCGGTTGATACCATAAAGCTGGTCGATCAGCGCTTCGATCCGGTTGTTGTGCAGATGAAGACCGTTCACCAGCTCAACGATTTCGGCGCGCAGCTTCTGATAGGTTTCTTCGTCTTTTTCACTGAACGAGCCATCTTCATTCAGGGTGGCCGAAATCCGGCTATCCTGCATTTCCGACAACATCGAGAAATCGGTCGAGATGCGTTCAAGCGTGGTCAGGACCTGATCCTTCAGCGCCGCTTCCATCGCGGCCAGCGACATGTTGGCCTGATCGTCATCATCGTCGTCATCGTCATTGTTCAGCGGATTGCCGTCAGCATCCAGCTCGGGGCCGGTGTCCTTTGCGGGCTTCGCTGCCTGCACTGTGGATGTGTCGACCACAGGCTCTTCCACATCACCGTCTTCGTCCATCTGATTGCCAAATGTGGCCTCCAGATCGATGACGTCGCGCAGAAGAATGTCTTCGGACAACAATTCGTCATGCCAGATGGTGATCGCCTGGAAGGTCAGCGGGCTTTCGCACAGCCCCTGGATCATGGTGTTCCGACCCGCTTCAATCCGCTTGGCGATGGCAATTTCGCCCTCGCGGCTCAGCAGTTCAACCGAACCCATCTCGCGCAGATACATGCGGACAGGGTCGTCTGTGCGGTCCAGTTTTTCTGTGGCGGCCCCAGCCAATGCAACTTCACGGTTGCTATCGGTGGTGGTCAGTTCGGTCGAGCCTTTGTTCTCTTCCTCTTCTGCCTCTTCATCTTCGATGATGTTGATGCCCATCTCGGACAGCATCGACATAACGTCTTCGATTTGCTCCGAGCTGACCTGATCTGGTGGCAGAACCTGATTGAGCTGGTCGTAGGTGATGTAACCTTTCTCGCGGGCCTCGGCGATCATCTTCTTGACCTGGGCCTGGCTCATGTCCAGCGAGATTTCCTGTTCCTGCTCTTCGGATTTGCGATCTTCGGTCGTGTCTTTGGCGGCCATTCAATGCTCCTGCAGGGATGGGTGATTCGTTTGAACCGAATCATTAGCGCGTAGAAGTGATTCGGCCACCCGTTTACCCGTTTTTCTTTTCCAGTGCCTTATGAAAACACCACTTTACCGGCGTTTCCGCTCGAATTTGATACCGGACATGATTGCCTTAAACGCGTCTTTCTCGTCGCGGTTGATTCGCGCACCGTTGTCGGCAATGTCGAATACGGCCCTGTCTTCGTTCTGGCTGCGGCTTGTACGGTTGCGCTCTTCGGCGGCTTGCGCCAGCCGATATGTCAGCGCCTCATCGGCCAGATCAGACAATTCCTCCGCCGCTTCGGCTATCTCAGCATCCAACCCCCGGAGCGCTTTGATCTTTGCGAGTTCCTCAGCCAGTGTCATCTCGGCCTTTTCAACGTCGCCCGGTTTGTACACACAGGGGATCACTGCGACATGGCGAAGGGCCAGCAGGTTTTCAAGGGGCTGAGCCCCCAAAGAATCTACAATGTGGTCTTTCAGATGATCCGGATCATCAATCGCGTGACGCAGAATGGCGTCTCGCAGGGCAGCGTATTCGGGGTTGAGGCATTCCATGTCTTCAAGCTGGTGCTCGAACTGGACAACGACCTGTGGGTTTAGGATGGCGATGGCGAGAATGGCCGCCTCGCGCAGTTGGATATCAGCGGTCTCGGACGACGCCAGGAAAGACGCCCGCGCACCCGGCGAGGCGCTCTGCGGAGGCTGCCACTTGCCACGCGGCTGCCACTGTCGGTTCTGTGGTTGGCGCTGGGGACGGAATAGCTGCCAGCGCAAATCCTTGATCTCTTGCCCATAATGCGAGCGGATCGAGGGGTCGCGGATCAGTTTGATCTTGTCGCGCAACGATTTGTCCAGCGCCGCCTTGCGCTCGGGGCTGTCAAAGACTTTCCCTTCGGTCTCACGCTGCCACAGCAGTTTGACCATCGGAATGGCGCTTTCCAGCACCGATTGCACAGCCCCAGACCCTTCTGCCCGCAACAAATCGTCGGGATCCTTGCCTTCGGGCATCAGTGCAAAGCGCAGTGATTTACCCGCTTCGAGCAACGGCAAAGCCAGATCGACCGCTCGCATCGCAGCACGCAGTCCCGCCGTATCACCATCCAGCGCAATGATCGGTTCGTTGGAAACGCGCCAGAGCAATTGCAACTGATGCTCGGTGATTGCCGTGCCCAAAGGGGCGACCGACGCGCCAAAGCCCGCCTCGGCCAGCGCAATCACGTCCATATACCCTTCGGCCACGATCAAAGGCTGCCCTTTGCCCGCCGCCTGCCGCGCAGGGCCATGGTTGAACAGGCTGCGCCCTTTATCGAACAACTCGGTCTCGGGCGAGTTCAGGTATTTAGCGTTATCATTGGGGTCCATCGCCCGCCCACCAAACGCGATACACCGTCCACGCGGATCGCGGATAGGGAACATGATCCGGTTACGGAACGTGTCATAAGGTTTCTTACCCTTGTTGGACGGCTTGGCCAGCCCTGCCCCAAGGATCAGATCCTCAGCCACATTCTTGCCGCGCAGATGATCCCACAGCGCCTGCCACCCATCCGGGGCAAATCCGATCTCCCACCGATCCAGCGCTTGCGCGTCCAACCCTCGACCCGTCAAGTAATCGCGTGCAGGCGCACCCGCCCCTGTTTTGAGTTGCAGTCGGAAGAACTGCACTGCCTGCTCCATCACATCAGCCAATTGCGACCGGCGGTCCTGCTTTTCCTGCGCTTTGGGATCACGGGCGGGCATGGGCATCCCAGCCTCACGCGCCAAAATCTCAACCGCTTCGATGAATGAGACATTCTCGGTCTCCTTCACAAAACTGATTGCGTCGCCTTTGGCGTGACAGCCGAAGCAGTAATAAAACCCCTTCTGGTCATCGACGTGGAACGAGGCCGTCTTTTCATGGTGAAACGGGCATGGGGCCCACATATCCCCCTTGCCTTGGTTGGACTTGCGCTGATCCCACATAACTTTGCGCCCGACGACCTGAGACAGGCTTAGCCGGGTACGCAACTCATCCAGAAATCCGGGGGGCAAAGACATGGGTCAAACCTGCCAGAAATGAAAACCCGCGCCAAGGGGACGGCGCGGGCTTATCCACAAGGAATTGGCGTAACTGTGGATTATTGCTGCAGACACAGCTCCAACCACGCGGCACCCAGATCCTTCTTGCGCACATCGCGCATCTTTTGCTCATAAACCCAGGGGGTAATCAGCGGAATCGCCGCATTATAGTTCTCGGGCCAGGTCGGTGAACTGTCCGCAATCGCCTGTGCGACGTCGCGCTCTTTTATCTTGTCCAACCGTGCCTTCTGGATCGCGGCCACCACATCGGCCTGATATTTACAGCTTTGCTCGGCGCTGTCCTGAGCCAGTGAAGGGGTGGCAAGCAAGGCCGCGACGATGGCGATACGCAACATGGGGTTCTCCCGGATTCGTTTCTTTCGGCGCAGCTTACCTGTCTGCGTCTCGGGCTGCCATAATCCTTTTTGCCACCTGGCACCGCTGAACAGCTTGAGAGTGGGGCAGCCAGCCTGCCCCACCTGTTTTGACGTCAGAGCCCTTTGGCGCGGTAGCTTTTCGCCACGCGGTCAATTGCCACGATATAAGCCGCTGTGCGCAGGTCCTCTACATCGTCTCGGCTGTGCCAGACCTCGCGCATCGACTGGTAAGCAATGCGCATGGTGTCATCCAGACCGGATCGCACCAGTTCCAACTCGTCAGCCCCTTTCAGATACTGCGTCTTAAAGTCAGGCGACATCGTCCAGGCATCGCCAAGATAGCGGTCCAGCCTTTCCAATTCGCTCACGATCAACTCATGCCGCGCTTCTTCCTGTCGCCGCTGCATCCGGCCAAAGCGGATATGGCTGAGGTTCTTGACCCATTCGAAGTAAGAAACGGTCACACCACCAGCGTTGGCATACATATCCGGGATGATCACTGTGCCCTTCTTGCGCAGGATTTCATCCGCACCTGCAGTCACCGGCCCGTTTGCGGCTTCGATGATCAAAGGCGCTTTGATCCGCTCGGCGTTGGACAGATTGATGACACCTTCCAGTGCAGCCGGAATCAGGATGTCACATTCCGCTTCCAGCACGCTTCCACCCTCGGCCGAGTGGGTCGCATCGGGGTAATCCTTGACCCCGCCATGTTTGACGATCCACTGGCGGACCGCTTCAACGTCGATGCCGTCAGGATTGTACAGCGCACCGTCCCATTCTATGATGCCAACGATGATTGAGCCGTCCTGTTCGCTGAGGAACTTGGCCGCGTGGTACCCCACATTACCCAATCCCTGCACCACTACGCGCTTACCATCCAGCTTGCCAGACAGGCCAGCTTTCTGCACGTCTTCCGGATGGCGGAAGAACTCGCGCAGCGCGTATTGGATGCCGCGTCCCGTTGCCTCAACCCGTCCGGCAATGCCGCCCGCGTTCAGAGGCTTACCCGTTACACAAGCGCGCGCGTTTATGTCTGTGGTGTTCATCCGCGCGTATTGGTCGGCCATCCATGCCATTTCTCTTTCACCCGTTCCCATATCGGGGGCCGGGACGTTCTGAGACGGGTTGATCAGGTCACGCTTGGCCAGTTCATAGGCAAAGCGTCGGGTGATCTGCTCCATCTCATGTTCTTCGTACTTTCTGGGATCAATGCACAAACCGCCTTTGGATCCGCCAAACGGCGTTTCAACCAGCGCGCATTTATAGGTCATCAGCGCTGCCAGCGCTTCAACTTCGTCCTGGTTCACGGCCAGAGCATAGCGGATACCGCCTTTGACAGGCTCCATATGTTCGGAATGCACAGAACGGTATCCGGTGAAAGTATGGATTTCCCCCCTGAGCCGCACACCAAATCGAACGGTGTAGGTCGCGTTGCAAACCCGGATCTTTTGCTCCAGCCCCGGTGGCAGATCCATCAGGGACGCCGCCCTGTTGAACATCAAGTCAACACTCTCACGAAAGCTGGGTTCTTTGATGCCGGTCATACAATCCTCCGTATCGATACCAGACGCAACGTCATGACTTTTTGTCGCACCAGTTGCGTCAGGCTGCAATCAAACATTGCACTTTTTTTCATCATTTCATTAACAAATACGTCACCGCCTGTGGATGAGTCGGTCTACCGACTGAATCCTTAACGAATTGTTTTCATTTCATTGACAGATCGGTCTGGGCGACAGGTTTTATAGCCGATTTGCGCGTAAAAAGGCCAAAACCAAGCCTTTTTCGCCCAATTCACGCCATGTTTGAAAACTAAATTTATACCAAATCTCTTTTTATGTCGCACGAATTCTACGTGCGGTGCGGAGTCATCAAATGATTAAACACTCGCTTCAGAACGACGGCTCGATGCCGAAACGCAAAGCTTCCCAATTGCGCGCGTTCGTTGACAGGGAAGACGGCACTTTTACAATCTTCACTCTACTCATCCTGATCCTGATGCTTGCGATCACCGGCATGTCCATGGACATCATGACTCATGAACGTGATCGCGCCAACGTGCAATCCACCTTGGACCGTGCCGTTCTGGCTGCCGCAGACCTGGACCAAAAACTTCCTCCGCAGCAGGTTGTCGAAGACTATATGGAAAAGGCCGGTCTGGGCCATCTTGAAAAGACGATTACAGTTGTCGAAGGGTTCGGCTCGAGAACAGTGTCAGCGACGGCAGAGGCGGTCGTGCCAACGCGTTTCCTGCGGTTCGGTACTGTGACAGAGCTGGGGATTGTAGCGGCAAGTACTGCCGAAGAGTCGATCGGTTCGGTCGAGATTTCTCTGGTTCTGGACATGTCTGGGTCTATGACAAGATCGTCTGCCACCGCGGGGAAGTCGAAAATCGAAGTTCTGCGAAGCGCAGCCAAGGAATTTGTCACGCTGATGCTTGAAGAATCCGGCGAGACTAAAATTTCAATGTCGATTGTGCCTTATGCAACGCAGGTCAATGCGGGGCAGGACATTTTGGGCAAGTTCGACAATGTAACGTCGGAACATGCTTATTCGCACTGCGTGAATTTCACATCGGGTCAATTTAGCTCTGCGACGCTTGACCCGTCAGTCTTTTACCAACGCACCGCTCATTTCGACCCATGGCGCTACAGCAGCGCATATGTAAACGGTGGGTATACTGATGGTGAACAGAGCCCCGCTTATTATGTGTGTCCAGTGCGTAATGGCAGTGAGATCACACCTGTTACGGACAACGTTGAGTATCTGCACAATCGCATCGACGCCCTGACGGCAAGCGGCAACACCTCTATTGATGTGGGTATGAAGTGGGGTGTTGGAATGTTGGATCCGACATTCCAGCCGGTGATCAACGATCTGGCGGCCGAAGGCAAAGTGCCTGCGAAATTCTCGGTTCGCCCTGAATCCTTCGACTCGGATGTTCTGAAGGTCGTGATCGTCATGACCGACGGTCAAAACACCACGCAATACATGCTGGACTCGTCTGTCCGCAGTGGACAGACCGATATCTGGTTCAACCCCGAATTTGAGCGGGCAGATGGCAAGAAAGGCGAATACAGCGTTCGTTATGCGCGCAACCCTGATCGGTGGGTTTGGATGCAACATACCGAAGAAAACGGCGGTAGTTACGTCACTGCGGAGCATCCGTTCGGGAACCCCCCCAATGAGAACGACTCGAACGAAGAGATCGGAACTGCAACGCGCCTGACCTATCCCGAACTGTTCGATCTGGCCTCGCTGTGGTGGAATGCCAAGAATAACTACTACTGGCAGTCCAACCATGAAAGCAACTGGTATTGGAACCTTCGGAAATCTGTCGGCTCATCCACAAAAAATACGCGTACGGCCAGCATTTGTGGCGCAGCGAAAGACGAGGGTGTCATCATTTACGGCATTGCGTTCGAGGCACCGACCAACGGCCTGAACACCATCAAGTCCTGCGCCAGCTCAGATAGTCATGTTTACAACGTAAGCGGGCTGAACCTGGAAAAGGCGTTTGCATCGATTGCGTCCTCTATCCGCAAACTGAGGCTGACCCAATGATCCGTAAGACCAAGTCAAAACTTAGCTTCTTCAAGCGATCAGAGACCGGAAACGCGACGATCGAATTTGTTATGATCGTTCCCTTCTTCCTGGCGTTTTTGGGGATTGGGGCGGAAATGAACGTTATCACCACGCAACACGGCGCTCTGGAACAAGGCGTAGATAGGGTGGTTCGGGACATTCGACTGAACACTGGTACAAAATGGGATCATGACGTCATTAAAATCCGGATCTGTGAAATTTCTGGCATCCAGAACTGCGAGGCGAACCTGCGTTTGGAAATGATCAGGCAGAACGCGTTCGTAGGAATAAATCTTCCTGAAAAACCAGACTGCACCGATAGCACGGAAGAGGTTAACCCGCTGCATGAGTTTAAGTTCGACAGCGGTGAATCAAACGAGTTGATGATCCTTCGCGCCTGCCTCCGTGTTGACCCCGTATTCAAGACGTCTGTCATCGCGCGTGAAGTCCCCGACGAATCCGGTCATTACTCTTTGACTGCGACGACGGCATTCGTACAGGAGCCACGGTAAAGCCATGTCTGTCATGCGAAACGTGAAAAAACGCGTCCAAGCCTTCAAGGAAGATGAAAGCGGCATTCTGACAGTAGAAGCCCTGATGATCTTCCCTCTGTTGCTTTGGACTGTCACATTCTCTTTCACAGCATTTGAAGGGTTTCGGCAGAGCGCGTCGAATCAAAAGGCGGCTTATACAGTCAGCGACCTGATCTCGCGTGAATCACAGGAAGTGACCGACATATATATCGACTCGCTACAAGAGTTGATGGGACGGATGATCAACAACCGTTCCGATGTGGATGTTCGGATCTCATTGTTGCGGTACGAAGAAGATGAAGACCGACACGATGTGCGCTGGTCAACCGCACGCGGATACGATTGGGTTTGGGACGACACCAATGTCGAAGAACTCAAAGATCGTCTGCCGCCGATGCCCGACCAAGACACGATTATTTTGGTGGAAACATCGAACGAATATATTCCGATGTTCAAACCGGGTTGGGACTTTGCAACCGGAATTACCTTTGAAAACTTCATCTTCACAAGCCCCCGCTTTGCCGGCAAGGTTGCATGTGACCTAGAGAGACCCCCGGTCATCTGTAAGAAGGAAGACTAGGGCCTCTGACATGAACTTGGCTTCGGCGGCAGCTGTCATGCCGCCCACGCCCACCCTGCGCCCTAGTCGCCACCACAGGCCCGGCGCCCATTTGTTTGATGCTTTGTGACGCATCCGAACCAGAAAACCGTTTGACGGTTTGAACGCGAACACGCCGCGATCAACAGTTTCGATGTCTTCGACTTTCGCAATGATCTGACCTGACCCCGTGCGCAGTTCCGAACGGGTCAACTCGATACGGTCCTGTGTCGCGTACCAGACACGATATGCCAGCCACAGCGACGCTCCACCCACGGCGAACAGGAACGCTTGCCACATCGGCTCGGGCGGGGACGCCAGAGCGACATACGTTACCAGTGCCCCAACCGTCGTCAGCATCCCTACCCCGGCCCAGCGTCTGGGCGAAGATGCCTCAATCGTTGCCAGCACTTCTTCCTGCATGGAAATCTCCTGTTTCGATCCTCTGGATTTAGCCGCTTTGCGCAGGAAACAACAGGGGTTTGGTTTATCTGCAAATTCGCACAGGTTCGGTTTTTCCGCGCGAATTGACTGCGCAAGCGCAGAGTTTACATGCTGCTCAAACAAATCGGAGGTTGCCATGTCTCTCAGACCTACATTGGAAACGCGCAGGGCCATTCCAACGATGGAAGGGGCCGGCGTTAAACTGCATCGCGCATTCGGGTTTCAGGACCCGTCCGAGCTGGACCCCTTCCTGTTGTTCGACGATTTTCGAAACGAACGGCCGCAGGACTACCAAGCCGGGTTTCCGTGGCATCCCCATCGCGGGATCGAGACAATAACTTATGTTCTGGCTGGATCGGTCGAGCATTCCGATTCACTGGGCAACACCGGCACCCTGGGTGCTGGCGATGTGCAATGGATGACTGCGGGTTCAGGTATCCTGCATCAGGAAATGCCGCACGGAAACACCTCGGGCCAGATGCATGGATTCCAATTGTGGGGCAACCTGCCCTCGGACCAGAAGATGACCGCTCCGCGCTATCAGGATGTTCAAAGCAAGGACATTCCCGAAGTCACCGATGACGACGGCACAACTGTTCGTGTGATTGTCGGAGAGTTCTGGGGCAAAACCGGGCCGGTGGATGGTATCGCGGCAGACCCGCAATATCTGGACATCTCGATCCCCGCAGGTGTGAAAAAAACATTTCGGATTGACACCTACCGCCGGGCCTTCGCTTATGTTTTTCAGGGGCAAGCCGCCTTTGCCGACGCCTCGCAGCCAACAGGTGTGCTGTTGGAGAAAGAGGTCGCAGGGCAAGAGGTCAACATCCGCGACATGTCAGGCGACAGAACTCTTGTCCGTTTTGGAACCGGAGATGAAATCACGGTTCAGGCAGGCCAGGAAGGTGTTCGGTTCTTGTTGATCTCTGGCGCCCCGATTGATGAGCCGGTCGCGTGGCACGGTCCTATCGTGATGAACACACGCGCCGAGCTGGAAAAAGCCTTTCGGGAACTCAGAAACGGGACATTCATTCGCCCCGCACACTGATACATCGGCGGCCTGATCCTGTCAGGCCGTCACAGCCTTGTGCACCATGTTCCAATAGGTCTGTTCGACCTCATCCAGCGACAATCGGCCACCGGATCGATACCAGGTCATCACACCGTTCAACATGGCAATCACGGCAAGCGTCGCAATCTTGGTGTCTGGTATAGCAAACTGACCCGCCTGCTGTCCGGCGTGAAGGATGTTTTCCAACGCGTTTTCGTACTGTCGGCGAAGGTCCTCAATTTCTGCGAAGTTCTCAGGCGAGAGATTTCGCAACTCCATGTAAGCAATGAAAACCTCATCAGGGCGTTGCAAATGGAACCGGATGTGAAACCCGACGAACTGGCGCAGCGCTTCCTCTGCGTCATCGCCACCTTGCAAATCGTGAAACGCTGACAGCAACTCTTGCATGTGCTCCCGCATCAAACGGTACAGCAGGCTCTGCTTGTCTGGTGTGTAATTGTACAAGGCCCCCGCCTGTACACCGACTTCTTTCGCAATCTGCCGCATCGAAACGGCAGCATAACCGTGACGTGCAAACAGGTGCAGCGCAGCCTTACGAATGCGGGGGCCGGTAATGTCAGAATGAGAGCCTTGAGTTCGTGCCATGCCTTCACAGTATCTGAACAATTGTTCAGATAGAACCCTGCTTGATCGAAGACATCAAAACGTGCATCACAAGAGGGCTCGAGAAACCAAAAGCGTGCCCTATGAAACTGCTGCCTTTACTTCCTCTTGTTCTTCTTTGTGCCGGGTGCGCGGATTTTCCTGAGTTGGAAGGAAGCGAACCTGCTTCAGTTAAAAAGGCCCCCTACCCGCAGCTTGTACCACTACAGGAAACACTTGGTGCCCCTATTGATCCAGTAAGCGAAGCTGCGGCGGTCGAAGAAGACCTGACCCAACGTGGCGAGGCTTTGGCACAAAAGGCGGAAGCGCTGCAAAATGCGCAAACCAACTAAAGCACGGCATCCCCCCACAATCACCCGGTGACGGATTGCACCCTTGGCCCGAACCCGCTAAGGCAGCGCTGATCGGACAAACATCCGAATACAGTGAGATTCCGGCGGAAAGGGACACGCGACATGACACAGGCACTGCGGCTGGGAATTGCGGGCTTGGGAACAGTCGGCGTCGGTGTTGTCAAGATTGTGCGACGCCATGCCGACCTGCTGAAAGCCCGCACAGGCCGTTCGATTGAGATCGTGGCCGTATCCGCACGAGATCCAAACAAAGACCGCGGTGTAAACCTGTCGGATTACGCTTGGGAAACCGATCCGGTCGCGCTGGCTAAGCGCGACGATATCGATGTTTATGTCGAGTTGATGGGTGGCGAAAACGGCCCTGCAAAAGCTTCGGTTGAAGCGGCTTTGGCGTCAGGCAAGGATGTTGTCACGGCCAACAAAGCACTGCTGGCCATCCACGGTCAGGAACTGGCGGAACAGGCCGAGGCCACAGGTCGTGTCATCCGGTTCGAGGCGGCAGTTGCCGGTGGCATCCCGGTGATCAAATCCCTCACCGAGGGTCTGGCAGGAAACGAGATTACGCGTGTGATGGGCGTGATGAACGGCACCTGCAACTACATCCTGACCCGGATGCAATCGCAGCGTCAGGGGTATAATGCACTGTTCGATGAGTGCGCCGAACTGGGCTATCTTGAGGCTGACCCCAATCTGGACGTGGGGGGCATCGACGCGGCGCATAAACTGGCGCTGCTGGCCTCGATCGCCTTTGGCACCAAGCCGAATTTCGACGGGATCGAGATTGAAGGTATTCAGCAGATCAGCCTCGACGATATCGATCAGGCCGAGGATATGGGCTTTCGCATCAAACTGCTGGGCGTGGCGCAGCGCACCGCACGCGGGCTTGAGCAACGTATGCAACCTTGCCTCGTACCCAGCGACTCGCCTCTGGGTCAGTTGGAGGGTGGCACCAATATGGTGGTGATCGAAGGCGACTCGGTCGAACAGGTCGTGTTGCGCGGTCCCGGAGCGGGTGAAGGCCCGACGGCCAGTGCCGTTATGGGGGATGTGTGCGATCTGGCACGCGGTCTTCAGATCTCGACCTTTGGCCGCCCTGCCACATCTCTTGAGGCCGCCAAACCGGCGGTGACAGGTCTGCCTGCGCCATATTATTTGCGGCTGGGCCTGATGGACAAACCGGGTGCTCTGGCCAAGGTGGCCGCCATTTTGGGCGACGCTGGCGTTTCGATCGATCGGATGCGCCAGTATGCCCATGCCGAAAGCACCGCACCCGTGCTGATCGTCACCCACAAAACCACCCGCGCCGCTCTGGACGTCGCGCTGGATGGTTTCCGCAACACGGACGTAGTGGCCGGTGAGCCTGTTGCGTTGCGGATTGAAGAGGTTTGATCTTGCGGCCTGCATGAAACGCACGTTATGCCGGAAGAAACGGCTTTACTGACCAAGGGATACTGAACAATGAGTGCTGCCAAAACCGATTTCAACGACCGCCTGCTGTCTCTGGGGCTTGCAAGGGTGGCGGAGCAGGCTGCACTGGCCTCGGCCTCGCTGGTGGGGCGCGGCGATGAGAAAGCCGCCGATCAGGCAGCCGTAAACGCCATGCGCGAGCAGTTGAACCTGTTGGACATTGCCGGTGTCGTGGTGATCGGTGAAGGCGAACGCGACGAAGCGCCGATGCTGTATATCGGTGAAGAAGTCGGCACCGGAAACGGCCCCGGTGTGGACATCGCGCTGGACCCACTGGAAGGCACTACGCTGACCGCAAAGGACATGCCTAACGCGCTGACCGTGATCGCCATGGGGCCGCGTGGGTCTATGCTGCACGCGCCGGATGTGTACATGGACAAGCTGGCCGTTGGTCCGGGCCTACCTGAAGGCGTGGTTAATCTGGACATGTCCCCGCGTGAACGGGTCGAAGCTTTGGCAAAGGCCAAGGACTGTAAACCGGCCGACATCACCGTCTGCATTCTGGAGCGTCCGCGCCATGAAGCCATGATCGCCGAAGTACGCGAAACCGGTGCCTCGATCCGCCTCATCACCGATGGTGACGTGGCTGGCGTCATGCATTGTGCCGAAAGCGAAGTGACCGGCATTGACATGTACATGGGCCAGGGTGGTGCGCCCGAAGGCGTTCTGGCTGCCGCCGCGCTGAAATGCATGGGCGGTCAGATCTTTGGTCGCCTGTTGTTCCGCAACGACGACGAGCGTGGCCGCGCCGCCAAGGCTGGTATCACTGATCTGGATCGCGTTTATGCACGTGATGAGATGGTGACCGCAGATGTGATTTTTGCAGCAACCGGTGTCACAGGCGGTTCGCTGCTGCCACGCATCAAGCGAGAGCCGGGCTGGGTTGAAACCACAACGTTGCTTATGCGGTCAAAAACCGGGTCCGTGCGCCGCATGTCTTACCGCACGCCCACCTGGCCGCACGACAAGGCGTAACGGCTTGCGCCGTTGCCTTCGGCGAGAGTATTTTTGAAAAGATGAAAAGGCCGGGTCCGCAAGGGTCCGGCCTTGGCGCATAAGAGGCGAGAGATGAGTTTTCTTGGGGTAGAGCAGTCATTGACAGGGCGGCGTTGGGTTGGCCCCAGCGCCGAGGTAGAGCGCGCTGCCGAGATGATGACGCAACAGGCAGATCTGCCACGCGCGGTGTGCCAGGTTCTGGCCCGACGCGGCGTGCCCGCGATGGAGGCACGCGGCTTTCTGGAACCCAAGCTCAAGGAATTGTTGCCCGACCCGCGCGCGATGAAAGACATGGAGATTGCAGCGGCACGCTTTCTGGACGCCGTTCGGCATCGCCAGAAGATCGCAGTGTTTGCAGATTATGATGTCGACGGCGGCAGTTCCGCTGCGTTGCTGCTGGTCTGGTTGCGCCAGATGGGATTGCAGGCGACGCTATATGTGCCTGACCGGATCGATGAAGGATACGGCCCCAACGTGCCCGCCATGCAGGAACTGGCGGCGGCGCATGACTTGATCATATGCGTCGATTGCGGGACGCTAAGCCATGATCCGATCGCAGCGGCCAAGGGTGCAGACGTGATCGTTCTGGATCATCACCTTGGAGGTGAGACGCTGCCAGATTGCGTCGCTGTCGTGAACCCCAACCGTCAGGACGAAAGCGGCGATCTGGGATACCTGTGTGCTGCGGGCGTTGTGTTTCTGATGCTGGTCGAAGCCGGGCGCCAATTGCGTCAAGCAGGCGTAAAGGGTCCGGATCTGATGTCGATGCTGGATCTGGTGGCGCTGGCCACTGTGGCTGACGTTGCACCTCTGATCGACGCCAATCGCGCTCTGGTTCGGCAGGGGTTGAAAGTGATGGCGCAGCGACAGCGCCCCGGCCTTGTGGCCCTGTCCGATGTTTCGCGCATGGATACCGCGCCGAACAGCTATCATCTTGGGTTTCTGCTTGGTCCTCGCGTGAACGCAGGCGGGCGGATCGGTCAGGCTGATCTGGGCGCGCGGTTGCTAAGCACGGAGTCCCTGCACGAAGCGCAAGCTTTGTCCGAACGTCTGGACGCCTTGAATACCGAACGTAGGGACATTGAAAACGCGGTGCGCGCCGCTGCTGTGGAACAGGCCGAACACCGCGGCCTAGACGCGCCATTGGTGTGGGCGGCTGGCGAAGGCTGGCACCCCGGTGTGGTCGGGATCGTAGCCTCTCGCCTGAAGGAAACCGCCAACCGCCCCGCCATCGTGATTGGCTTTGATGGGGACGAAGGCAAAGGCTCGGGCCGGTCGGTTTCGGGCGTTGATCTGGGGGCCTCGATCCAGCGCCTTGCCGCCGAAGGGCTGTTGGTCAAAGGGGGCGGTCACAAGATGGCGGCGGGTCTTACCGTGATGCGCGACAAGCTTGAACCCGCAATGGAGCGCTTGAGCGAGTTGCTGGCCAAGCAGGGTGCCGGTCAGGGCGGCCCAGCCGATCTGAAGCTGGACGGCGCGCTTATGCCCGGTGCGGCAACCGTTGATCTGATAGAACAGGTTGAACAGGCGGGGCCATTTGGGGCCAGCGCCCCTGCCCCACGCTATGCTTTGCCAGACCTGCAGGTGCGCTTTGCCAAACGAGTGGGGGAAACCCATCTGAAGCTTTCACTGGCCGATGGAATGGGTGGTGGCCTGGACGCAATTGCCTTTGGTGCCTTTGACGGCCCGATGGGCGAGAAATTGTCAAATCACGGCGGTGCACGCTTTCATTTTGCGGGTCGGCTTGAGGTGAACACATGGGGTGGGCGACAATCCGTACAACTTCGGCTGGAGGATGCGGCAGAGGCCAATTGATGCTCTGCGCTAGAGGCCCAAAAAACTTTCACATCCCTGCATTTTTCCGCTTGCGGGGGTCACGGTGAAACCGTAAAAGGCCCTCCACAAGCCAGCGTGGCCCGTTCGTCTATCGGTTAGGACGCCAGGTTTTCAACCTGGAAAGAGGGGTTCGATTCCCCTACGGGCTGCCACTTGTGCTTGTGCCACTACCAAATGGCCCGTTCGTCTATCGGTTAGGACGCCAGGTTTTCAACCTGGAAAGAGGGGTTCGATTCCCCTACGGGCTGCCATTTCCTTCGCTAACTTACGAACTTTTCGCGACACAGGTCTTCGATCTGAGTCCAGATCGATTTGTATTCCGGTGTGTTTTCCGCTGCATAATGGAAGTTCTTCATCAGCCCGGTCAGCTGCGTGAACACCTGCCGTACTTCGGCTTTGTCCGAGAAGGCCGCCGTGGATTGTGTGACATCATAGACAAGCTTGAACGTCATTTTCTGCCGCTCCAGCGGTACGGTCGCATCAACCTTGTCGAAGGCGTCCTGCTGCAGATAGACCATGTCAACAAACAGCGCTTTTTGCTGGGTGACAAAGTCTTCGATCGTGACACCCTCTTCCCCCGTGACCTGCATCATCTGGTCAACCTGTTCGCCCCTTTCGATCAGAGCGATCAGGTCGCGCACTTTATCCGTCCAGCCCGGTTCGGCGTTCTTGTCGTACCAATCCGACAACTGGTCGGTGTATCGAGACCAACTGAGCATCGGATCAACCGCCGGATAAAAGCGTTTATAGGCACGCTCGGACGACAGACCGAGGAAGCACTTGACCGTCGACAGGGTGGATTGGGTTACCGGCTCGTCAAAGTTGCCGCCCGCAGGTGAAAC
Organism: Ruegeria sp. HKCCD4884; assembly: GCF_013110855.1. Classification (NCBI taxonomy): domain Bacteria; kingdom Pseudomonadati; phylum Pseudomonadota; class Alphaproteobacteria; order Rhodobacterales; family Roseobacteraceae; genus Ruegeria; species Ruegeria sp. HKCCD4884. The sequence continues at coordinate 120,073 of NZ_WVRJ01000007.1, forward strand.
CGTTCCGATCAGCGTCAGGCTGCCCAGATCACCGTCATTGGTTTTCAGGGCCCCTGCGCGTTCGTACAACCCTTTGATTGAGCTTTCCAGGTAGGCGGGGAACCCCTCCTCGCCGGGTATTTCCTCAAGCTTGCCTGATGTTTCCCGCATGGCTTGCGCCCAGCGGCTGGTGCTGTCGGCGATCAGCAATACGTCATAGCCCATCTGGCGGTAGTATTCGCCCAAGGTAATTCCGGTGAAGATAGATGCCTCGCGCGCTGCAACCGGCATGGATGAAGTGTTACAGATGATTATTGTCCGATCCATCAGGCTGCCGCCCGTGGTTGGATCGGTCATCTTCGGGAACTCTTCGATGGTTTCCACCACCTCCCCTGCCCGTTCACCGCAGGCCACAACGATCACGATATCGACCTTTGCGTTTCGCGCGATTAGGTTCTGCAATACGGTCTTGCCCGCCCCGAACGGTCCGGGAATGCAAGCGGTTCCACCGCGGGCAATCGGGAAGAAGGTGTCGATCAGACGTTGCGAAGTCAGAACAGGCTCGGTCGGATACAAGCGCTCGGACAAAGTGCGTTTCAGGATGTTTTCCGGCAATGGCCGTCGAACCGGCCATTTCTGCGATAGGGTCAGAGTATGCTCACCACCGTTCTCGTCTTCCAGACGGGCCACAATGTCATGGATCGTGGCCGCGCCCTTTTGTACCCAGACCACCTTGTACGTGCCGGACCAATTGAACGGCAGCATGATCTTGTGGCTGAAGTGGCCTTCGGGCACTGTCCCGATACTATCCCCGGCGGTTACTGTGTCGCCAACCTTGACCGAAGGCGTGAAGGACCATTTCGCCAGCTCATCCAAGGGCGCCACATCTGCACCGCGCGGCAGGAAGGTGCCAAATTCGGCGGCCAATTTGGGCAGAGGCGATTGCAACCCGTCAAACACCTGCCCCAATAGTCCCGGCCCCAGCTCAACCGACAGCAACTGACCCGATTGCTCAACCGGATCGCCAACGGCCACACCGTCGGTACTTTCATAGACCTGTACGTCTGCGGTATCTCCACGTACACGCAACACCTCGGCTTTCAGACGTTCCTGACGCCCACCGGGACCGGGGCGCGATGGCAGGATGAACACCACTTCGTTTTTGACCAATTGGCCGGGCTGACCGGTCGCGTCAGGGTTGGCTTGTATTTGCACAAGCCCTTCCTGAACCGAGACGACCCGTGCGGTCGAGGTTTGCTTAGCTGAGGTTGGGGCTGTCATGCGCTTGCTCCCTCAAAATCAATATCGGCGACATCGGCCATGGCCTGCTGCGCCAGTTTCTCAAATCGCTTGGCCGCTTCGGTGGCGCTGCTTTGCGCCCAGCGGTCAAAAATATTCCAGATTAGGACGTAGATTGCGACCGCCTCAAAATCGAACATGTGGCGGGCTGCGTGTCGTTTGAGTTGCTTTTGGCTGATCGATAAAAGCAGACGTTCCAGCCCAAGCGGATCTTCGTCTTCGAGCAATTGGTGCGCCTCTTTCAGCCACGGCGTGGGCGTATCCAACCCAAATGTAGGATCGGTCCAATGGGTTGGAATGTGGCGGCTCCATCGCCCGACACCGAATGAACCTGTAGGCGCGGGTTCTCCGCGTTTTCTCAGGCGCAGTGCTGCAACAACCGAGCGGAGTTCCATGCGTTCCATGAAGAGTTTGCGCAAGGTGGGCTGTGGTATGTCCTTCAACGCCTGTTTACAGCGCTGGATCGCCTGAAAGTCTGTGACATCCATGTCATAGGCGCTCCAACTCAGCGTGTGCTCAAGAACATTCAAAACCTTGGCATCATCCGCTGTCAGAGCCGTCAACCGACGCTCGAGCCTGATACGCGAAAGCGGAGGCTGTTTGGCAACAAACAAGCGCTCCGACCCCGGAAGACTGCACATCAACGCAATATAGGCGTCCTGTTTTGACATCTCAGCGGATGACCCCTTCCAACACGGCACGAAACCGGGGTTGCAGATGTTCCATCAACAACGAAGCCACCGCCTTGTCGGTCAGGTCCAGAACCACGCCCTGATCTTCCGCCCGCACGCGGATACCTTCCTGATTGTCATCGGTTGTGTGTAGTTCAACATTCTCGCGCAGCATCTTCGCCGTCAGTCCAAGAACATACTTCGTCAACTTACCAGACTGAATGTCATCCGCGTTTTGCTTGATGTCTTCCTGCGTGGCGACTTTGGCAGGCAAAATGACCTGAACCTTACCGTGAAGATTGACCCCCTCACTGGCCCGACCCACAACCTCAAGGATCATTTGCCTAAGAAGCTCAGGATCGGACATCTCTTTGGTCACAAGGCGTTCAACGTCTTCTTTGAAGCGATCTGTCAAACCGGCCTTCATGGTCAACACGGCATCCCGCATCGCGGTGTTCAACGCCTCCTCACCCGCTGCACGGTAATTGTCGGATTCTGTGCGGGCTTTCTTTTTGTACTCATCGGCTTCGTGTTTGGCATCTGACAGAATGCGCGCGGCCTCGGCCTTGGCGTCTTCGCGCAGCTTTTCGGCTTCGGCCTGACCTGCGGCAACCCCATCGTTGCGCAGCTTGTCGATCAGGGCATCAACGCCATATGAAATTGCTCCGGTCTGTGCCATCAGCTGATCCCCGCGCTAATGACCAAGGCGAATACAAAGGCAAAAACACCAAAGCCTTCGATGATCGCAGCCGGTGCGAGCGCGAGGCCAAAAATTTCGGGCTTTTCCTTGGTGGCGTTGATTGCCGCTGCACAGGCCCGACCTTGCCAGATACCGCAATACATCAGTGCAATGCCGGACAGGATGCCAATGCCGAACAGCCCCCCTGCGTTTTCCGGCGTCACAGCGCGGTTCAGGGTGAACATGATGACAATCCCATAGATCACCATCGTGGACGGAAAGGCCGAAACGCCGACGAAACGACCATAGCCGCCTTCGGTTTCTGTCATGGCTCCGATACTGGCCATCCCCGCAATCGAACAGCCAATGGCGCTTGCCGCAGCCCCCAACGCCATAGGCGCGTAGATGCCCAGCCAACCCAGTGTAAGAACAAGCTCATTCATTCCTGAACCTCCTTGCGGGCAAACGGACGAAAGACGATGCCTTCATCCGGCAGACCCCATTTAAAGAATTCGATGTAATTGAGACGTAAGCCGTGGACGACGCCGCTCATCATAGCGAGGGCGAAATTCAAAACGTGACCAATGATCAGGATCAGCAACCCAAACAGAATGCCCGGCCCCTTCAGCGCCTGCATGACGGAAACGGCCAGATCGTTGAACGTGATGGCCAGCGATGCCGAAGCAAGTCCCAGCGCGAACAGGCGCATATAGCTGAGCACGTCGCCAAAAGCGCCCATTGCTCCGGCAAGGCTTTGCACGCCCTCAATCAGACGCCAGATCCAGTCTGTCGGCTTTTGGATGATCCGCTCGCTGGAAAACAAGACAATGGCCACAACGCCAAGGATCAGGATCGCCGACCCCGGCACAGGTGATTTGCCGCTCATATAACTGAGCCACAATACAAACCCGCCGATCAAGGCAGCAATCCAACCCAGATTGGCAATCGCCTTGCGTTGCCCCCATGCCGCGCGGGCCGCAAGTGCGTTGGCAAGAACCAGATGCAAGACGCCAACCACAATCGACACCATCATCATGGCCCCGAAATTGTTCAAATCCAGTACCTTGAGCTTGGCAATGACCGACCCCTCGGGCGGAGCCACGCCAAAATAGCTGCCAACCAAAATACCATACAGGATCGTCGCCCCCGAAATGATCAGCCCGTAAAGCCGCCAAGACCGTTGACCCGCAGTCCCGCCCATTCGCTTCCAGAACAGCAAAAGACCCAGCAGGATTACGGCGCCGTATCCCGCATCTGCCACGATCATCGCGAAGAAGAACGCGAACGAGGCTGCGACGATCACGCTGGGGTCCCAGTCCTTATAGCCAGGCACTTGATAAAACAGCGCCAAGTCCACCGCAGCATTGCGTTTTTCTGGCTGTTCTAACAACGTGGGCGGGTTATCTTCCGGCCCCGGTTCTTCGATCAGAACTGCCGCATCTTTTGCTTTCGCCAATTCCAATACAGCATCCACCCGATCTTCGGGGACCCACCCCTGCACAGCAAACATCGCCTCATCGTCGCGCACCTTTTGCGTAGCATGGGCCAGTTCGGCGGCGCTTTCTGCAACGGACAGGTTCCGGCGCATCAAGGTCAGGTAGCGGGTTTGCGCCACGCGCTCAGCCTCAAGCGCTTCAAGCGCGATTTCGGCCTCCTCCAGTTGCGCCTCAAGCTCGTGAATGGGTAACGAACCCACATGCGTACGCGGGATCGGAAGAATGTCATCCTCGGGTTCGTCGGGTGAGATTAGAACCGCATAAAGAAACCGGTGATCTTCTTCCAAAATCGCCCATGGCAGTTTGACGCCAGACAGAGTTTCACGGTGTTTCAGTGGCAATTGATAGAACCACAGCCGATTGCCTGCCAACACATCCGTTGGCGGGAAGTCCAGATCACCCCACGGACGCACTTGGGCGATACGATGCGCCAGAAAGTCCCGCCGGTCCATCGTATCCCGTGTGCGCTGTATGAGGTCAGTCACCTCATGCACAAAACGGTCCATGTCAAAATCGGGGTCTCGCTGAATCTGGCGCCGTGGCTCGGGAACTTCTGCGAGGAAACGCAACGCCTTATATGCTTCTCTTGCACCACGCTCGCTGATCTTTTCAGGTTCGTTTGGTGGCGGAACAAGCGGCAGAACATGCATACAGCCTAGGTCTTGCAGCGCCTCAAGCGTATCCGCCTTGTGCGCTGCAGGCCCGACCAGAGACATCTTCTTCAATCGCGCGACGCTCATGTCAAAACCTCTCGCGCGTGTTTGCGTTTGGAGATTTTTGACCGCACGACCGCCTGCATCTGTTCGTCACTCAGATAGATGCGGATCTTCTTGATATTGGCCTTGGCACGGGGGATCAGAACTTTTTCGAACAAGTTGACCCGCTGGGTAATCGTGGCCACGGCCTTGTCGAAAATACGCACGCGCTCCTCAGCGATTTTAACCCGCAGGCGCGCTTCGATCATGTCGTGCAACAACTGCGCGGCGGCATCAACCCAATGAGGTTTGGCCAGTACCGAATAAGGACGCACAACAACTTCGATCCGGTCAAGGTCAGGCATCTTGACGCCAACCACGTTGACCTCTTTGACCTTGTAATCCTTAAGCTCAACCAACCCGTCCAGATCGATACCCTGCTGGGCCAACATAGGAAGCTTTTCGCCCACCTGCTGCGCTAGGGCCTTAACCTCATGCTCAAGGCGTTTGACGTCCTCGCGCGCCTTCACCCGTTCGGCCATCAACTGCTGACGCTTCAGGTCCAGCGACGGCAGGAACCGCTCATAGCTTTTCAGCTGCGTCTGCTGGCGCGCCAGTGACGATTTATTCAGCTGCAACCGCGCCATTGGCATCCTTTGGGAAATACTTGTCGATCAAGGCCTGCTTCATCAGCAACTGTTCCGGCGCAAAGCACTCGGCCAGCGTTTTCCAGCCAAGATCCAACGCGTCTTCAAGTGGGATCGAGACGTTAATGTCCATGAACCGCGACCGGAACAGGGCGCCAAACTTCAGCAACTGATAGTCGTAGTCAGACAAATCAAACGCCATCGCCTGTTTTTGCGCGGCATCGCGACTTTCGGAATAGAATCGGATCATCGTATTCATGATCTGCCCGTGATCTTCGCGCGTGGTCTTGCCGATTACATTCTGCTTTAGGCGCGACAGGCTGCCGAACGGATCAATCACCCCAGAGTGGAGATAGAACTGGCCTTCGGTAATGTAGCCGGTGTTGTCCGGCACTGGATGGGTCACGTCGTTGCCGGGCATGGTGGTCACGGTTAGCACCGTGACCGATCCACCCTTGGCATAATCGCAGGCTTTCTCGTACCTGCGTGCCAGCTGCGAATAGAGATCACCCATATAACCACGCTGCGAGGGCACGCGTTCCTGACTTATCCCCACTTCTTTCATTGCATCGGCATAAGCTGTCATGTCGGTCAGCAGAACAAGCACGCGCTTGCCCTCCTCTACCGCGAATTTCTCGGCCACCGCCAAGGCCATGTCAGGGACCAACAACCGCTCGACCAGAGGATCCATCGCCTGATTGACGAACATCACAGTGCGCGAGAACACGCCCGCATCCTCGAACGACGTGCGGAAGGTGTGGTAATCATCAAAGATCAAACCCAGACCTCCGAAGACGACAATATCCGCATCCGCCTGGATACCGATTCGGCTGAGGAAGGCGTTGAAGGGTTCGCCCGAGACCGAAAAGATCGGGATTTTCTGGCTTTCGACCAGCGTGTTGAACACATCGATCATCGGTACATCAGTGCGGATCATCTTGTTTGGCACAGCCCGTTCCGCCGGGTTCACGGTAGGTCCGCCAATGTCGATTCGGGGTTCAGAAGACAAGTCTGGTCCACCGTCAATCGGCACACCTGCGCCATCAAAAACCCGCCCCAGAATGTTGGCCGAATACGGCGTTTGCATCGGATGGCCCAGAAAGGTCGCCGTCGCCTCGGTCGAGATTCCTTTGGTCCCGGAAAACACCTGAAGCGTCACAACATCCCGGTCGATGAAGATCGCCTGTGCCAATGTTTTACGGCCGTCTACGGTCTCGATCACTGCAAGGTCGTTGAACCGAACCGCAGGGTTTCCATCGCCCTCAACCGGCACCCGAACTTTGATCGTGTCCCCCACAATTTCCAGAACTCGCGTGTACTTCAACAGGCTTCGGGACATTACACATCCTCGCTGGTTCAAGTTGTTTTTTGCAAACCGCGCCGCGTCGTTCACCGGCATTTTTTATAATAACAACCCTAGCTTACAACGAATTCACAATTTGGCAAATGAGTTCGATTTCACCCGCCCTCGGATGCCCGAGCGTCAATTACTAAAAATTTAGTTTGACACATGCGCGACAAATCGCTGATGCTGTCTGGCATCCGGTTACCGCCGGAAACCATAATCTTTGGGAGGAGACAGATGCGGAGACATCTACTTTCCGCAGTGGCGGCGGCTGCCGTCATTGCGGGGCACGGTTCTGCTTGGGCCGACGAAGCCGCAGCACAACGTTGGATCGACGACGAATTCCAGCCATCAACCCTGTCGAAAGACGAACAGATGGCCGAGATGCAGTGGTTCATCGAAGCTGCACAACCTTATGCTGGCATGGAAATCAACGTCCTGTCCGAGGGCATCCCGACCCATTCCTATGAGTCCGAGGTTCTGACCAAGGCGTTCGAGGAAATCACCGGCATCAAGGTAAACCACCAAATCCTCGGTGAAGGTGAAGTGGTTCAGGCTGTTCAGACCCAGATGCAAACGGGCCGGAACCTGTATGACGGCTATGTCAACGACAGTGACCTGATCGGTACCCACTCACGCCTGCAACTCGCCTATCCGCTGACCGACATGATGGGTGGTGACTGGGCGGCGACAACATCGCCGACTTTGGATCTGGATGACTTCATGGGCATTCAGTTCACGACCGGCCCGGACGGCAAGCTGTATCAGCTGCCCGACCAGCAGTTTGCGAACCTGTACTGGTTCCGTAAGGACTGGTTCGATGATGAGGCCAACAAGGCTGCGTTCAAGGAAAAGTATGGCTATGACCTGGGTGTTCCGGTCAACTGGTCGGCCTATGAGGACATTGCTGAATTCTTCACCAATGACGTGAAAGAAGTCGACGGCGTGACGATCTATGGCCACATGGACTATGGCAAACGTGCGCCTGACCTTGGCTGGCGTATGACCGACGCCTGGCTGTCGATGGCCGGTGCCGGCGACGTAGGCGAACCGAACGGTGTTCCCGTCGACGAATGGGGCATCCGCATGGAAGCGGGAACCTGTAACCCTGTTGGTGCGTCCGTGTCACGCGGTGGAGCGGCGAACGGTCCGGCTGCGGTCTACGCGATCCGCAAATGGGATGAGTGGCTGCGGGCCTATGCGCCTCCGGGTGCGGCGTCTTATGACTTCTATCAGTCGCTACCGGCACTCAGCCAAGGCAACGTGGCTCAGCAGATATTCTGGTACACCGCCTTTACGGCCGACATGGTGAAGCCGAAGTCCGAAGGCAACAACACCGTGGATGACGAAGGCACGCCGCTGTGGCGGATGGCACCCAGCCCGCACGGCCCCTATTGGGAAGAAGGCCAGAAGGTTGGTTACCAAGACGTGGGTTCGTGGACCTTCCTGAAATCGACCCCTGAGGATCGAGCTCAGGCCGCGTGGCTCTATGCTCAGTTCGTGACGTCCAAGACTGTTGACGTGAAGAAGTCCCATGTGGGTCTGACCTTCATCCGCGACAGCTCGGTCAATCACGAGTCGTTCACCGAGCGCGCACCCAAGCTGGGTGGTCTGGTCGAGTTCTACCGCTCGCCTGACCGTGTGGCGTGGTCGCCGACCGGCATCAACGTTCCGGACTATCCGAAGCTGGCCCAGATCTGGTGGCAGCAGATCGGTGACGTGAACTCGGGTGCGTTCACCCCGCAAGAGGCGATGGACCGTCTGGCCGAGGAAATGGACATCACCATGGCCCGTATGCAGGCCGCGGATGAAAGCGCCGGTGTCTATGGCGGCTGTGGTCCGCGCCTGAACGAGCCGCAGGATCCGTCCTTCTGGTTGGAAAAAGCAGGTTCGCCCAAGGCCAAGCTTGAGAACGAAAAGCCGCAAGGCCAGACCGTCAACTATGACGAACTGGTTCAGCGCTGGCAGTCTCAGTAAGCCAAAAGCAACCGGGGGTGCCGCGTCAGGCATCCCCACCCCAATGCCAGTGCAATGCACTGAAGGACCGGAACTCACGGACATGATCGAACTTCAAGACGCCACCAAACGGGTTGGCAATGTCATCCATATCAAACCTACGAACCTGACGCTGCAGACCGGCCACTTCAACGTGCTGCTCGGCGCGACGGGATCGGGCAAGACCTCTCTGATCAAGATGATGGCCGGGCTGGACCCGATCGCCTCGGGCAAGGTCTTTATGGATGGGCAAGACGTGACCCGGCTGAACACGCAAAAGCGGCAGATCAGCCTGGTGCACCAATTCTTCGTGAACTACCCGCATATGACTGTTTTCGACAACATCGCCTCGCCCCTGCGCGTGGCTGGCATGGCGAAATCCGAGATCGAAGGGCGCGTGGAAGAGGCCGCTGACCTGCTGCAACTGCGCCCCATGCTACACCGTCGCCCGCATGAGCTTTCGGGTGGGCAACAACAACGCACCGCGCTGGCTCGGGCCATCGCGAAAGAAAGCCGCGCCGTGTTCCTGGATGAGCCGCTGGCCAACCTTGACTACAAGCTGCGCGAAGAACTGCGCGAACAACTGCCCGACCTGTTCGCAGGACGCGGCGCAGTGGTGGTTTACGCCACCTCGGAACCCGAAGAGGCCCTTTTGCTGGGCGGATACACTGCCTTGATGGAAGATGGCCGCGTGACTCAATTCGGTCCAACCGCAGACATTTACCGCAACCCCGAAAACATCGCCGCGGCGCGCGTTTTCTCGGATCCGCCAATCAATGTCGCACGGATCACCGTAGCCGGTGCTCAGGCGCAGTTGGCCGGAGGCGGCGGATGGGCCGTCTCAGATATGGCTGATGGGGATTACATGGTCGCCGTGCGCCCGCACAGGGTGACTCCATATCGGACATCTGATGCAGATGTGGAACTGACAGGCCGAGTGATCGTGACAGAACTGTCCGGCTCTGACTCCAGCGCGCATTTTCGGCACGGATCGGATGACTGGGTGTCGCTGGCTGCTGGCGTGCACCCGTATCAGGTCGGCGAGGATCACAGTTTCTACATGAACCCGGCACATTGCCGGTATTTCAGCCAAGACGGCAAAAGGGTGGCCTGACATGGCACAGATCAAGCTTTCAAACCTACGACACAGCTACATGCCCGCGCCGAAAGGCCCCGAGGACTATGCGCTGAAAGAAATTGATGTGACCTGGCGCGATGGTGGGGCATACGCTCTGCTCGGGCCGTCGGGCTGCGGCAAGTCAACGCTGCTGAACATCATATCCGGCCTTCTTACCCCCTCGGAAGGTCGGATCCTATTTGATGACCGGGACGTGACGGCGCTGCCCCCCGATCAGCGCAACATCGCACAGGTGTTCCAGTTCCCGGTGATCTACGACACGATGACCGTGGGCGAAAACCTGGCGTTCCCACTCAAGAACCGGGGCGTCGATGCAGCGACGATCAAGCGTCGCGTCGATGAGATCGCCGAGATGCTGGATGTCACAGACATGCTGAACACCCGCGCCAGCGGCCTCAGCCCGGACAACAAGCAGAAGATCTCGATGGGGCGCGGTCTGGTCCGTGATGACGTGAATGCGGTCATGTTCGACGAACCGCTGACAGTGATTGACCCGCATCTGAAATGGAAACTGCGGTCCAAGCTGAAAGAGCTGCACCAGCGCGTAAAAGCCACCATGATTTACGTGACCCACGACCAGACCGAAGCGTTGACCTTCGCCGACGAAGTGGTCGTCATGCAAGAGGGCGAGGTCGTGCAGATTGGCACCCCGGTCGAGCTGTTCGAGCGGCCCCAACACACATTCGTCGGCCATTTCATCGGCTCACCGGGCATGAATGTTCTGCCCTGCGAGGCCAAGGGTGACCGCGCGGTCTTCGAAGGACACGAGGTCATGCTGGAAGGTCCAACCCTAGGCGAAGGTGGCCGCACCGATCTGGGTATTCGCCCGGAATACATAAGCTTTGGCGAAACAGGCGTCCCCGCGCATGTGACCAAAGTTGCGGACATCGGTCGTCACTATGTGGTTAGCGCCATGGTCGGAGACACGCCGGTAAAGGCGGTGGCGGAACACAACGCGCCCAACCCAGGCTCGCATGTCTTCCTGCAATTCAAACCAGAACAATCCCGCGTCTACCGTGACGGCTGGATCGCAACTCAGGAGCGGGCGCAATGAGAACGGAAAACCAAAAGGCCTGGTTCTTTGTCCTGCCAGTGCTGGCGCTGGTCGCGTTCAACGCGCTGGTGCCGATGATGACAGTGGTCAACTACTCGGTGCAGGAAACCTTCGGCAACAACCAATTCTTCTGGGAAGGATTGGGCTGGTTCGAACAAATTCTGCGCTCGGACCGGTTCCAGGCCGCCCTCGGTCGGCAATTCCTGTTCACCTTCCTGATCCTGATCATTGAGGTCCCTCTGGGCATCATCGTGGCCCTGTCAATGCCACGAAAAGGCTTTTGGGTGCCGGTCTGTCTGGTCCTGATGGCACTGCCCATGTTGATCCCATGGAACGTGGTCGGCTCGATGTGGAACATCTTTACCCTGCCCAAGATCGGCCTGCTGGGATACTTCTTGAATGATGTTTTGGGCATCAACTATGACATGACGCAACAGCCGATCTCGGCCTGGATCACTGTGATTGTCATGGATGTCTGGCACTGGACATCACTGGTTGTGCTGCTGTGCTACGCGGGCCTCGTGTCGATCCCGGATGCTTATTATCAGGCAGCCAAGATCGACGGTGCCAGCCCATGGTCGGTGTTTCGCTATATTCAATTGCCCAAGATGAAGACCGTCCTGACCATCGCCGTTCTGCTGCGCTTTATGGACAGTTTCAACATCTACACCGAGCCCTTCGTCCTGACCGGCGGCGGCCCCGGCAACTCAACCACCTTGCTGTCGATCGACCTAGTTAAGATCGCGCTGGGACAGTTCGACCTTGGCCCTGCAGCCGCGATGAGCCTGATCTATTTCGCCATCACGCTGCTGGTTTCTTGGGTCTTCTACACACTGATGACAAAGGATGACGCGGAATGAAAAAGCGGTCCCTTATCCCGATCCTCTATATCGCGTTCCTAATGCTGCCGATTTATTGGCTGGTGGCCATGTCCTTCAAAACGACGAACGAGATCTTGTCGGGCTTTTCCCTGTTTCCCCAGACCTTTACACTGGAGAACTACATCACCATCTTCACCGATCCGACGTGGTATTGGGGCTATATCAACTCGATCATCTATGTGACGATTAACACGGTGCTGTCGGTCTGTGTGGCACTACCTGCGGCCTATGCGTTCTCGCGCTATCGGTTCCTGGGGGACAAGCAATTGTTCTTCTGGCTGCTGACAAACAGGATGGCACCAGCTGCGGTGTTCGCGTTGCCGTTCTTCCAACTTTATTCCTCCATCGGGTTGTTCGACACGCATCTGGCAGTGGCGCTGGCGCACACATTGTTCAACGTGCCATTGGCGGTCTGGATTTTGGAAGGCTTCATGCGAGGCATCCCGAAAGAACTGGACGAAACAGCCTATGTCGACGGCTATTCCTTCCCGCGCTTTTTCGTGACGATCTTCCTGCCCAACATCAAAGCGGGCGTCGGCGTCGCAGCCTTCTTCTGCTTCATGTTTTCATGGGTGGAAATGCTGTTGGCCAAAACCCTGACTGCAGTCGAAGCCAAACCCATCGCCGCTGTGATGACCCGCACCGCCTCAAGCGCGGGGTATGAGCTGGGACTGCTGGCCGCCGCCGGGACGCTGACCATCATCCCCGGTGCCATCGTCATCTGGTTTGTCCGCAACTACATCGCGCGCGGTTTCGCGATGGGCCGAGTGTGAGGTTCGATATGCGTAAACTTCTATTCACCCTCCCCTTCCTGCCCACCATGGCTGTCGCCCAGCAAGCGGGTTGGGGCAATGTCGGCCAGCAAGAAGAAAAGGGCTTTTCCTGGACCGATCCCCTCTGGCCCGATTTCTGGATGGCATGGACGCCAGCAACTCTGGCCTTGTTCGTCGGTATCTTTTCGGCCATCGCCCTGATCGGCTTGCTCGAAGGTTTCAAGTACCGCGACGGGATCGAACGGCGTGGTGTGCTGGGGCTGACAACCACATTGGGCGACCGGTTGTTCATCACTTTGCTTGGCTCGGCCTATATCTTCCTCGCTTGGTTGGGATTTGTCGGGCAACCGGTCTGGACGCCACTTTTCCTGTCCATCGGCTGGGGTATCTTCGTCTTCTGGAAAGTTTAAGCTTTGCGAAACAGCGAAAGGATGCTTGTCTGTCAGGCATACTAAACATGACGGCACCGAGATCGATGCGAAAGAAAAAGACGACAAATCTGCTGACCGAGGTCGAACTGGAGTTCATGAACGAACTCTGGGCCCTCGGGGAAGGCTCGGTGCGCGATGTCCTGGACCGCCTGCCCTCAGACCGCAATCTGGCCTACACGTCCGGTGCCACGATTCTGCGTATTCTGGATGAAAAGGGTTTTGTGGAAAGCCGTAAGTCAGGAAAAACCCTGATCTATACGCCGCTTTTGGAAAAGGACAGATATCAGGCCCGTTCGCTGCAAAACCTGTCCCGCACCTTGTTCGATGACACGCCTGCCACGCTGGTGGCAAGGCTCGTCGATGATGCGGGGCTGAGCGAAGCCGACCTGGAGGATATTCGAGCGCTGGTAGAGAGGAGACTGCAAAATGACAGCGGTTAGACCGGTTCTCGACGCATATATCGAACTCAACATTGTGCTGGCATTGTCGGCGGCCATCTGGTTGATGGCACGCGTCGCCCTGACCCGCACGACCCTGCGCCATGGCTATGTCGCACAGCTACGTGCACTCAAGGTGCTGTGCGTTTGTATTCTGATCAGCCCCTTTCTTGCATTGGGCGTATCGTCTTTGGCCGCTCACGCATGGCCGGGGGGCGCCGTCGCCCTTGGTGACATAGCGGTTGCCGCTTATCTACGCGGTGATATCGCCATGCCTGCCGTGCAATTTGAGGCCCTGCTGAATACACGTGAAAGATGGGTTGATCTTGCTTTGTCAGGACAGCAGCCCGTTTTCATCTCACTCGCCGCCCTATTCGCTGTCGTCGCAGTTGTATATGCCGTTCGAGCTTTTCGGGACGCTGTGATGATCCGGCAAACGGTCAAGTCCAGTTTCCTTTGGCGGAAATCGACAAAGGTGGATATCCGCCTGTCGGATCGCATCACCGTACCGTTCGCGGTGCGCGGCCTGCGCCGCCGTCACGTCGTTCTGCCAAGCCATCTTCTGGACACACCGCGCGAACTACGCTTTGCGCTGGCCCACGAGTTTCAGCACATTCGTGCGGGCGATGTGGAATGGGAACTCGGCTTTGAACTTCTGCGCCCTCTGCTGTTCTGGAACCCCGCATATCTGATGCTCAAGTACCAGTTCGGCCGCTTACGTGAACTGGCATGTGACCAATCCGTCGTTGAACGCAAAAGGATTGATGCGCGTGAATACACCACGTGTCTGCTGGACTATTGCGCGCGCACGCTTTCGACAAGAAATCCGCGCGTCTTAAACGTTGCCTTTGTGACCGGTGGAAAAGCCAAACGCGTGCTTCGCCAACGTGTCATAGCATTGACGGATGCACAGCCCGCAGAAGCCCCCCTACCGGCGCTGTTCCTTGGTATGTCACTGACCTTCGCCATCCTTTTGGCGCTGGGTGCGGCTTCGATCCAGCAAACTCAGGACTGGAGTCATGATCGCCTTATGCTGTCGACGGTGGTCAATCTGGAACGTCTTCAGGCGCGCAATCAGGGCAACTGATGCCGCTGCCTCACCAGCCGCGACGCCCGAACAGGGAATGAATACGACCCTGATCCACAAAAGGTTCGGGCGCATGTGACCGGCCCAAGCGCGCCACCACACGCTCGACCATAACCCAGCTGATTATGGCGAAAATGACGCCGCCAAATGCTTGTCCCAACAGAACACCAGATGCCCCCGCGAGATTTGATCCGATGGTTGCGAAAACCCACGTTCCAATCGTGTGACGCCCCCAATTGATCCATGTGGAATAAACCGGGTGCCCAAGGTTGTTGAAACTGGCATTCGAGACGAAAATCACGCCGTTGAAAAACGAGGCCAGCGCCAAAGGCCCGCAGAACAGATAAATCAGAACTCGTGTTTCCCCTTGGGCCGCGAACAAGTCTGCAATGGGTGCGCGAAGCAGAAACAAGATCGCGGCCATGCCAAGAACATAAAGTGCGGTGAATTTGATCCCGGCCAGAAAAGCGGCGCGTACCCGGTCAATCTTCTCGGCCCCGAAATTTTGCCCGATGATTGGCCCTATTGCGCCTGACAGGGCAAAGATGACCGAAAAGGCCACTGGCAATAGTCGACCAATGACGGCCATACCCGCCACCGCATCGGTTCCGTATTGGGCGATCTCTCGCACTATGATCGCATTCCCGATGGGCGTGGCCACGTTTGTCAGAACGGCAGGAATTGCGATGGCGCGAACCGGACGCAAGTCCTGAGCCACCTGTTTCAAAGACGGGCGCGCAAACCCTTGATGAACCCGCAGCGCAGGCCATAGCGCCGCCCCCAACATGCACAGCCGCGCCAGAACCGAGGCTATTGCCGCCCCATCCAGCCCCAGCCCCACGGCAAAGATCAGGATCGGATCCAGAACCGCATTCACCACGCCGCCATAGATCGTGGCCATCATCGACCGCCGCGCATCGCCATGGGCGCGTAATACGGCCATGGCCGCCATAGCAATCGACATGACGCACATTGTTGGCAGGATGATCGAGACATAGCGTGTGGCCAGCTTCAGAACCTCACCTTCTGCGCCAAGCAATGACAGCAGGTGACCAAGGTTCAACAAAACCAGAACGGGTACGACCAACCCGACGATCAAACCCAGCACCGCTACACTGGACGCATAATGCCTTGCCTGTTCGGCCCGCCCCGCACCCAGTTCCCGCGCAACCAGCGCCCCGGCAGAAATCGAAAGGCCGATATTGATCGCATTGGTAAAAAACAACAGCGTTCCAGCGTAACCCACCGCCGCCGCCAGCGCGTCGTTGCCCAGCATCGAAATGAAGACCATGTCTACAAAGTCGACGGCAAAAATTGCCATCAGCCCGATGCTTGTCGTCAACGACATGCGGGTGACATGCCGCATCAGACTGCCGCTCAGGAATACGGCTTCGGTTTGAGATTGGTTGGACATTCTAACCTGTGGTGGTCGGTGTGTTATCTCGCCAGCATCACAGATCACCGCCACGCGTCAACGGTTTCGTTCCGATCTTTGTGGTCGCGGATAAACACCCGACGCAACCCGCCATCCCGTTTTGCCATCCACAGCCCCATGAGGACGTGTTAGAACTGCCCAAGCACCTATTGTCCGAGGCGAGGCAGAGCATGAAACTGGAATTCCACCACATCAACTTCGTGGCTGATGATGTTGATCGTATGCATGATTTTTATACTAACGTGCTGGGTCTGGATGATATTCCGCAAGACAATTTCCCACGTACCGAAGCCGACAAAGACAGCGGCTATGACGGCAACATCCGCTTTGCGACCGAGGGCAACATGCAAATGCATCTGGCCGAGCGCAGCTTTGACGTAGCCTTCAAGAACGGGCGGGTGATTAACCCCGTCGAGCGTGGCCACATCGCCTTTCGCACCGATGATCTACCCGCCTTCCTGAAGCTGCTGGATGAGCGCGGCATCCCCTATTCAGACTATGGCACAACGTTTGCGAAAGAATGGCATCAGGTGTTCTTTCACGACCCCGAAGGCAATGTGATCGAAGTCCATCAGCAGGTCGTTCAGGACGACTGATCCGCAAAGGGCGGAGCCAACCGCCCTCTCCCGGACACTGGCTCTCAGACAAATCTGTTGACGTAGTTTTCCAGTATTTCTTGACGCCCTGATCTCGGCTGCGGATTGATCCCTTCGTCCAGAACCCGCGCGGAAATCTCGTCCAGGCCCGAAGCTAGCATCGCTTGCGCCTCGGGCGTCTTCCAGCCTGCATAGCGGTCCGTCAGCGCCTGCTCTAAACCGCCATCTTCAAGCATTGCAGCCGCTGCTTTCAGACCTCGGGCACAGATATCCATCCCGCCCACATGCGCGGCAATCAGATCTTCGGCGTCGATGGATTGTCTGCGCAGCTTGGCGTCGAAATTGGTGCCGCCCGAGGTAAACCCGCCTGATTTCAGGATGTGGTAATAGGCCAGCGCGACTTCGGGCGTGTTGTTAGGGAACTGATCCGTGTCCCAACCCGATTGATAGTCGTTCCGGTTCATATCGATTGAGCCCAGCATACCTTCAGCTGCGGCCACGGCGATTTCGTGCTCAAAGCTATGCCCCGCAAGGATCGCGTGCCCCTGTTCAAGGTTCAGTTTGACCTCATCCTCAAGCCCATACTTACGCAAGAAACCGATGCAGGTGGCCGCGTCAAAATCATACTGGTGCTTTGACGGTTCCTGCGGCTTGGGCTCAACAAGGATCGCGCCTTTGAACCCGATCTTGTGCTTGTACTCGACCACCATGTTCAGGAACCGGCCCATATGATCCAGCTCGGTCTTCAAGTCAGTGTTGAGCAGCGTCTCATACCCTTCGCGTCCGCCCCAAAGAACATAGTTCTCGCCGTCCAGCTTGTGGGTGGCGTCCAGACAGGATTTCACCGTGGCCGCAGCAAAAGCATAGACATCCGGGTCAGGGTTTGTGCTGGCGCCGCCCATCCAGCGGCGATGGCTGAACATATTAGCCGTGCCCCACAGCAGCTTGGTGCCCGACAGCTGCATCTTTTCACCGATATAGTCGGTGATCTCGTTCAGTGTCCGCAGATTGTCCGCAAAATTCCCCTGCTCTGGGCGAATGTCTGCATCATGCCAGCAGAAGTAAGGCTGCCCCAGAATCTGAAACATCTCAAAGGCCACATCGGCCTTCATCTTGGCCCGCCCCATATCGTCTTGCGGGTGCCAGGGGCGTTCGAAAGTGGGGCCGCCAAACGGATCCCCGCCCTCCCACGCGAACGAATGCCACCAAGCCACGGCAAAACGCAGGTGATCCTCCATGCGTTTGCCCATGACGATCTCGTCCGGGTTGTAGTGACGGAATGCGAGCGGGTTCTTACTGCCCTCGCCCTCGAATTGGACCTGCTCGATCCCTTGAAAGAAACCGCTCGTCATCTCGTTTACCTCATTCCGTCTTTTCGCCGGGCTTCTTGCCCAGAATGATCATCGACAACAGGTCGTCATCAGTGACATCAGGGATGTCCACGGTACCAACCAGTTGCCCGTTCTTCATGACCGAGGCCCGGTCGCACAGCTCCATCACCGCGTGCACATCGTGGTCGATCAGGAAAATCCCGATGCCTTGCGCCTTTAGCTGTTGGATCAGGTCCGCCACCATTTGCGTTTCATGAGGACCCAACGCTGCCGTAGGCTCGTCCATGATCAGGATGCGTGCGTTGAAATACACCGCGCGTGCAATGGCCACCGATTGCCGCTGACCACCCGACAGGGCCGAAACCGGGTCGTTGAACTTCTGAAAGTTCGGGTTCAGCTGCGCCATGATCTTGCGGCATTCAGCCTCCATCGCGGCATCGTTGACCAGACCAAAGGGCGTGACCATCTCGCGCCCCAAAAACAGGTTCGAGCTTGCATCCAGATTGTCCGCCAGCGCCAGCGTCTGATAGATCGTCTCGATATTGTTGGCCCGCGCGTCACGCGGATTGTTGATCTCAACCTTCTTGCCATCAATCAGGATTTCACCATGGTCCATCTGATAGGCGCCCGAAAGCACCTTGATCAGAGTGGACTTACCGGCCCCATTGTGGCCCAAGAGGCCCACAACTTCGCCCGGGTACAGATCGACCGAGACGTGGTCCACCGCCTTGATGCCCCCGAAAGAAATCGAGATATCGCGCATTTCCACAAGCGGAGGCTGGCCGGAGCCACGGCCCGATGCTTGGTTCTGTGTTTCTTGAGCTTGCATCATTTCGCCCCCAGACGTTTGCGATAGACGATGTCGATATAGACGGCCAAGACAAGAACAGAGCCGACGACGATGTTCTGAAACGGCGCATCAACGCCGACCATGGCCATACCAGATTGCAGCGCCTGCATGATCAGCGCGCCAAGGATTGCGCCATAGATCGTGCCGATACCACCCGACAGAGCGGTTCCACCGATCACTGCCGCAGCAATCACGCGCAGTTCATCCAGCGTGCCAATATCGTTCGAGTGGTTGGCCAGACGGGCCGAGGCCACAACCGCTGACAACGCACACAAGAACCCCATCAGAGCAAAGATTTTGACGGTCATCATCCGGGTGTTGATACCCGACAACTCTGCCGCGTCCGGGTTGCCGCCAGTGGCAAAGATATAGCGGCCAAAGCGGGTTTTGCGGGCTACAACCGTCAATGTCACGGCCACCAGGATCAGGATCAGGACCGAGATCGGAATGCCGTAGCCAACAATCAGCCCCTCGGGCATGGTCTCACCCCGCGCTTCGAACATCCGTTCCAGACGGCGGGTCGGGATCGCATAGCTGTTGACAATCAGGACATAGCCCATGATGGCGATGCCAATGATCCCAGCCAGTGTCGTTTCGGCCCAAACAGGTTTCACAGGAAACCCATGGGCGGCTTTGGACCGGCGGCCGCTCCACAACGCCCAGATCGCAATAGCAGTGGCGGCAAGGCCGAACAGAAGGCTGACGGTTGTTCCCAACGTGCCGTTTGTCCCCCCGAACATCAGGAAAGTGCTGTCCAGCGGACCGATTGTCTGGCCATCGGTCATGTACCAGGCCACGTTGCGCCAGACCAGAAAACCGCCAAGCGTCACAATAAAGGCTGGAATGGTCAGGTAGCCCACCATCCAACCGTGAAACGCGCCGATCAATGTGCCCACCACAAGGCCCACAACCAAAGTGATCGCCCAGGTCGCCGGGTGGTTCAAACCCATTCCCAATACGTTGGGCAACAGCTCGGTCTGGGTCATCGCCATGACAGCAGATGTGGTCGCCAAAAGTGCGCCAACCGACAGGTCAATGTGGCGCATGACGATAATGAACACCATACCACACGCCATGATCGCAACCGAAACGGTCTGGATCGACAGGTTGAACAGGTTTCTGGGTGTCAGAAAACGGCCATCCGTTACGATGTTGAAGCCGATGCACAGGATGATGAAGGCGCCGATCATGCCCAATAGCCGCATATCTAGTTCCAGCTGCTGGAACAGGTTGGCCTTTGCTTTTTGGGGTACCGGCTGAGACGAAGTTTCGGTCATATCCGATCTTTCATGTTCAGCTATGATCTCTGGCCCACCCTTGCGGGCCAGAGACGTTGTGATTTGGAACTTGGTTTAGTTACAGGGCGCAGGGCCGTTTTCGACGCCCTGGCACAGGTCTTCCAGCGGGATCCAGCCCGCGTCGACCACAACGGTCAGGTTGTCTTTTGTGATCGGCACAGGCGCCAGGAAGACAGAGTTCATCTCGGTGCCGCCGGGCGAAGTCCAGCTGATCGCGCCTTCGACATCTGCAGGGCTGGTTCCGCTGCTCAACGCAACCGCGATTTCACCGGCAGCTTTGCCCAGCTCACGTGCGTCTTTCCAGACCGAGACGGTCTGCGTACCCTTGGCAACACGGTTCAGCGCCGCGTGGTCACCATCCTGGCCCGAGACCGGAATACCGTCCATGCCTTGTGCGGTCAGTGCAGCAACAACGCCACCAGCAGTACCGTCATTCGAGGCGACCACAGCATCAACGTTGTTTTCGTTGGCAGTCAGGATCTGTTCCATGTTGCGTTGCGCGTTCGCAGGCAGCCAGCCGTCAGTATAAGCCTCACCCACAATCACGATGTCGCCACTGTCAACAGCGCCCTGGATAATCTCTTGCTGACCACCACGCAGGAAATCCGCGTTGGGGTCGGTGGGCGAACCCTTGATCATCACGTAATTACCCTTGGGCATCGCGTCGAATACCGCGCGCGCTTGCATCCGACCAACTTCGACGTTGTCGAAGGTCAGATAAAACGCACGGTCATCTTCGATCAGGCGGTCATAGGCAATGACTGGAATGCCTTCGTCAGCAGCGGCCTGAACCGCCGGACCAATGGCCTGAGAGTCTTGCGCCAGAATGATCAGCGCATCAACGCCCTGGGCAATCAGGCTCTCGATATCCGACAACTGCTTGGCCGAGGATGATTGCGCATCCGACGAAATGTATTCGGCTCCACCCGCCTCAAGCGCGGCTTTGATCGCGGCTTCGTCGGTCTTCCAACGCTCTTCCTGGAAATTCGACCAGCTGACGCCCACAACAGGTTCGGCAAAAGCGGCCGTACCCATCAACACCGCCAAAGCGGAAGCGCTGAGAATTCTTTTCATGATTTCCTCCCGGTTTCATTGAGCCATCGCTTCATGATTCGTGGCCCCGATAATTCTGAGTAGCATATTTATTTCAGTCGGTAAAATATTTATGCTATCGGTAACAGAAAAAACCACCTAGGTTGAAACAGGGATTAGATTCGCGAGGGCAAGATGCTGAAAAGCAAAGCTTCTTCAAACGCCACAGACCAAAGAAACATCACCCGGTTGCGTGTGCTGGAACAGATTCGCGCAACGGAAGCCATCTCGCGAATCGACATTGCCACCGCGCTTGAGACCAGCCCCGCTACGGTCACCTCGGCCACGGCAGACCTGCTGTCCGCCGGTCTTATCCAGGAAATTGAAGGGGAGTCGTCGTCAAAATCCACGCGTCGCGGTAGACCGCGTGTGCTTCTCAAGCTGCAAGGTGGATGCCACGTGATCGCTGGCGTGAAAGTCGCCCGGCATCAGATCTCGGTCATTTTGGTGGATTTCGAGGGTACGGAAATCGCGTCCTATATCCATCCGTTGGATGAGGCACGCATGGCACCCGAGGGCTTCACACAGATGATCTACACGGCCCTGTCCCATGCCTGCGACGCGGCGCATCGTTCGCTGACGGATCTGTCCGGAGTGTGCATCGGCATCGCAGGGCTGATCGACGCTGAAAAGAACTTTGTTCATTGGTCATCGTCTTTAACCGAGCGAAATGTGGACCTGAGCCCGCTCTTGTCCAAGGCCCTGCCCTGCCCCGCCTTTATCGAAAACGATGCCAATCTGGTGGCCAAAGCCGAGCAGCTTTTTGGGTTGGGCAAAGGGCTAAAGACCTTTCTGGTCGTTACCATTGAACATGGGATAGGTCTGGGCATTGTGTTTGATGGCAAGCTTTATCGCGGCGAACGCGGTTGCGGGGCGGAGTTCGGGCATTTGAAAGTTCAACTGGACGGCGCGCTGTGCCAATGTGGACAACGCGGCTGCCTTGAGGCTTATGTCGGAGAATACGCCCTGATCCGTGAAGCCACGATCGCAAGCCAAGCCACGGACCCGCGAACACTTGCCGATATTCTCGAAGCCGCAAAAGCCGGGGATGCAAGGTCGATCTCGGTTTTAGCACGTGCCGGGCAGATGTTTGGAATGGGTCTTTCGAACCTGATCAACCTGTTCGACCCCGAGTGCATTATTCTGTCCGGAACACGCGGAAGTTTTGAGTACCTTCATTCGGAGGAGGTCATGGCGCGTATCAAAAGCGGCGTCGTCAGCGTTGACGCACCCTTACCCGAAATCAAAGTGAACCACTGGGGGGATTCAATGTGGGCAAAGGGAGCGGCTGCTTATGGAATCGAACAGGTCTCGATCCTGAAAGTCAGGGAACTGGCTGCGCATGCGAACTAGTCTTGCTTTCCTGCTGATCACAGCAACAAACGTTTCTGCAGATGTACCTTCCCCGCAGTTTCGTGGCGTTGACGTTCCGCCCCAGGTTTATGACGGTGGCTGGGAACATTTCGTCGGCGGCGGGGTCGCTGTCTTCGACTGTAATGGTGACGACCGCCCCGAGCTTTACGCCGCCGGAGGCTCCAACCCCGCGCAGCTATTCATAAACCTGTCCGAGACGGATGTTCGATTTCGCGCAGATACGCCCAGCGCACTATCCCTGACAGGTGTGACCGGCGCGTACCCGTTGGATGTAGATGGCGACGGGCAACTTGATCTCGCAATTCTGCGCGTGGGTCCCGATCTGTTGCTGCGGGGCGGGCCGGATTGCGCGTTCGCGCCTTTCACAACGCTGAACTTCCATTCCGATGATCATTGGACCACCGGTTTCTCGGCCACCTGGGAAAGCGGGCAAGCGCTGCCTACGCTGGCGTTTGGTACTTATGTTGACCGCAGCGATCCGGACGGGCCGTTTGAGACTTGCGGACCAACCGTGTTGTACCGGCCGGACGGCGAAGTCTATGGCGCACCTATCCACCTGGAACCCGGGCATTGTTCCCTATCCATTCTTTTTTCCGACTGGGCGCGGTCGGGCCGCGCGGACCTTCGTGTCAGTAACGACCGACACTACTACGTCCGCGACGGGCAAGAACAATTGTGGGCGATGGAAGACACCCCGCGTCTTTATGGGCAGTCAGACGGATGGCTGCCCTATTCGATCTGGGGCATGGGCATCGCCTCGCGCGATTTGACTGGCGACGGGTTTCCAGACGTCTACCTGACCTCGATGGGCGATCAGAAATTCCAAACCTTCGATCCGTCGACTGCAGGGCCGACATGGCGGGATGCGACCTATGATCGGGGAACAACAGCACACAGGCCGCATACAGGTGGAGATGGTCGCCCTTCAACCGGTTGGCACGCGCAGTTTGGTGATGTGAATAATGACGGGCTGGACGATATTTTTGTCACCAAAGGTAACGTCGAGCAGATGCCCGACGCTGCGCAAACTGATCCAAACAACCTGCTGATGCAAAACGACAATGGTCAGTTTGTCGAAACAGCATCAGACGCAGGCGTCGCTTCTATGCAAAAATCCCGTGGCGGAGCCTTGGCCGATCTGAACGGGGATGGCTGGCTGGACATGGTGGTGGTCAATCGCAGCTCTCCGCTGGAAGTTTTTCAGAACACGCCACAGGACGGCAACTGGTTGATGGTAGATCTGAGTCATGCGCACCCCAATCGCTTGGCTATTGGCAGCTTTATCGAGGTCAAAACGGACGCCGGAGTGCAGACGCGGGAAGTCACAGTTGGCGGCGGCCATGCCAGTGGCATTGCTGGATTTCACCATTTTGGCTTGGGCGACACGGAAAGCTTGCAGATCAGGGTGATCTGGCCCGACGGCAAGGCAAGTGATTGGCAGACCGCAAACCCCAATCAGGTGATACGTCTTAGCCGCTGACCGATGACTATTGGTCAACGGGCAAACCGCTTGGAACCGTCTTGGGCACACCCAACCGAACTGCCGGGTCCTCCAGAGTGCCGAGGAAACTCAGGATGGCGCTGATGTCATCGTCGCTCAGGCTAACAGGAGCCAATGTGTTAGAAGCGGCAATCGCTTCGACGTGTGCCGGGTCCTGCATGGCCTGGGCATCCTTGGCCCCATGAAATCCGGGCAGTTCGGCTTTCTCGATCGAATATCTGCGTAAGGCTGCCACCGGATTCAAATGATGGCGCACCACATCCTCAAGCTTCGCATAAGCGCCGCTGTGCCCGTAAGGCGCGGTCAACGTCACGTTCCGCAGCGAGGGTGTGCGAAAGGCAAACGCGTCCCCTGTATCGCCCGTGACGCGCAACCGTCCGTCATCGCGCACGTGGTTTTCGAAACGGGCCGCTTTTCCGGGGCCGATCTGGGGCATGGCTATGGAATGGAAACTATGATCCGTCTGGAACCATCCAGAATGACAGCTGCTGCACCCGGCCTCACCGTAAAACAGTGTCATACCCAATTGCGCTGTCGCGGGCAGAGTTTCTTCACCCCGCATCGCGCGGTCAAAAAGGCTGTTTTCTGCCCGCCATTCAAACGCGATGAAATCCGCGATGACATTGGCGATGGCGGTAAAGGTGATCTCTTCCCCGGGCGCGATGTCCTCAAACCGCTGCGAATATTCCGGTATCGCCGCCACCCGGGCCGCGATCAGGTCCCAGGCCCCGCCCTCCTGGGTCAACAAGCCAAGTCGCACGGCCTTGCTCACCTCGTTTTCGGAATAGTGCCCAGCCATTTCGTCGGGTGAAAGCACCGGGAACATCGCTTGCGCGGCCAGAGCCGATTGAAAACCGGGCCGCATATCCGTTCCTAACGGTGTTCGGATGCCATTTGGCTGTGTCGGATCAGCCTCTAACCGCCCATCATGGAAAAAGGTCGTGAACTCCAGCGCGCCCAAATTCCACAAGCCCGGAGAGTTTCGCGGGATCCGCTGTTCAGGCGTGTTGTCCTGAGTGATGTTACGCTCTGCCCCAAGTCCCACACCACCCTCGCCAATTCCAAGCGAGAGGCCGTCAGATGTGCCAAGTTCAGGATGATGGCAGGTCGCGCAGCTGATGTTTTTGTTTCCCGACAGGATGGGGTCGTAGAACAGCAGTTGCCCCAACTCGACACGTTCCAGATCCGGCTCAACAAACGTCGGAACCGGGCCAAGGTCTTGTGCCTGAACTGCGGGTACGAACAGCCACAGGCCGGCAACGGCCGCCGAAATCTGACCTCTCATGTGCGCACCCCGTCTATCTCTAACGTAAGTTTCTGATGATAAGGCCTTTCCGGCGTGCAGATCACAGACGGGAACGCGGGATGGTTGACCGCGTCTGTGTATCCGGCAGGTTCAATGCAAAGCGCGGCCCCAGGTCTGAACGGATCCGACAAATGCGCCGCCGCATAGACCTGAGCACCGGGTTGATCGGAATAGACTTTCATACTTAAACCCGTTGGTGCGTCGACTTCTGCCACAGGCATTTTCACATCTCTCCCGTCCGCAAACACGAAGTAATGGTCAAGACAGCCTGTTTCTTGACCAATAATTCGACGGCACGAGAAATCCAGATTTTCGTCCTTGGTGTTCAGAATGCGGCCTGTGGGAACAGCGCTTTCGTTTAGTTCCAGAAACTGATCGGCATTTAATTTGAGACGACAATCGAGAATGCCCTGCGAACAGCCAAGAGTGTAATAATTATGCTGCGCGATGCTGATCGGCGTGGGTCGATCCGGACGCGCGGTGATCGTGTAGGTCAGGCGCGGGAACTTAAGCTCTACGCCCAACTCAAACCGCACTGAGCCGGGGAAGCCGCCGTCGCCGTCAGGTGAAACCACGGACAGAACAGCTTGATTTCTAGAAACTTCACGGAAATTCCAGTGTCTTCTGGACAACCCGGTCCCGCCGCCATGCAAGGTGTTTTGCCCCTCATTCGCGGTCAAGCGACAGGTTTCGCCCAGCAAGTCGAACCGGGCTCCGCTGATGCGGTTGGCCACGCGTCCGACAGTTGCGCCCAGATAATACGGATCTGTGAGGTAATCCTGCGGAGAGTCATAGCCCAGTATCAACGGCGTTTGTCCCATCCACCAACCTTGTGTGATCGCGCCATAGTTCAGCAAGGCAACAGACATGTCACCGTCTTGCAAGGTGACCCGCTCAATGGTCGCAGAAGACTGATCCGTCATCTTTGCACCGACAGCGGCGACAGGGCCGTGTAGTATTGGCGATAGCGTTGGTACGCTTCATCATACCCATCGCACAGTTCTGTTCTGGGCATAATGACCTCTGAAATGTCCGGCGGGGTCATAATGTCCTTTGGATCTGCCCCTTCAGATGCGCAGGCGGCCAGACGTGCCGCACCGGTCGCTGCGCCAAACTCACTTCCTTTGGGCAAAGCAAGCGGTGTGTTCAGAGCAGTCGCCAGCGTCTCCAGCCAAAACCGCGATCGTGCCCCGCCCCCCACGACGAGAAGACTTTGGGGCGTTGTTCCCGTACCCCTGAGCGCCTCAAGACAATCGCGCATGGCAAAGGCGACACCTTCCATTACAGACTGTGTCAGCGCCTTGGGATCCGCCGCTATATCCAGCCCCAGAAAAGCCCCTCTGATGGCGCTGTCGTTATGGGGTGTCCGCTCGCCTGACAGGTAAGGCAAAAAAGTCGTATCCGAGGGCCCATCGATCCGGTCCGGCAAGGCAGACGCTAACGCTGCAACAGGCTGTCCCACGTTGCGTGAAAGCCAGTTCAGACTGTTTGTGGCGGACAGGATGACACCCATTTGAATCCAACGGTTGGGCACCGCGTGGCAAAAGCAATGAACCGCCGTTTCCGGCGCGGGCGCATAACTTTCTTTCGCCACCAGCAACACCCCCGAGGTTCCCAGTGACAGAAAACCCGTACCTTCGTCGATACTGCCGATACCGCAGGCTGCTGCAGCGTTATCTCCTGCTCCTCCTGCAACCAGTACAGGCCCGGTCAGGCCCCAGCTCTGCAAGATCTCGGTCCGTAGCTGCCCTCCAACCGCGCTGCCTTCAACCAGTTGAGGCATCTGATCTCGGCGCATATGCCCCAGCTCAAGCGCCGTGTCAGACCATTCGCGGCGACCAACATCCAGCCACGCTGTCCCGGCACTGTCCGACACGTCACTGATATATTCGCCTGTGAGCCAAAAACGCAGGTAATCCTTGGGAAGCAGAACCTTAGACACTTTTTCGAAGATCTCGGGTTCATGTCCGCGCACCCATTCCAGCTTTGGCGCCGTAAATCCTGGAAAAACGATATTCCCTGTAACCTCGCGCATCCCGGTGGAACCATCCAACTCGGCAGCTTCGGACGCGGATCGCGTGTCATTCCACAAGATACATGGCCGCAACACCGAGCCTTCGTGGTCAAGTAACGTGGCACCATGCATATGCCCGCTTAGCCCAATGGCACGCACAGCAGAAAACGCTGCAGAATTCGCCTGGCGCAATTGGACAACCACCTTTTGGCAAGCCTTGATCCAGTCCGATGGCGCTTGCTCCGACCAGCCAGAGCGCGGCGTTGAGGTTTCAACACCCGCTTCGGCATCCGCAAGCACACGCCCGCCGTCGTCCACAACAATTCCACGGAGACCGGATGTCCCCAGATCCAGACCAAGATACACCTGCTCTCCCCCCTTTTTGTACGTCGCAATTTACGACCAGGCTATTGCTGGCTTCTTGCAAAACAGTTTGCGCTAACGTCTTACGCCAAATTCAAGGAATGCGACATCTTTTTTGTGTAGTATCCCGCGCGCCAAAGGCGTCAAAACAGAAGATCACCCAGCGTCGAGTTGCCAAACTCACACCCACAGGCCATTTCAATGAAGTCTGGTTAAAGCAGATCTTTTTCCTGGACGTGACCCCGCCTACCCGGATCCGAGCCGTCGATTGTAGCTGGTGAACATAAGCTCACCTGCGGGTATGTCTGATCTGAAATCGGCCGTTCGCCCGAGAAGCGCGCGATAGAACCGGCGCAGCCCAGGTTCGATATTTTCAGCCAAGCCCTCGCAGCACCGGCACAAATCTTCAATTCTGCTTTGCGGGTGTCGACCAGTGATCGCAGAAATCAATTCGCTGTGCAGATCTTTGAGGTCTTTGAACGCCGCAGTCTCCAGCACAAGTTTGTCACCTACCAACACGTACACAGGTTCCGGGTTGGCTTTGCCTTTCAGATCAACATGTCCAGCTTCCAACAGGGCCAGATCCGCTTGCCCGGCTTGAGCAACCCCGTTTGACACAACAATATCATAGTCGACCGTACGGCAGCTTTGTTCGAGCCGTGCTGATACGTTCACGACGTCGCCGATGACAGTATAGTTGAAACGTTTTTCGGACCCGATGTTACCAACGCATGCCTGCCCCGTGGCAATTCCTGTTGCCAATGCAATGGGTTGACGGCTTTTCATAATGTCGGATGCGTTGAAGTCCGCCAAAGCATCCCGCATCTTGAGCGCGGCGAACGCCGCGCGACACGGATGGTCCGCGACAGGTATTGGCGCATTCCAAAAGGCCATTATCGCGTCGCCAATGAATTTGTCGATCGTTCCCCGTTCATACAACACCTGGTCCCCGATTTTGGAGAACAGCGCATTCAGTACTGAAACAAGTTCAGTGGCGGATGCTGACTCGGATAGAGAGGTGAACCCACGTATATCTGAAAACATCACCGTGATTTCCTGAGTTTCCCCGCCAAGTTGCAGTTGGTGGCCCGAGTGCTCCATTTCATCAAGGATCTCCGGGGCGACGTAATGCGAGAAAACCTTGCGGATCTCACGCTTTTCGCGCTCGGTCGATATGAACAGGTAGCCCGCCAAGAGACCGAAATTTGCCATACCGCCGATCAAAGGAAATGTTGCGTCGAACAACACTGATTGATTTTGAAAAACCATCCAGCTGATCGTCAGAACTGCAGCTGCGGCAATACCCCCGGCGACAAAAGACGCGACTGCGCCAAAGCTGGACATGACGCCAATAACCACGAGCCCAAGAAAGACAAAAGCAAGCAGTTCTTGCGCAGCCGTCACGTCAGAACGGCTGAGCATGTCTTGGGTCAGAACCTGCTCGATCATCTGTGCATGAATGGAAACACCAGGAACGCTTTCCCCAAGCGCGGTTTGATGTATGTCGAATAAACCAGCAGCAGATGTTCCAACGAGTATTATGCGCCCTTCGATTTCGGCCCGCAAAGACGCGTCCGAAGAACCCTTCATAACGTCGCTGGCCGAAATATACAGATCGGGTGTGTCTCGCCGATACTTAAGCCAAAGCTCGCCATTCTCGGTCGTTGGCACCTGGTATCCGCCAACCTCAACCGCCAGCATGATCCCCTCTTCGTCCACAGCGCCTTCGGCGAAGATATTGGTTTCTCCCAACGCGACACGCAAAGACTCTATAGCCAGACCAGGCATAGGCCCATCCGGCCCATCCCATAGCACTGGCACGCGGCGCACGATACCTGTTCCGCCTATGGGTGAGACGTTGACACCACCAATACCGGCGGCAGTACGATCCAGCGGTGGTGCGATTGGCGTCCAATGTGGAACCGAGATCAGACCAGCTGTTGGACTTTCTCCAAATTCGACGATACCCGCTTTGGCTGCGATACTCTTGCCTTCCTCAGACAACCGCGCGGCGGCACCCAGAACAACTGGCCAATAGGCAATTTCCATACCCAGCAGCACATCATTGTCCAGCCGCTTGGCGTGGTGTTCTACCGTCAGAATGCCAGCCAATGACGGATCGTTTAAAAGCCGTGACGGCGAATACCTGTCCGGCTCGGCAAACAGCATATCGAATGCGATGGCTGCAGCACCGTATTCCCCAAGGTTTTCCACCATCTGCGCAACCAAAGTGCGTGGCCAGGGCCACTGCCCCCAATTGGCCAAAGCGTCTTCATCGATATCCACGACGCGTATCGGAAGATTCGGATCGAACTCTCGCGGGGACAACCTTTGCAAAACGTCGAAATAAACAAGGCGCGTCATGCGAACCGGGTAAGGATCCACTGCTCGTACAGTGCAGCCAAGCAGGATCAGGATCAGCCCCACCAGACGAAAGGCCCATCGCCCGTTCTTGGGTTTATGCATCTTTTTGCTCACATCATCCTCCGGGTAAGAGGAAAAACACGCCGTTACTCAAAAGCGTCCGTCGAACTATTCCCTTTCAGGCTCCTGCGGGTCGGGATCTTCAGGGTAAGTTTCTTCGCGTTCAGGTTCTTGCGGATCGGGGTCCTCATAATCCGGCTCTTGTGGATCAGGATCCTCGTACTCGGGCTCCTGCGGATCGGGATCCACGTGTTCGGGCTCACTTTGCCCCGAAGGGGCCGGGCTTGCGGATGGCGTCGTTTCCACCGTGGTCGTTCTCTCCCCACGTTCCAAAGGCGCTGCGCGTGGCTCTGCCCTATTGGGTTTGACACGTCGTATCGGCGCAGCTTCCCCGGCACAGCCTTCGACCCTTACTTGCAACGGTGGCAAAAGACCTTCCTGGGATTGAACAAAGGGAAACCCGCTTTGTAACGCCTGTTCATATTGTGCTTGGCTGGCAGGGCGCCCGACGGCTCCGCCTCCGCCTGTTGCGTACATGCTGCACTGACGCCCCGAAGATCTGCAAGATCCATTGAGACCGCACATTCGGACAGTCCCCTCAAGCACCAGCATCGCGCTTTGCTGTTCCGACACGACCCACATATCGAAAGTTGTGCCGCGAACCGCCATCGTCGCTGAAGGTGTTTTTATCGAATAAGCCCTCTTTCGGCTTTTGCCGGAAATAAACCGAAAGCTGCCGCCAAGCGCCTGAACAGCAAAGTTCTTGGCTTTACGATTGCCACGTAAAAGAGTCACATCCAACACCATGCGCGCGTTGGGGCCGATTGCGATCTTGGTGTCATCCACAAAGACAATTTGGATCAACCCAGTCCGGTCCGTGGAAATCGTATCCCCTGACACGACATCCATCCCTGAATACACAGGCTGAGCTTTTCCCTCACGAATAAGCTGGGCACCTTGCTTGGCACTGATAACTTTTCCAATGCTGGCAACGGCTTGCAACGGCATGATCACAACAAAGCAAAGAACCAACACAATCTTTAACCACGACAAAATCGAGCCCCTTCCCCCATTGGGTCCTGATACGTGCAAATTGCACTGTGCTCGATGTCCACCCCTTAAAAAGCATACTTTTTGTTATTCTAATGACGAAAAAATATAGACAAATATGCATTATTTGATGCGCGATTAGCAAGTTTAATATGCAAAGCATGTCCACTCCACCGTTCTGGCGTAACCCAGCATTTAGGCGGGCAAGCTGATGTGTCTGCCCTAGATTGAAACTTTCACTCACAGCTCGCGGCGCCGCGACGGCCGGGCTTGATGTTCTCAAGCGCAGTTGAAATTCTTTTTGTGCTTCGTATTTCTTACGATGTAGACGCACTCATCAACTTACGCTGACGATCCTTTTACTCCTCGACCCTTCGTTACTCTTTACATGACGAACAACTGTGACAACAAACAAACGGCCAACTGATGGTCATCGCCCGCAAACTGAGCGCAACAAAAATGGAGTAAACTTATGTTTCTTAGTCGCCTTTTTGCAGCGGCCGTGTTGTGCGGGGGGCTGTCGTCGTACGCGCTTGCGCAATCTGACGCCGAACAATCAGGCAAACTGTTTATGGAATTGAACACGGTCGAAGATATCGAGGGTTCCTGCAGGTTTACGTTTCTGGTCAAGAATGAAACCGGACATTCGATAGACAACGCGGTGTTTGAAACGGTCTTGTTTGATGTCGATGGTGGCCTTTTGCAACTCTCTATTTTCAGGTTCGGTGAATTGCCGGCCGACAAAGCACGCGTTCGTCAGTTCGAATTACCAAACCTGACTTGCGCCTCGGTTAGGAAAGCCTTGATCAATGGCGCACAGTCCTGCGTGGTGGACGGGTCCGAAAGTGAAGTTTGCGAAGATGCCCTGTCGCCGAGCAGCCGGGTAGACATGGAGCTTTTGGGATGAGTCCACTGACCGCACTTCGTGAAATCTTTGCCCTTGGTGGGCCCGTCGTCGCGATCCTGATCGCGATGTCGGTTCTGACACTGGCCGTCACGCTTTACAAACTCTGGCAATTTGCGGTCTGTGGTGTCGGTCGGCACAAGGTTCTGTCCGAAGCACTCGCCGCGTGGGACGCAGGTGACCAGAATGCAGCACGCGTAAAGCTGGCTGGCAGCAAAAGCTATCTTGCGCCTATCGTTGGCGCTGCAATGGACGCATCGGGCGTGCCCGGGGCCGATGACAGGCTGGATGCCGAGGCGAGCCTTGTGCTTGCGGGGTTGGAGCGTGGCTTCCGCCTGCTGGACACAGTGGCACAGCTTGCACCCTTGTTGGGTCTTTTTGGCACGGTTCTGGGTATGATCAGCGCCTTCCAAAGCCTGCAAGCCGCAGGGTCATCAGTTGATCCATCGGTTCTGGCCGGTGGGATTTGGGTGGCCTTGATTACAACTGCCGTAGGTCTGGCCGTTGCAATGCCGACTTCGATGGTTTTGTCCTGGCTGGAAAGTCGCACCGCACGCGAGCGTGTTTTTGCGGACAAGGCTCTGCGCACGGTTCTGGTGCCAGGACCCTCGATAACAAGCGCAGTAGAGGCTGGCGCGGTCTCAGTTGCACCGGAACATGCGTAACACCGCGCCATTTGTCCGGCGGCGTATGTCGATGACGCCCCTGATCGATGTGATCTTTCTGCTTTTGCTGTTTTTCATGCTGTCCTCGACCTTTTCACGGTTCAGCGAGATTGAACTCAGCAGTGCGGCTGCGGGCGGGTCAAGCGACGCGGAACCAACCGAGCGCTTTTTTGTTCAACTTGGCGCCACGCGGGCGGTGTTGAATGGCCAACCCATGTCGCTTGACGACTTGGCCGAGCAAACCCTGACCGGTCAGGTTCTGGTCAGCCTTGATAACGACACGTCCGCACAACGTCTTGTGGATTTTCTTGTTCGGCTGCGTGGTCGCGAAGGTCTGACGGTTAGCGTGCTGGAGTAAGTCGATGATCCGCAAAATCCGACCCGGCCGACACCGAGATTCAACTATTCCGCTGATCAATGTCGTCTTCCTCATTCTGATCTTTTTTCTGATCGCGGGCACGATAGCGCCGCCGTTGGACTCAGAACTGGACCTGGTAAACACCGCAGATCTTGAAGGTCGCGAGCCCCCAGATGCGCTTGTCCTGTATCCGGATGGCACGTTGCGCTTTCGTGGCAGACCGATAAGCGCCGAGGCATTCATGCAAGACCACGACGGCGGACCTGTGCGGATCGTGCCGGATAGAAATGCACCTGCCCCCGTGTTGATGGAGATTACCAGCAATCTGCGCCGGTTAGGTGCGCCTTCGGTTTTTCTGATGACAGAACAGGCCCTCGAATGATCCGGCGGTCTTTATTCGTCGCACTCCTTGCGATCTCGGTTTCTGTGCTGGTGCATCTTGGGGGCCTAAGCCTAACTGTGCCAAACTTTTCAAACCAAGCCACCGGAGAAAACCGAGCTGACACTGTCGAGCTAGGCAATACATTCGAAGAGTTTGTCGATACCCGACTTGAACCCGTTCAGCCGGAGCTGACCGAAGCGCCGCCCCCGCCAGAAGAACCGCCAGTTGAGCCGCGCGAGGCCGAGAGTCCCACAAGCGATGCCCGTGTCGCGTCGCCCGACCCAAAGCAAACCTATGCGCCCGATACCGGAGACTCGACGATCATTCAGCCCAGAGCGCCTGACGAAGCCGTCACCGAACCTGTGGAACAAGCCCCTGATGACAATGGTGAAAGCGCTGAAGCCGCAGGGTCCGATACCGCGACCGAAAACCCGGAAGCAACGCCCGATCAAACCATTTCCCCGGTCGAGCCCTCTTCTGTCGAAGAACCGGTAAATGACGTACAGATTGCCGCATTGCCACCCGAGCTCTCTCCGGTCGACACCGAAGAAGCTGAAACCATCGAGCCCGTGACACCGGATACAGCGTTGAACCCTTTAGAGGATGACGCTGATGTGCCTCTTCCCGAAGCGGAATCAGAGCAAACGGATCAGGCCCCTACATCGTCGCTTCGACCGCGACCACCAAATCGCAATGCGCAAACAGAACAGCCAAGATCATTGGAGGTTTTCAGAAACTTCGACAATCTGCGCTTTCCCGAACAGACAATTGAATCGCCTCTCACGGCCTTCAAACGAGAAGGTGTGGATGTCTTCCGACAGAGCAGAGGCAGCAATCGGTCTGGGGGACGTGGCCCCGGAAACTCGGACACAACAAATTATGCCGGTGAGGTTCTGGTTCATTTGAACCGAGCGCCAATCGTCTACGTTGCTGCGCGCGGATATGCGCGCGTGTTTTTTCAGATCGATCCCGATGGTTCTTTGGCTTGGGTCGAAGTCGTCGAAAGCTCTGGCTCGCCCGACATAGAACGTGCCGCAAAGGAACAGGTCCGAACCGCCGCACCTTTCCCACGCCCGCCTGGAGGCGCCAGTCGCAAGCTGTCATTCTATTACCAGATACGGTGATCTGATCTGCATCGAAGGGGCAACCAGGGTTCTGGCAAAGATGGGACGTGCTTGCTTTGCAGGCGCGCTGGACTTTTTGCCAGTCAAAAACGCTGTGGGCTTTGATGGCGCTGCGGTCAGACGAATTCGAACCAGTCTGAGTTTGCCGCGAAAACCGTGATCTTATTTGGTACAAAGTTGACAGCACTCGGCAAGTCCACGTGCTAAGCTGTTGTTTCCAGGTTCGGATGGCTCTGCACAAACGCTTCAAAGTACTCGGCAAACGTTCCGACGATCGGTGGGAGTTGTTCGTATGGCGGGTAGTACAGCGTAAGCCACAACGATGTGATAGACCAGTTTGGCATCACCTGCTCGACTTGCCCGCTGGCCAATCCCTTGTAAGTTATGAAATCGGGTAGAACACATATGCCGTCTCCAGCGACCGCAAGAGCGTAGAGGAAGTCTCCATTGTTGGAGATTACCTTTCCGCCTGCTTGAATTGAAACTTTGCTACCTGCATGAGAGAATTCCCAGGTTTCAGAGCGGCCTTGCGCGCTGTAAGACATCAGAAAGTCTGGGTTAAGATCGCGCGGATGATCAGGTCTAGGAATGCGTTCAAACAGTGACGGCGCTGCAATCATATGCCGCGGAACTTCGCATAATTTGCGCCAAATTGTTGATTTATCGGTCGGCGGCCCAGACACACGTACAGCGAGGTCGCAGTTTTCCTCGATCACATCGAGCAGGGTATCGGTGAAGTTGATCTCAACTGAAATATTCGGATAGGCCAGCCGAAACCCCGAGATCACTTGCGGCAGCAAGGCAACGCCGAGTGAAACGGGCGCGGTCAGCCTAAGGTGGCCCTTGTCGGGTTGGTTGGCCCGTTGAAGGTTTCGTGTAACCTCCTCAAACCCCTCCAACAACGGTCGGTACTGCGCAAGGACAGTTGCTCCGGCGCTGGTTAGTGAAACTTGCCGTGTGGTGCGTACCAGAAGCTGTGTGCCGAGGTCTTTCTCAAGCTGCGCTATGATGCGTGTTGCTGATGCCGGAGCGATACCCAGTTCACGCGCGGCCAAGGAAAAGCTTTTCTGGTCTGATACAGCGCGCAGGACGCGGATGGGCTTAAGCTCGATCATGTCAGCTTAATAATTCCGTTCTCGTCAATAATAAACCTACATGGTTGTCTATTCACTTCAATAATAGATACGCCATCTTTGATGCAAGTTGAACACTCGCCCAGGAGCGGAACATGATCAAAGACATCAAAGGGCTGCACCACGTCACATCGATGGCTGCAGACGCCAGCATCAACAATGCTTTCTTCACCAACACTCTGGGTCTGCGCCGGGTGAAAAAGACGGTCAATTTCGACGCACCTGAGGTTTATCACCTCTATTACGGAGATGAAGTTGGAACACCTGGCTCGGTCATGACCTACTTTCCATTCGGTCAGATGCCTCGGGGGCGTCGTGGTGCCGGAGAGGTTGGCGTAACGGAGTTTGCCATCCCTACAGGTGGTATCGCGTTCTGGAAACAGCATCTTGCATCTGGCGGTGTGACCGGGCTGACCGAAAACACCGTCTTCGGAGAAAAGCGTTTGTCCTTCGACGGTCCCGATGGCGACAGCTTTGCCTTGGTCGAAACTGACGTGCGAGGTCGGACAGCCTGGACCCAGGGCGGCGTTCCCAATGACGCCGGAATCTTGGGTTTCCGAGGCGCACGCTTTGCGTTGAAGGACGTCGACGCGACGGGCGAATTGCTCAGTTTCATGGGGTACCAGAAAGCTGAAACCGAAGATGACGTGACCCGCTATGTGATCGAAGGGGGCAACGCTGCAGACACGATTGATTTGCAACAGCTGCCGTCAGGTGCTCCGACCGCTGGTCAAGGCGCTGGGTCCGTTCATCACATCGCTTTTGCCGTCGAAGACCGCGCCGCGCAGCTGCGTGTTCGGCAGGCTTTGCTGGATACCGGCTATCAGGTCACGCCGGTTATCGACCGCGACTACTTCTGGGCGATCTATTTCCGCACGCCGGGTGGTGTGCTGTTCGAAATCGCCACGAACGAGCCCGGTTTTGACCGTGACGAAGATACGGCCCATCTGGGTGAAGCGCTCAAGCTGCCCACCCGTTACGAGCCACATCGCAGCAAGATAGAAAGTCTTCTGCCCTCACTTGAACCATGATGACGGAGGTTGAGATGTCCAAAGATCTCTATCAGGCGCTGGTGCGGGCGCCGCAATCTGCCCGTCCGCTGGTTTTTGCCTTTCACGGCACCGGAGGGGACGAGCATCAGCTTTTCGAACTGGCTGGCGAGCTTGTTGCCGGAGGCGGAGTGGTTTCGCCGCGCGGTGATGTCTCTGAGATGGGCGCGGCGCGGTTTTTCCGTCGCGCCGCAGAGGGGATTTATGACATGGAGGACCTTGCGCGCGCGACTGAAAAGATGATCGCGTTCATTGAAGCCCATCGCTCAGAATATCCCGGCCACCCCGTCTATGGTTTCGGCTATTCGAACGGGGCAAATATTCTGGCGTCCGTCTTTCTTAAACGTCCGGACCTTTTCGAAGCGGTCGGGCTCTTGCATCCGATGGTGACTTGGGAACCCGAAGTAAATCCGCAGCTAAAGGGACGGAAGGTTCTGGTAACGGCGGGTCGGCGCGATCCGATCACGCCGCTGACGATGTCAGAACGCCTGATCAAATGGCTGTCCGAGAATGGCGCCGTGGTCACATCAGATATTCACGAAGGCGGGCACGAATTGCGCAACTCCGAGCTGACGGCCCTAGCGACCCACTTCAACGGGGACGTCAGCCTCGGCTGAATGATCAAGCAGCGCATTCAACGTAGACAACACAGCGGCTTCTTTGCGCGCCCAGGACATGAACTCATGGATATGCTCTTCACGCTCGCGCCCCGGGTGGCAACAAATGAAATAGTTGAACCCTGTCTCTACTACAGGACCGAATGGGCAGATCAGCCGACCGTCAGAAAGTGCCGAGTAAACCAGCAACGATCCACACAGCGCTACACCCG
This sequence comes from Ruegeria sp. HKCCD4884, assembly GCF_013110855.1. Lineage (NCBI taxonomy): Bacteria > Pseudomonadati > Pseudomonadota > Alphaproteobacteria > Rhodobacterales > Roseobacteraceae > Ruegeria > Ruegeria sp. HKCCD4884. Next base: position 157,758 of record NZ_WVRJ01000007.1, read on the forward strand.
CGCCTGCGATCGCGGCGTCCACAATCTGACCGCCCGGTGGTCTTTCGAACCGCATGGCTTTGGAAGGGTCTACCGCATTCGGGAGACCAGCGTGTTGGCTCCAAAGAACCCAGCTGGGAACCGATCCGGCCAGCATCGGCGTTGTGTCGTACAAAACCTGCGCGGCGTTAATATCGGCAGGAGACCTTATGCCAAATGTGTTCAGCACAGCCGGGCTGGCGACAACCAGCATCAGTTCACGGTGGAGCAACTGCGCATACCGGTCCGAAGGCGGCTCGCTTGCATATCGGATCTCGATATCGGCCGTGGCGTGGGTTTTGTGGTCCGAGGGGTTTTCGGACTCGATGTGAACCTGAACGTCAGGGTGGTCCTTGGTAAACTTGTGAAGCCTCGGCAAAAGCCACTTACTGATCAGCGCATTGCTGGAACTGATGCGCAGTTTGGGTGTCTTCTTGGGTCGGACCTCATCAACCACTTGGCGGATCTGCAAGAACGCTTCGCTGATCGTTGGCTGCAAGCGCTGTCCTTCGGGTGTCAGATGGATTGCGCGGGTCTTTCGCACAAACAAAGGCACTCCAAGGTCGGCTTCCAGCGCCTTTATCTGCTGGCTGACCGCGCCCGGGGTGACCGAAAGCTCATAGGCCGCTTCCTTGATCGATCCACGCCGGGCCGCCGCCTCAAAGGCGCGCAAACTCAGCAAGGAAGGCAATCGGGTCAGTGGCATGGCAGCTCAAATTTATAATTTAGCCCAGCTAATGCATACCCGCAGAACTTCTGCTTTGTCGAGTTCAAACTACACCCCACATCGTTACACAACAGAACCTGGAACTGAGCGAAATGATCACGATTTACCAAAAGGCCTGGCAAGGACGTGCGCTGGACGGAGGGCTGGACAGCCGTCAAACAGCCTCGTGCCGTCGGTTTCAGCACCGAACCAACATGGGGCCCACACGCCCAGAAAACTCAGTCGTCAAAGCAATCGCATCCAAATTCCAACGAGGCCCAACATGACTTGGCAACCTTACCTTATATCGCTCGCAGCGGGCCTTGGCATCGGGGTCATCTACGGCCTGATCGCAGTCCGCAGCCCAGCCCCACCAATCATCGCGCTGTTAGGCCTCTTGGGCATGCTTGCCGGAGAAGCCGCCGTGCAATGGATCAGGGGCCATTCCGACGCCGTGTCGCAGGCCCTGCATCTGAAATCTTTCGCCGTGAAGAAGGCGGACCAAGTCACAGAACCCAGCAAAACCGAACCCCTTTGACCCCATCCAACCTCAACCAAGGAACGAACAATGTCCAAACTTGATGTCCTGACCCCAGAGAACAGCCAGATCATCTTCATCGATCATCAGCCGCAGATGGCGTTTGGTGTGCAATCGATCGATCGTCAGACGCTGAAGAACAACACCGTTGCCCTGGCTAAAGCCGCCAAGATTTTCGGCGTGCCCACAATCATCACGACGGTCGAAACAGACAGCTTTTCGGGGCAAACCTATCCTGAACTTCTGGACGTTGACCCTCAGGCGCCTTTGCTGGAACGCACGTCCATGAACTCTTGGGACGACCAGAAAGTCCGCGATGCGCTGGCACGCGGGGCAGTTGAAGGCCGCAAGAAAATCGTGGTCTCCGGCCTTTGGACCGAGGTCTGCAATATCACCTTCGCGCTGAGCTGCATGGCCGATACGGATTACGAAATCTACATGGTTGCGGACGCGTCGGGGGGTACGTCGGTAGATGCCCACAAATACGCGATGGACCGAATGGTTCAAGCCGGAGTGATCCCTGTGACCTGGCAGCAAGTTCTTCTGGAATGGCAACGAGACTGGGCACGGCGCGACACGTACGACGCTGTCATGGACCTGGTGCGCGAACACTCCGGTGCCTACGGCATGGGCGTGGATTACGCCTATACGATGGTCCACAAGGCCCCATCGCGCACCCGTCACACTGGTCCAACGTTGGACGCGGTGCCCGCCGGCAAGGTCGCCGCAGAATAATCTGCCGCGCAACGCTCGCTCGGTCCTTTCATCCCTCCCCGTGAAACCGAGCGGGCGATTTCCCAAACCATTCTCATCTGTGCCCGACCGGCGGGCACCGACCAGTCCCGCTTTGCCAAAGGATGCAAATCATGGCCGCCCCAGACAAGATACTCTTCAACGGCAAGATCACGACAATGGATCCCGACATGCCCGAAGCTACAGCTCTGGCCATATCGGGGGATCAGATCACGGCTGTTGGTACAGACAAGGAGACACTCGGGCTTGCGGGTCCTAAAACCGAGACAATCGATCTGGGCGGCCAACGTGTGATCCCCGGGCTGATCGACAGCCACACGCATATCATTCGGCAAGGCAATAACTTCGCGATGGAGCTGCGCTGGGACCACGTTCCGTCTCTTGCCGACGGTCTGCGTATGCTAAAGGCGCAGGCGGAGCGTACACCTGCGGGTCAATGGATCCGTGTCGTAGGCGGCTGGTCCGTTGACCAATTCGCCGAAAAGCGTCTGCCAACAATTGATGAGATCAATGCGGTTGCGCCGGACGTGCCTGTCTACGTGTTGCACCTGTATGATCGCGCGTGGCTGAACAAAGCCGCCCTGCGTGCAATCGGCATCGACAAGCATTTTTACGAACCCTTTGTCTCGGGCCGTCTTGAGCGGGACAATCAGGGCAACCCGACCGGGTTGGCAATGGCGCGGCCCAACGCTCAGCCGCTTTATGCGCTGTTGGACATGGCACCCAAGCTGGATTTCGAGCAGCAGGTCACCTCGACCAAGCACTATTTCAAGGCGCTGAATGGGCTTGGATTGACCTCAGCTTTGGATTGCGCGGGTGGGTTCCTGAACTATCCCGATGATTACGGTGTGATCACCGAGTTAAATAAGCGCGGCGAGCAAACGGTGCGCATCGGCTATCAGCTTTTTGCACAACGTCCGATGTTCGAACTGGACGATTTCAAACGGTGGAATGACATCGTCAAACCAGATGAAGGCAACGACTACCTGAAATGCGTGGGAGCGGGCGAGATGCTGGTCGCGTCGGCCTATGATTTCGAAGACTTCAGCTACCCACGCCCCGATCTGCCCAAGCGGATGGAAGGTGATTTGCGGCCCGTTCTTGAATTCTTGTTCGAAAACCGCTGGCCGATCCGCTTCCATTGTACTTACGAGGAAAGCGCCCACCGGTTGCTGAGCCTTATCGAAGAGGTCGGTCGTGACAAAGGGCTGGAAGAGCTGAACTGGATTTTCGATCACGGTGAGACGATTTCGGAATCCACCATGGAATGGGTCGCCCGGCTTGGCGGCGGTATCAGCTACCAAAACCGCATCGCTTTTCAGACGACAGCCTATCGCGACCGATACGGTGAAGACGCCCTGCGCGAGGTTATGCCGGTCAAGAAGATGATGGCATCTGGTGTGCCTCTTGCCGCTGGCACGGACGCCACGCGAGTATCCTCATACAATCCGTGGTTGGCCATTCACTGGGCCGTTTCTGGCAAGGGTCGCGGCGGAGACGTCATCTGGAGTGCGGCGAACCGCTTGGATCGGCACGACGCGTTGCGTCATTGGACAGCTGCAGGGGCTTGGTTCAGCCGGGAAAACGGCAAGAAGGGTCAGATCAAAGCAGGTCAATGGGCAGATATCGCCGTGCTCGACCGGGATTATTTCTCGATCGCCGAGGACGAGATCACCGAGATCGAGGCCGACCTGACGCTGACAGGCGGCAAGATCGTGCACGCCAAGGCCCGTTTTGCGGCGCATGAACCAGCCCCATTGCCGGAGCTTCCCGATTGGTCACCCGTTCCTATTTTCGGTGCCCCCGGCGCTACGGCGCAAAACCAAGGCAGCCTTGCCGCTGAATAGCGGAAAGACCTCAGGAGATATCCCATGTTGGACGACCAAAAGCTAAAAATCACTTACAGCGAAAGCGACACAAAAGCTCGGTACGGCGCTTCGGTGTCCGGGATCGTGAGTGAGGCGGAACTGACACTATCTAAGGTCACGCCCAGCCTTGTCATCGCCGATCATACGTTTGTCCCGGATGAGCTGCGTGGCCGTGGCCTGGCGAGGGCCTTGGCTGCACAGCTTGTGGCAGACGCGCGCGACAAGGGTCTCCGCATAGTGCCTCTTTGCCCGTTTGTGCGGTCCTACGCCGAAAAAAACCGCGAGGAGTTGGCAGATGTCATCCAGTGGTAGCATCGCAAAACCTGCACCTGCGGCATCAAACTCGGCTTGGGCCCCGTTCAAACATCGGGCGTTTGCCCTTCTTTGGGTCGCGACCCTAATCTCCAACGTCGGCACGTGGATGCATGATGTGGGCGCGGGTTGGTTGATGACAACGCTCAACTCATCCCCTGCTGTGGTCTCGTTGGTGCAGGCGGCAACAACCCTGCCGGTTTTTGTCTTTGCCTTGTACGCCGGAACGCTGGCGGATCGGCTTGATAAACGCAAATTGCTAATCACAGTGAACGTGGTGCTTCTGGTACTGGTGTCGGTGCTAACCGTGTTGGTTCAGCTTGAACTGGTAACACCTACGCTGCTGATCCTGTTCACGTTGGCCATCGGAACTGGCACAGCTTTCATGGCTCCTGCCTGGCAAGCGATCGTGCCAACTCTGGTGCCGCGTGATGCGTTGCAGCCAGCCATTGCGTTGAATTCAATGGGCATCAACATCAGCCGTGCCATTGGCCCTGCTTTGGCGGGCGTTCTGATTGCATCGGTCAGTCTGGCGGCCCCGTTTGCTGTCAACGCGGTCAGCTACCTTGTGATCATCGGCGCTCTGTTGCTTTGGAAGCATGAAGGCAGCGTTTCAAAGACATCTCAGCCTGTTTTCAACGCGATGATGACCGGCATGCGGCACGTCGCTCATAACGGCCCGCTCAAGGCAACGTTGATCCGATCCTTTGCCTTCTTCATCTTTGCCTCTGCCTATTGGGCACTGCTGCCACTTGTCGTAAGGACAATCGAAGGTGGCGGGGCGACGCTGTATGGATTTTTGCTGACTTTGATCGGTGCTGGGGCTGTTGTGGGCGCTTTAACCCTCCCGCAGTTCCGCGCGAGGCTTGATGCAAGCACGACAGCTGCAGGCGGCACCATCGGCACTGCCGTTGCCATGGCTATTCTTGCAACGGCGACAACACCTCCGTTGGCTTATGTCGCCGCATTGTTGGGTGGCTTTAGCTGGATTGCCGTTCTCACCACGTTCAATGTTTCGGCGCAGACGGCGCTGCCCAATTGGGTCAGGGCCCGAGGATTGTCTGTGAATCTGATGGTTTTCTTCGGGTCCATGGCGTTTGGATCAGCAATCTGGGGCCAGGTGGCCACGGCATCATCTGTGTCGATTACCTTGCTACTCGCAGCAGGAGGCCTGATCGTCGGCATGCTTCTAACACGCAAGTTCCAGCTTGGTCAGGGCGTCGATCTGGACCTAGCGCCCTCTATGCATTGGCCTGCACCACAGGTTGCCCTTGAGGAGGACGGCTTGGCATCCCGCGGTCCTGTCATGGTCGAAGTCGAGTATCGCATTCGACCCGAGGATGAAGCTGCGTTCCTGTCCGCGATCCAGGAATGGTCGGGCGAGCGCTGGCGCGATGGCGCCTATGATTGGCGTGTCTTCCAAAGTGCCGAAGACCCCGAGCTATGGGTCGAGGCCTTCATGGTTTCGTCCTGGGAAGAACATCTAGCTCAGCACGCTCGGGTGTCGCGGCAGGATCAGGATGTTCAAAAGACCGTCGCTGCTTTCGACACCAGAGAAAGCGGACCCGTCGTCCGCCATCTGATCGCACCATGAAAAGAGTGTTTGAGATGCTATCGACATTGGTCACCCATAGGCCCGTTCTTTCCGCCACAGTCTTTGCGGTTCTGTTCGGGGTCCATGCGCCTGATCAGGTATCTGCTGGTGGTTCGGAGTTTGAAGGCCGTATCGAAGCAGTCGAGCGGTCGGACGTCTATAGCCGGGCGGAGGGCATTGTCGAAGAAGTGCTGGTTGAGCAAGGCGACTATGTCGAAGCGGGCACGCCATTGCTGCAGCTTCGAAACGATCTGGAGAAACTGGCGGTCGATGCCGCGCGTGCAGAGTTGGCCAAAGCCGAGGCTCTGTTGCTTCAAGCCCGAGATAGGCTGGAACGCGCGGCCCAACTCTCAACGCGGGGAGCGGCGACAGAAGTTGCTTTGTTGGACGCTGAAACCACTCTGGCTTTGGCTGAGGCCGAAAGGGCCTTGGCGGAAACCGAGTTGGAGATCGCAAAAACCAACTACGAAGACACCCTCATACGTGCACCGATCTCTGGGCATGTTGAAGACCCGCGTGTCGGACCGGGTTCGCTGGTTGAGTTCAGTTCGGGCGACCCGCCCATGTTTCAACTCGTAAATCTGAACCGCCTGCGCGTTGTATTCGAAGTTCCCTACTCCCAATGGGTTTCAAGGTTGAACACGAGCAACACGCGCTCAGGGGAGCTATCAAATTCCGGCTGGTTCCGTATTGAAACGGAGACCGGTCAAGTTTTGGCGGATGCAATTATGCTCACCGGATCTGCGGTCTGGTTCGACGAAAACAGCGAAAAGATACGTGTCTGGGCTGATCTGTCAAACCCCGACCAAACTTTGAGACCGGGAATGAAAGTTCGTGTCACGCCCATGGTCGACCCAGTCACCGGCGCCGAGCAAAACCACTCCATGGTCAGGCCATGACGAAACCCACTCCACGCGACCCCATCAACATCAGGCATCAAAAGGACTGTTCCAAATGATCAAATTCGAATTGAACGGCCGACCCGTAGAGGTTGATAACCCCCCTGACGAAATGTTGCTGCTGGTCCTTCGGGACACACTCAAACTGAAGGGCACAAAATACGGATGCGGTGCTGCCATGTGTGGGGCCTGCACGGTGCATGTGGATGGTGTCGCGAGCTTCGCGTGTCAGATGTCGGTTAGCGACGTGGAGGATGCGCAGGTCACGACGATCGAAGGATTGTCCGAAGACGGCTCGCATCCTGTTCAGAGGGCCTGGATCGAAGAGCAGGTCGCACAATGCGGCTATTGCCAGTCGGGTCAGATCATGCGCGCGGCAGCACTTCTGGCGGACAATCCATCCCCGACGCGACAGGAAATCGTTGATGAGATGAGCGCGAACCTTTGTCGCTGCGGAACGTACAACCGCATTTTCAAAGCCATCGAACGCGCAGCCAAGGAAGTTTGAGATGACCATGACCATGAACCGCCGAGGGTTTCTACAAGGCGCTGCTGGATTGACATTTTTCATCGGCGCGGGAGGGATCTCATCCGTCCGGGCGGAGGCCGCAATTGGAACTCTGGATGTCAATCATTGGTTGACGATCCGGGCCGACGGAAGCATCCGGATCGTCTTCCCCTCGACCGAAATGGGGCAAAGCAGCTATTCCACGCTGCCACAAATCCTTGCTGAGGAACTGGATGCAGCATGGGACGACGTTGAGATCGAACAGTTGAACGCTGATGATCGGCGCTTTGGAAATCAGCTTTTTGGCGGTGTTTTGTACACGGCTGGCAGCACCGGAACGCAGTTCTACTTTGACCCTATGCGTAAGGCAGGCGCGCAGGCCCGCGACGTTCTATTGCAAATCGCAGCGCGCGAATGGGTTGTGGATAAAGCCAGCCTTAGGACCGAACCAAGTGTTGTTTTGGGCCCGGATGGCCAGCAGGCAGGGTATGGTGAACTGGCGGCGCTCGGTTCAAGGGATGTGACGGTACCAGACGCTGAAACCGTGCCTCTGAAAGACCCATCCGCGTTTCGGATTATCGGGCAAGATCTACAACGTCGCGACGTTCCGGCCAAAAGCACAGGTCAGGCCGAATATGCGATCGATGTGGATGTGCCCAATATGGCCTATGCAGCTGTTCTGCGCGCACCGGTCGAGGACGAGGTGCCACTTTCCATCAACGACGCTGCCGCACGCGAAGTACCGGGCGTCATAGGCATCGTTACCGTGCCAGACGGTGTCGCCGTAGTCGCGGAAAGCCTGTGGTCTGCCTTGGGGGCACGGGGCTTGCTTGAGGTCGAATGGTCCACCACTTCACCCTTCCGAACCTCAAACAGCGAAGAGACGCTGGCCGAATACGCCGCAGCTGTCAGTGATCCTGAAGCGTCGGGTGCAACCTGGGCCGAGAAAGGCGACGCCCCCGCAGCCATTGGCAACGCTGACCGTCAGTATTCGCAGCTTTATTTGTCGGATTATGCCTACCACGCTCAGATTGAGCCGATGGCAGCTGTCGCGGCTGTCGATGCGGACGGGCAAGGTGCCGAGGTTTGGGCAGGCACGCAAACGCAGTCGTGGACCGCGCGCACCGTGTCGGAGGTGTTGGGCATCCCTGTCGAAACCGTTCGACTGAACATGATGACAATGGGCGGAGGATTTGGTCGACGCACAGCCCTGATGCAGAACTATGTGCGCGATGCAGTGCTGTGCTCGAAAGCTATTGGACGCCCTGTCAAAGTGATCTGGCCGCGTGAAGACGACTTAAAGCAGGGAACCTTCCGTCCCGCAGCAGCGCAAAAGCTTGAGGCAGGTCTGACTGCGGACGGAAAACTCGACGGGTGGTATCACAAGGTCGCTACACCAACGGTGATCGGGTTTTTCAATCCCGTGCGTTGGGACGCGGTTAACCCGAACGATGTGATCTCGATGCGCGGTGCAGAAAGCAAATTCTATGGGATTAAGGATTTCCGCGCCGATCACCTGATCATGGAAAGGCACGCGCGCCTTGCCCCCTATCGCGGTATTGGCGCGTCCTACACGGCCTTTGCGGCAGAGTGTTTTATGGACGAACTGGCAGAACAAGCCGGGCGGGATCCGTTGGAGTTCCGGCTGGATCTAGTTTCAGAAAACCCGCGCGGGCGGCACCTGCTCGAGAAAGTGGCCGAAATGTCAGATTGGTACAATCGGGGTGATCGAAACTTAGGTCTTTCCTTCGCTGGCTACAGTTCATCAATGGCGGCAGGTGTGGCGGAAGTTGAAGTCGACGCGGACAGCGGAGAGATACAGATCACCAACTTCTGGGCGGCCATCGATGCGGGCCTGATCGTCACGCCGGACAACGCGCTCAATCAGATCGAAGGTGGTATCGTGTTCGGTATCTCGATGGCTCTTTCTGAAAAGATCGACATCGAAAACGGCGAGGTGGTGCAGAGCAACTTCTGGGACTACGAGATCACACGCGCGTCGCAGATGCCTGAGATAGAGATCTACGTCGCGGAGGTCGATGCGCCGCCTGTTGGTGTCGGCGAGGTTGGCACTCCGATGGTGCCTGCGGCCATTGCCAACGCGTTCTACGCCGCACAAGGCAAGCGCTTGCGCCACATGCCGTTTACACCGGATCGCGTCACCGCCACGCTGGAAACGTAGGGGCCTAAGGATGCTGCCGGTCATTTCCTGTGACCGGCGGCGCATTTGCCAAGACCCGACTACAAACAAAGGACCCACTGCATGAGCTGGAACCCCACGCATAACCCTGAGTGCCCAAATGCCTCGGCAGACAGTGTTGAAACTCTGATCATTCCGCGCGCCCGTGATCTCGGTGGCTTTGAAGTCAGGCGCGCGTTGCCTGCGCCTGAACGCCAGATGGTCGGGCCATTCATCTTTTTCGATCAGATGGGTCCAGCAGAGTTCATCACGGAAGGCGGCATAGATGTTCGCCCACATCCGCATATTGGTCTTGGAACCGTAACCTATTTATATGATGGCGAATTTGAACACCGCGACAGCCTCGGCACCCATCAGATGATCTATCCGGGAGAAGTGAACTGGATGGTTGCAGGCAAGGGCGTCACGCATTCCGAACGCACCAGCGCGGAAACGCGGGCGAAGCGCAACCGGTTGTTTGGTATTCAAACCTGGATCGCGTTGCCAAAAGACCGCGAGGAGATGGCACCGGACTTTGAACATCACAAGAACGCGGCTCTTCCAGAGCTTCAAGATACAGGCATCCAAGCAAAGCTCATACTCGGATCTGCCTATGGCAAAACCAGCCCCGTGACGATGCAGTCCGAGACGTTTTACATCGACGTCATTCTTTCTCCGGGCGCGCATTTTCCATTGCCTGACGATCAGGAGGATCGTGGAATCTATGTCACTGAAGGGTCTGTTGAGGTTGCTGGCGACGTCTTCGAAGCCGGGCAAATGATGGTCTTTCGACCCGGTGACAAAATCAGCGTTCGGGCTGGTGAAAAGGGTGCGCGTCTCATGGCGCTGGGCGGTGCAACCCTGAGCGACGAGCGTTATATCTGGTGGAACTTCGTTTCATCGTCGCGAGACAGGATTGAAGAGGCCAAAGAGTCTTGGAAAGCGGCGGATTGGGCCAATGGTCCATTCAAACTGCCGCCGGGTGACGACGCCGAGCATATCCCGATCACGCCAGAACTTGAGCAAACCTTGCCCAATAGAATAACCGAGCCTTTGGCCTGACTGTCAGACCGGGATTGTAGGATTTCCAAAGTGCGCAAAACCCGGTCTAGAGGCCCAAAATATTTCGTGCCTGGCCGGCTGTGGCAACCGGGCGGTTGTATTGGTCACAGATCTCTGCAGTGCGCGTTACAAGCGCTGCATTTGATGGTGCCAGCGTATTGCGATCCAGGCGTACGTTGTCTTCGAGGCCGGTTCGTGCATGGCCGCCAGACGAAATTGCCCAGTGGTTCAGAACCTCCTGCTGGGCGCCAATGCCTGCAGCGCACCACGGTGCACCCGGAAACAGTCGGTCAACTGTCTTCACGTAGAAGTCGAATACGTCCCGATCCGCAGGCATTGCGTTTTTCACACCCATGACAAATTGCACATAAGGCGTGTCCTTGATTTGCCCTTTCTTGTGCATCTCGGCCGCCTTCAGGATGTGGCTTAGGTCGAAGGCTTCTATCTCTGGTTTGACGCCATAAGTCATCATCTCAGCCGCCAGCCAATCGACGAGATCGGGTGGATTTTCGTAAACGCGCGTGGGGAAGTTGTTCGATCCTACCGACAACGAGGCCATATCCGGCCGCAAGGGCAACATGCCGCCGCGCGTTTTGCCCGCCCCCGACCGCCCTCCTGTCGAAAACTGGATGATCATGCCAGGGCAGTGTTTCTCAAGCCCCTCTTTCAACCTTGCGAACTTATCAGGGTCACTCGAAGGCGTTTCGTTGTCATTTCGAACATGGGCATGGCAGATGGATGCCCCCGCCTCAAAAGCGGCCTGTGTGCTTTCGATTTGCTCTTCGACTGTTATGGGCACGGCCGGGTTATTGGCCTTTGTTGGCAAGGAGCCGGTTATTGCAACACAGATGATGCAAGGTTCGGACATTTCAGGCCTCTTTCGGTGCGAGGACAAAGTCGAATTCGATATCCCAGTAAGGACCTTCAAAGCCGACTTCCGCAGATCGCGCCGGATCATCAACCCGGTTGAACTCTGCGATCAAACTCTCTTTGACCCCAAATACTGCGTCCGAGTTGATGTATTTGTCATCGGGATCAAAGATATGGGTTGTCAGGTCGTCATACCCGTCTTTCGACACGATATAGTGCAGATGCGCTGGCCGAAACGGGTGCCGTCCCAGACGCTTCAACAGATCGCCAACCGGCCCGTCATCCGGGATTGGGTAATTCTTTGGCCGCACCGCACGGAACCAATAGGTCCCATCAGCACCGGTTGTGAAGACGCCGCGCAGATTGAAATCGGGCTGAATACCCTTCTGTTGTACGTCGTAAAACCCGTCATCATTGGCTTGCCAGACATCAATCTTGACGCCTTCCAACGGGTTGCCTTCCACATCGGTGACACGGCCCCGCACCACCATGTCCTCACCCTTTTGGTCCAGACAAATGTTGTGTCCCATCTCATATTCTGGCGCGCCGCCCACATGGAAAGGACCCAGAACAGTGTTCTCGGAGGCTCCGGTTGGGCGACGAGAATTCACGGCATCCACCAGCATCGACACGCCCAGAACGTCGGACAGGAGAATATACTCCTGCCGCCAGTCATCGCACATGTGCCCGACCTTGGTCAGGAACATGATCGCCTCGAACCATTCCTGCTGCGTTGGTTCAATTTCCTTGACTGCTTCATGGAGCTTTCGGGTGATGACCTCCATCACTTGCTTCAGTCGTTCGCTTTCTGCGTTTTTGTTCCGTGCGGTGACGACCTCGGCCGAGTTTTCTTCCGTAAAGTATCCCATCTCATGCGAGTCCATTTTGGCCTCCTGACTTGTATAAGTTTGCTCCGGATTGGTTTATCGCGAAAGCACCTTGGTCAAAGCGCGGCGCAGTTCGGCTTCGGCATCCGTAGCCATCTCGGCTGAGCGCCATGCGACGTGTTGATCAGGGCGGACCAACAAACAGCCCGTATCTGAAATCTCGGACGCCCGCGCCCAATCCCCGGTGTGGTCAACATAGGTCTGGCGCGGGCCGATGACGTGACAGCGAATGGGCATCCCCAGCTCTTTCGCGATCATCTCGGCTGCGGTTACCCAGGCCGCTCCACCAATTCCCGTCAGCACAGTGAATTCTCCGCGACCGCACAAATCCAAAGTTGAATGCTTGTTCCCAGTATCATGATCAAACACCCAGACATGTGGAAGGCGCGCGCCGGGCCATGTCGTCGGCTGGTAGTGCAGTTCAGCATCCTGATCAAAACCGGGATTGGGTTGACCATCCGTTTCAATCGCACAGGAGTCGTAGCGTTGGTTCATTTCTACGCCATGCGCATCGAACTCATATTTCTTGAAAGCAATCGCCTCGCGAATGGCTTGTCTTTGTGCCGCAGCTTCGGGCGTTGATCCCGAGCGTGCCTCAAGGTTGCTTTGCATGACCTCTGGGTCGACGCCTTCGGCCATTCCGAGCGATTCAAAGATCGGACCGAATTCACCGATGGATTGATTGGCCCGTGTGACGATCTGCTTTGCCACTGGCGAACGTTCTTCGCTGTAGCTTTCCAGCAGGTTCTCTCCGGCATGGCCTTTCAGGACAGCCGCCAGTTTCCAGGCGAGGTTGAAGCTATCCTGAATCGACGTGTTCGACCCCAGTCCGTTCGAAGGAGGGTGTCGATGCGCCGCGTCGCCCATGATGAAGACGCGATCTTTCTGCATATGGGTCGCGTACATGTTGTTGACGGTCCAGGTGTTGGCGCTGATCAGTTCGATCTCAAGCTCGGGGTCGCCAACAAGCTGGCGCGCTACCTGCGTTGCCATGGCCTCGTCAACTTCGGGTGCTGGTTGGTTGATGTCATAGCCCCAAACAATGAGCCATTCGTTCCAAGGGCGGACCATGCGGACCAAACCCATGCCGATGCCACCGACATTCGCACCCGGTTGCATCACCCAGTATAGGACCGAAGGCCGATGCGCGACATATTTACTGAGATCTGCCCGGAACAGGATGTTCATGGACCCGCCGACGCCCATCTGACCTTCGAAAGGCAGACCGGCATGTTCGGCGACCAGAGAATTGCCCCCATCCGCGCCCACCAGATATTTCGACCGGATCGTGATTTCTTCGCCCGACAATCGATCCAAACACGTCGTTGTCACACCATCTGCATCTTGCTCATGTCGCAAGTATTCGGTGCTCATCCGCGCTTGCGTGCCTCGGCGGCAGGCCGTGCCAAATAAGATCGGCTCCATGAATGTTTGCGGAAGGTCGTTCATCATCGTCGGGCTGGACAGCAGGTGTTCAGCCTTGGACAGTGGATGATTGCCCCAGCTTTTCATCCGTCCGATTTCCTCACCCGCGAGGCTTTCGCAGAACACATTTTCACCCATCAAGTCCTGATGCGCGGCATGCATATAGGCTTCGGCCTCGACCTCGTGACCCAGATCGCGCAGCACCTCCATCGTGCGCTGATTGGTGATATGTGCCCGCGGCGTATTGGCCAGCCAGCGATAGCGGTTGATGACCATATTCTCGACGTCGTAGCTGGACAGCAAAGCCGCCGTTGCAGAACCCGCAGGTCCGGTCCCGATAATCAGAACATCCGTTGTGATGGTGGCCATGTTACGCCTCCCTTTGTTTGTCAGATTGAATTGAGTTGAGGCCGTCCTTTGGGTTCGTCAGCACAAGGCGACGGCGCACAGGGAAAATCTGAAGCCCAGTCTTTTCTGAGATCAGCCCCCACAGACCGCGGGGGGCGAAGAGCATGACGGCGATCCCGATTAGACCAAGCACCATGAGATACCACGAGCCGTAGTCGGCCAGCAGGCTCTGCAAGATGAAGAAGATCAGCACGCCCAGGATCGGGCCTTCAATGGTTCCAATTCCGCCGATCACGACGATGAAGATCACATAGGCCGTCCAGTCGGTGACCGAGAACGCTGCATCCGGAGAGATGCGCAGTTTCTGCACATAGATCAAAGCACCGGTCAGCCCGGTTCCTGCGGCTGAGACCAAGTAGACCAGCCATTTCATCCGCACCGCATCCACGCCGACGGATTTCGCTGCTTCGACATTGTCGCGTACTGCAGCCAGCGCCAGCCCGCGCTTTGTTCTGAGCAGCCAGTAGATACCCGCAATCGTTGCGATCACCAGCGCCAAGGCCAGCCAATAGGTCAGGATGTCCCGCGCTGCTGCACCGCGAACGTCAAACGTGGTCTGTATCCATTCGGTGGCCCACATCTCGCGCGTTGCGGTGCGCGGCAGAGAGGTTCCGGTGCCTCCGCCGAGCACTTTCCATTGCGCCACCAGCAGACGCATAACCTCGGCGATGACCCATGTGCCGATGGCGAAATAGGCCCCTTGCAGGCGGAAGGCGAAAAAGGCTGTGGGTATGGCTACAATCAGGGCTGCAACACCGCCCAAAAGGATCGCAGGAACCGGGTCCATCCCCCAAAGGATGACACCGCCAAACATGGCATAGGCTCCCATGCCTACGAAGGCTTGCTGCCCGACAGACACCAGCCCGCCATATCCTGCGAGCAGGTTCCAGAATTGCGCCAAAACCAGCATAGTGAAGATAAAGAACAGGTCTTGGATCAAGCCTCTGCTGGCGAAGGTCGGCAGCAGGATGAACAGGATGATCAGAGCGATACAGACAGCTCCGGCGCTATAAGAGGCGCGGGTCTGTGTCTGGACGCGGTACATTGCAGTATCAGTCATCAGTCCACCGCCCTTGGAAACAGGCCTCTGGGCTTGATCAGAAGCACGATGAGAAAGGCCAGATGACCGGCCAGGATTTGCCATTCGGGATTGATCGCCGCGCCGACAGTCTGAGCGACACCGATAATGATGCCTCCGACAAGCGTGCCCCAAAGGCTGCCGAGGCCACCAATGATTACAGCCTCGAAGGCATAGATCAGGCGCGCTGGCCCGATATTGGGGTCAAAATTTGCCCGCATTCCCAGATAAAGCGCTGCCAAGGTCACCACGAGCATTGCGATGGCTGTCGCGGTCGCGAAAATACGTTCTGGGCGGATACCCATCAAACCCGCAGTCACCGCATCATCCGAGGTCGCGCGAAACGCCCGGCCCAACTCCGTACGATAAAAAAGTTGGTTCAGCCCTACGATCACAAGGATTGCCGAGGCAAAGGTCAGCAACGGCAGAACGCCGAAGTTCAGCCCGCCCATCTGAACGGACGCCGTTGCGATTTCACCCGCAGGCAGACGTTGGCTATCCGCCGAGAACCCTTCGAGTAATGCGTTCTGCAAGACGACCGACAAACCGAACGTCACAAGTAAGGGCGGCAGGATATCAGGCCCCAGCACGCGGTTCAGCACATGTCTCTGCAAGGCCCAGCCCACGCCAAACATAATCGGCGCGGCTATGATCGCGGCCAGAAACGGAGAAAGACCAAGCAACGAAACCAGCAGAAGGATCAGATAGGCGGCAAAGACAATCAGATCGCCATGGGCCAAGTTGACCAATCGCATGATCCCGAACACGAGGCTCAGGCCTGCCGCAAACAGCGCGTAGAGCCCGCCTAACAGAACGCCCTGAATGATGGTGTCGATCCAGATCATGCGGCGGCTCCTCCGAAATAGGCGTCGTGAATGGCCTCGCGGCTGAGCGTGTCTGCGGTGCCTTCCAGCGTGACGCGACCCTCCATCATGCAGTAGACGCGGTCTGCGACTTTCATCGCTTGGCCGATGTCCTGCTCCACCACGATCAGGTTGGCCCCGGCCTCCTGAATGCGGGGGACGGCGTCGTAGATGTCCTTGATGACAACAGGTGCGAGCCCGAGGCTGATCTCATCGCACAGCAGAACGCGGGGATTGCTCATCAGCGCGCGGCCAATGGCCACCATCTGCTGTTGCCCGCCGGACAGGGCTGTGCCTGGGTGGTTGCGGCGCTCATTCAGGATCGGGAACAGGTCGTAAATTGTTTGTAAAGACCAATGGCCCGATACCTTTCGGCCATAGGTGCCTATCAGTAGGTTTTCCTCGACACTTAGGGAGGGAAACAGCCGACGCCCCTCGGGCACCATGGCAACTCCGCGTGCCATGATCTCATCTGCGGCCAGATCGCCGATGGATTGGCCGTCAAAACGCACCTGATCAGACCCGTTGGTCAGAACCCCCGAGATCGAGCGCATGAGGGTCGATTTCCCGGCCCCGTTTGCACCGATGATGGCGACGGTTTCACCTTCGTTCAGGTGAACGTCCACACCGAACAGGGCTTGGAAGTCTCCGTAATGGGCGGTCAGCGCGTGGGTTTCCAGCAGGCTCATCAGACTTCGATCCCTAAGTAGATTTCTTTGACTTCCCGGCTGTTCATGATCTCGTCCGGATCGCCCAGACCGATGACCTTGCCGAAATCCAGAACCAGCAGCCGTTCAACGACTGAGGTGAGCGCATGCAGGACATGTTCGATCCAGATGATCGTGACGCCACTGCTATGCAGCCCTTTGATCGTGTTGATCAGCGCGGTGCATTCCGCGTCGGTCAGCCCCCCAGCGATTTCATCCAGCAGCAGCAGCTTAGGATTGGTTGCCATCGCACGGGCCAACTCCAACCGTTTGCGTTGCAACAGCCGCAATCCACCGGCCGTGTCATTGGCCACATCCAACAACTCCGTTTGCTCAAGAATGCGGGCGCAATCCTGTTCAACCTCGTGTTCGGATTTGCTCTGCCCGTGCGTCGCGGCCACCAGCAGGTTTTCGAACACTGTCAGATGATCAAACGGCTGAGGGATCTGGAACGAGCGCCCTATACCTGACAGGCAGCGTTGCATGGGGGGCACGCGGGTCACATCCGTCCCGTCAAAATGGATCGATCCCGCGTCAGAAGTCAGATTGCCCGTTATCAGGTTGAACAACGTGGACTTGCCCGCGCCATTCGGACCAATGATCCCAAGGGCCTGCCCCTGCGAGACATCAAAACTGACATCGTCAGTGACAGTGAGCGCACCGAAGCTTTTTGAGACGTTTTTGAGCGAAAGAATGGTCATACCGGAGTTCCTGCCCCGGAAAAGATCCGGGGCACTGGTTTCGTTGCGATCAGGAGATTTCTTCCATCACACCTGCGGTCGGGATTTCGGGTGCCGAGGAGTTGTCGACGATCACGAGGTCATAGCTGCCATTGTCGAGTAGCCTCCATTGCCCCCCGACCAAGGGTGTTTTTGCGACGTTCTGAGCGGCGAAGGGGGGCAGGCCCGCACCATCAAAAGCGATACGGCCGACAATCGAGTCCAGCTGCGTAGCTGCGATGGCTTCGGCCACTGCATCCCCATCACCCGCATCATCAACCCGGCCCATAACGTTAGCTGCCATTTCGAACAGCGCGTGCACAAAACCGATGGGTTGGGTCCACTGACGGTTGGTGGCGGCCATGTACCCTTGTGCCAGTTCAGCCGAGCTTGCGCCGGTCAGCGATGACGAGAACGGATGGGTGGGGGACCACCAAACTTCAGAGCTCAGGTTGTTGCCTGCGTCGCCCAATGCTTCGACGGCTTGCGGGAACAAGATGGCCTTGCCGATGCTCGCGGCTTTCGGGGTGAAGCCTTGTTGCTTAGCCTGACTCCAAAAGGTGGTGAAGTCGGGCGGGATCGGAACGCCGGTTACAATTTCAACATTTGCCTGTCGGAACGCATTGATCTGTGCCGAGAAATCATCGGTCAGGTTCTGATACCGTCCGGGGTCGGTCAGTGTGTATCCGAGCTCGGACAAGACCGGCGGAAAGCCAACATTCGGGTCGCCCCAGGCGTTGCCGTCACCATCATTTGGGAACAGAGCGCCGACTTGTTTGTTGGTCTCCAACTGGTTCCACATTGCCGTGAAGACCGAGATCACGTCCTCAAGGCCCCAGAAGAAGTGATAAGCGTAATAGAACGGCTCCCAACTGGCTGGATCACCGGGATTGCCCTGCTGGCCGATGAACCATGGCTGCCAGGGTGCAACAGTGGAAATACACGGCACTTCCTCAGCCTCACAGGTTGAGGCAACCGGGTTGGTGGTTTCGGGTGTCGAGGCAACCAACATCAGGTCGATCTCATCGTCCACGATCAGCTCGCCCGCGACATCTGCGGCGCGGTTCGGGTTCGACTGACTGTCCTTAACGATGACCTCAAAATTCGCACCGGCCTCGGCCGCGGCGAAGTTTTCCAAAATGTACCTGTCTGCCTCAGAGAACGCAGCCAAAGGCCCTGATTGTGGGCTAACGTAGCCTAGTTTGATCTTTGCGCCCTGAGCTATAGCGGGCGCGGCGAGCGTGCCGGCGGCCAGCCCGAGGCCGGTTGCAGCGCTGGATTGCAGCAATTTGCGTCGTGTGATCATGTGTCCCTCCCTTGACACGGTGAATTCAAACGCTGGGGGCGTTGCCCGCCCACGCGTTTTGAAGCAGCGCCCGCAGCCCATCAGCAGTGACCGGCTGCGGGTTCCAATACGGGTTCTTGAGTGCGATTTCTGTGGCGCGGTCCAGATCGGCCTCAGACAGGCCAAAGTCTTTTAGAGCCATCGGTGCGCCCATGGATTGGGAAAAACTCCAAAGCGCCTGGCCAGGCTCAGAGCCACCGAGAATATCTGACACGGGTGCCAGCAGGTCCGGCACACCCACTGCGTTGTAGGCGATGGCATGGGGCAAAATGATCGCATGGGTTTCCGCGTGTGGCAGATTGAAGGACCCGCCCAGCGTATGGCAAAGCTTGTGATGCAACGCCATTCCGACCAGACCAAGCACCGTACCGCAGGCCCATGCGCCACGCTGCGTTTCTTCTCTGGCTTTAAGGTCGTTGGGGTTTGCCACAACGGTCGGCAGGCCCTCCGCAAACGCTTTAAGGCCATCGATAGCCAATTCCGTGGTCTGATCCGTACGATCCTTGGCATAAAGCGCTTCAGCTGCATGAGCCATTGCGTTCAAGGCGCTGGTCACGGTCATTGCGGGTGGCAATGACGCCACAAGTTCGGGATCGTACAGAATGACCCGCGGCAGAACCTTCTGATCTGTCAGGGTGGTTTTGATGCCATCCTCAGTCTGACCCAGGATCGGAGTAGCCTCGCTGCCGGCATATGTGGTCGGGATGGCGATTTGCGGCAAACCTGTTCGAAGAGCAATCGCTTTGCCTAAGCCAATCGTCGAACCTCCACCGATAGAAACAATGCTATCGGCTTTGACTGACAACGCGTGTTCAACCGCTTCTTCAGTCACGTCGACAGGTGTGTGCATCGTTGCCCGGGTAAAGACACCTGCCGCTCGATCCCCAACAGATGTTGCAAGCTCCATTGCCATATCGACTTGCTGAGGCGTCGAAAGGATCAGCGCCTTGTTCGATCCCAGCTCCGCCAGCTCCGCGCAGATGTCGTTGCGCAAACCTGCGCCGAACCGGACTTTCTGGCCATTGATGCTGGTAGTGCTGAGAGCCATTGGGCGGGTTCCTGACAAGCGTTGGATTGCGGGTCTGGCGGGAACGCTAGCAGGCAAAGACAGCGCTCTTGATCGAATTATCGGCTGTTAATATAACTTTGGGGTATGAAGCTTGATCCAAGACATCTCGAGATTCTCGCGGCTATTGTCGAGGCCGGAGGGTTGACCGAGGGCGCTGCTTTACTTGGGAAATCTCAACCCAGTGTGTCCAGAAGCGTCTCGTTGTTAGAAGACCGAGTGGGGGAGCCTTTGTTCCTGCCCACCCGAAGGCCCTTGCAACCAACTGAGCTTGGTCTCGCTTTGGCTCAGGAGGGACAAAGAATTCTGAACGCGGGTCGTCATGCGAGCCGACTGGTCGACGAGCACCGTCAAGGCCTTGCTGGTGCGGTTCGGGTTGCTGGCACACCGATCTTCATGGACGGCGTCATCTCGAACGTGATTGCAGAGTTTCAGGCCGAGTACCCCAATATTCGGATCGACCAATCCTATGGGTACCCCACTGAACTTTTGTCCCAGCTGTCCGCCGAAACTCTGGACCTCGCCATTCTTCCAATGCGCCCGGCTGACGTTTCTGATGAGTACGAATTTCGTCAAATTCTGCCTGGTCGAAACGTCATTGCGTGCCGCGTTGGGCATCCATTGGCGCGCAAAAAAGAGGTAAAGCTGGAAGATATCACCGAGTTTTCCTGGATCGCGCCACCTGCGAACAGCCCGCTGTTTCGTGACTTGAGAAACACGCTGGACGGCATCGGTATGCGCGACCTCAAAATCAGTTTCACCGGTGGGTCTCTAAGTGCGGTTGTCAACGTTCTGACGGGCTCAGATTCCCTAACCGTTTTGCCTTTTTCTGTAGTCTACATGATGCAAAAACAAAAAACCCTGACAGCGCTGCCGATAAAAATCGGTGATCCCGACCGACACTTGGGTTGTGTGACGCTAAGCTCCCGGAGCATGCCGGCTTCGTCAAACCGCGTGCTTGAGTTCATAAAGCAGAAGTTTGAAATGCTTGATCGATTGATTTGTAACGCGGGATGATCTTTCTGAATGGTCTTGTGTAATAAAACATGAGAGATGGGGTGACTATGTGAAGCCCACACGAAGTTTGGGGCGGATGTTGTTCAATGCGTGCAGCCTCAAGGGTCCTTTTGGGTTTGGTGGTCATCTGTGTGTTTCAAGGTGCTGTAAGACGAATTCTAACCAGCCTCAGTTTGACGCCAAAACCGCGTACCTATCTGGAACAAAGTTGACGCCACTCGGTGAGAACAGCGGTGCGTGTCAGCTTGAAGGTGTCTCGGCTGGCTAGCGTTCTTTCCTTGTTGAAGTTGTTGTCGACAGAGGAGTGGAAGGAGGCGAACTTCTGCAGGCTTCGCATGCGCCTGAAACGTTGCATGGCGCGTTCGCGCCGTCGGAACGGAAGGTGCGAATTCCCGACGTGGTTGTTGAGCCACCTGTTCGTCCTTTGTTTTTCGGTAACGCCAAGCAATCTGAGAGCGGCCCGGTACGATGCGAAACGATCCGTGACGACAGTTTCCGCTTTGCCGTGCCGCTTCATCAATTTCTTGTGGAATTTCAGTACTGAAGCTGTGTTTCGGCGTTTGGTGACAACGGCTTTCAGTACCTCGCCTTCGTTATAAACAGTCCGCCAAAGATAATGCCGCTTGCCATTTATCTTCACGAAAACCTTGTCCACGTGCCATTTCCATTTCGAGAACGCGCGCAGTTGCTAAAAACGCTTCCGGCTTATCTAAGCGGCAAACATCGGGCCAAACCTGTTCCACCAATATCGGACAGTTTCGCGACTCACGTCGATGCCTCGCTCGTGCAACAAATCTACGACACTCCGAGGCGAGAGCGGGAACGGGATGAACAGCATCACCGCAAGGCGGATGATCTTGGGACTAGTAAAAAAGTAATTGAAAGAGGTAGGTCTGATCATTGGCAAAAGCTGCGCAACACCCCTGCCCGGCTCAACCCACGTTCTTGTGACAAGACCCTCCGAGGTTCTATCCGGTCTCGCGAACAGGCAATTTGCTAAAATCGAAGCGGCGAAAGAGCCCGATCCAGTAATGCACCTAAAGACCTATCTCGATCGATTTCTGGCGTCCAACTTGTCGCTGCCTGATGACGCGCAGCTGACTGTGCGAGCGTTATTGGACGTTCACGCAAATGCCAAAGTTTGGCCTATGAAGGCCTATCTGGACAGCTTGAATGAGATCTCCAGCCACACCCCGGTCGGGCAGGAATTAAGTAAAATCAAACTCCGCGCCCGGGTATTTCAACTGATCGGAGCCGTGCGGTATTTTGCCATTTCGATGAACGCGATTGGGGGAATGTACGGATAAACGAATACCGGCGAACTGACGGCTCGTTTTTCCAAGCAAATCTCAGACACGGTAGACAGCTTGTTCGGGTCGTCACGCTGACGGGTGCAGAACGGAAGAGACTGTTCAAGGCCTGTCACTTTGCTTCGTTGGCTGACCGCAGGTAGGACAGTGATCAACCTGTGACATCGTTTCGGTATGCACGCGGTTTCGGATATGATCGGCAGCGCGGCGCGAGAGCCCCAATTGCTTGCGAACTGCGTCAATTTCTTTCTCATCGGCCTCGCAGATATCGCCGTCTTCCAATGCCTTTCGAAATTCACGTTCCAGGCTGGCCCGTCGGCGGTGCAATTGGTCGTTCAGGCCACTGGCAATGATCCCTGCAGGCAACGCAGCCATACCGATTCCAATCACCGTGATCGCAGCGCCGAAGATCTTACCGGCAACTGTCACGGGCGTCACGTCGCCGTAACCAACGGTCGTCAGCGTTGCCATCGCCCACCACATCGCCGCTGGGATCGAGCCGAATGCCTCCGGTTGCGCCTCGTGCTCTGCCAGCCAAGCACCGCTGGCCGCAAAGATCAGCATCACCATCAGGATGAAGAAACCCGCAAAGAATGCGCCAGCCTCTTCCTCAAACACAGCAAGCAGCATGCCGAGTGCAGGCGAGTACCGAGTGAGTTTGAGTAGCCGCAACATACGGAGGGTTCGCAGTAGACGCAGATCAACCGGGAAGATCAAGTAGAGCAGCGCAGGTAAAATCGCCAGTAAATCGATGATGGCGATCGGGGAGACGGCCCATGCAGCGCGCGTTTTGTAATTTGGGTTTTCAGTGGCGACCCACAGCCTTGCCGCGTATTCGACCACGAAAACAAACAAAGAAAGACCCTCAAAGAGGTTCAGCGCCAAGCCCCAACGGAAATATATGGAGTCAACCGTTTCCAGGATAACGGCGGCCACGTTCAGCGTGATTAGGGCAATTAGAGCTATTTCAAGCAACCAGGGCCCGGTGGCCGCCCGGTCCGGGCGCTCGAGCCACCAATAGACTTTTCTTCTTAGATAGCCTGAACTTGTAACTGCCTCACTCATGTCGAAACTGCGTCCAGGCGCGCGTCAGGGGGATCGCGATTTGCGATAGCAAAGCTGTCCCCCAGATCAGATTGCCTACCAAAGAGGGGACATGTGGGACGACAAAGAAACAGATGATTGCCAGCACTATCCCGAATACACGCACATCCCATCGCCCGAAATCCGACGCCAAACGATGTTCTATGACGTTTTGAAGCACCCAAAGCATGGCGATGTAACCGGCAAGACCGAAACAGCCTATGGCGGCATATTCGGTTGGATATGGCTCCCAAAATCCGACTTTGACCTCGGCAGCCAGAGCCACGCCGACCATGACGCCGCAAAGCATCAAAATCAGGTGCGCAAGCCACCAGATGACCAACGTCGACACCTTTTTGTCCTTTGGTTTGGCGTTGCCGACAAAGTCGAAATAGACCCAACACATCACGAACATCGAAACGCCACCGATGACGAAGTTGACCAGCACATCAGGTGAGACTTTGTAGATGCCTTTCTCGGACAAGGTGACGACCAGTTTGAAGAACCCTTCGCCCAAAACGATCAGTGTCAGCAGAGCAAACCGTTCGGCCATGTGGCCAAGGCGAGGTACAAACCGCTCAAAACGCAGGACGGTGACACCTGGGATCATGTACATTGCTTGCGTGGCCACCATAGCTGCCGCGAATACCCAATAGGCAAGCGGAGTGGGCAAAAAAGCCCCGATGGCAAAGATCACCGCAAAGACCGAAAAATTGCGGATCTGGGCGGTCGACATCGACTCGCCTGAAGAATTGGCCCGCCGGGCGCGATAGTACAGCGCCGCGATCATGGCCCTGTTCGCTGCAAATCCAAACGCGAAGAAAACCCAACCCTTTCCGTCAATAGCCGGGATCGCTGCTGCCATAAACATCACGGTACAGATCATCACGGCCATAATCAGCCGGTGCCAGAAATCGGTGCTGACGTAGATTGAGTTGAACATGCTGAGTTCGCCCCATGCGTACCAGAGCGTGATGAAGACCCCAGCGAACACAAGAAACCCATGCAGATCGAGGTGATGCGACAAGTAGTTGCCCAGCAGAAAGATCGTCACGACGTGGATCAGGTCGTAGAACAGCTCGGCCCAGTGGACATGGTCGTGCGCGTGGTCGAGGTCTTGGTGATGTTGCGGCTTCCGCCAGATGGGGTGATCATGCAGTGCCATAAATTAGGAACTCTTACAGGTTGAGCGGCTGTAGTGGCCGGCATGCGGCCACCCCGGTTGAATTATTGCTATAAGATGAAGGTTGTCGCGGAGACTAACGTCATGCAACCCCAACAATGGTTATTCAGCGATGGCACGCCGGGCAACACCCGTTCGATCGTGGAGTTGTTGCGCCGGAAGGGTCCGGAAGTCACGGGCGTTAAGCGGCCCTGTTGTCTCGTAAATGCAGCAGGATGCGGGCGTAGTTTTCCTCGCCCTGTGCGCCGGTCACAAGGTGATGGTGGTCGAATACCATTGCGGGCACACCCTGAACACCTCGGCTGATCCAGAATTGCTCTTTCTGGCGTATACGGTCGGTCCGATCACGGCTTTGCAACATTGCCTGCGCGTCCGCGTGGTTCAGCCCGATGCAAGCGGCTGCATCGGCCAGAACCTTTATGTCCGAGATGTCCTCGCGGTGTGTAAAGAACGCCGAAAAAAGAGCCTGCTTCATTTCGTGGCCTTTGCCTTGCTCGGCGGCCCAGTCAATCAATTGATGCGCCCGGAAGGTGTTATACATTCGCATGTCATCGGCGTAATTGAACGTGAACCCCAGTGCTGCACCTATCTCGGTCAGGCGGGCTCGCGCCTGGATCGACCCTTCCAACGTGGTCCCGTATTTCGATGCCAGATGGTCGCGCAGGTTCTCGCCGCCTTCTGCCATCTCAGGGTTCAGTTCGAACGGGTGCCAGTGGAGATCAAGTTCGACGCCGGTGTCGCGTGCGGCTTTGGCCAGCTGGTAGTAGCCAATCACACACCACGGACAAACAACGTCTGACACGACATCGACACGGAAAGAGGGCGCATCTGGCATGGCTTAGGTTCCTTTCACGTCGCCGGAAAAACGCGCCGCGTTTTCCTTGGCAAAGGCGCTGGCATCTGCGTCAACGTCCCAGAACTGTGGGTTAGCCTTGGGGATGGTCAGCGCTCGCTGCACAGCGGGTCGGGCATCAATACGGTCAAACCAGGCGTTCAGATGTGGAAGATCCGACACATCCACCCGGGCCCAGACATAGGCACGCGCCCACGGGTACAGCATCATGTCAGCGATGGTGTATTCGTCCGCTGCAATCCATTCACGCCCGTCCAGCCGTGTGTTCATCACCTCCATCAACCGGCGGCTTTCGTCCACGTAGCGACGGATCGAGAACGGCTCTTCATGGCCATTTGGCGCAGCGATATGCTGGAAATACATCGCCTGTCCCATCATCGGCCCCACATGGCCGACCTGAAACAGCATCCACTGCACAACCTCGGACCGCTTGACCGGGTCCGACGGCAGGAATTTTCCATATTTCTCGGCCAGATGCCACAGGATCGCACCGGATTCGAAGATGGCACGGCCTTCCGAACGGTCCTCAATCGTTGGGATCTTTCCGTTTGGGTTCAGCGCCAGGTAATCCGGCGCCTTCTGTTCCTGTTTGGAAAAGTTGATATGGGTCAGGTCGTAGGGGATACCTGCCTCTTCCAGAAAAATGACCGGCTTGTAGCCGTTCATCGTGCCTGCGGTATACAGGTGAATATCAGGCTGGGACATGTTCAACCTCGACAAAAGTGGTTTTCAGATGCGCGTCAAATCGAGCGAAATCGGCCTCGATTTCCGGGTTCTTCATAACATCGAAGGCAGCGAATGTCGGTAGGGCCTGCAGACCGAAGAACTTGGCGTTCAGATGCATCGGGCGCAGCAGATCGTCAACGCTTGCTCCGGCAAAGAACGGCTCGGCGGGGTTGTCGAATGCTTCTTTCGGCGCATTAAATGTCACCGACAGCATGTATGTCTTGCCGTGCAGTGATCCACCCATGCCGTAATTGGCCTTTGGTGCGTCGGCGGTGCGACCGTCGCCAGCGCATAGGCGGCCATCCATTCCGGCTGTGTAGACCTCATCCATATATTTTTTGAAGATCCATGGGACGCCCATCCAGTTTACCGGGAACTGCATGATGACCGTATCTGCCCAAACATGCGCCTCGACCTCTGAATTTGCGTCATAGCCATCAGCAACGGTGGTCATGCGTACTTCGTGGCCCATTGCGGACAACGTTTTGCGTGCGCGTTCGACGAGGCTGGCGTTCAACTGTCCGGGGGCGAATTCGTAGGGCTGGGTGCCGTTCACGATGAGGATTTTACTCATGTCCGTATCCTATATGTGCATTCTCTGAACCCTTGACTTTCGCCGGGTTCAGAGAGCATTTGAGAGTGCAGGTGTGAGAAATCAACTAGTATACTTTTAGTAACCTAGCTATCTGAGCGAAAGGATGACGATGCGAGCGCGGATTGAAGAGGACGCCAAGGGCCGTCGACAGGTCTCAGAGACCTGTCTGGAGCCATGCGCAATCGAAAGAGGGATGCGGATCATTGGTGGAAAATGGACCGGATCGATCTTGTGGCACCTCAAAGATGGTCCCGTACGTTTCAACGATCTGTCGCGTATGATCGGTGGAGCAAGCAAGAAGATGATCGCTGAGCGGTTGCGCCAGCTAGAGGATCAGGGGCTGGTGAGCCGACACGTGATGGATACCGCGCCGGTTTCCGTGCAGTATTCTATCACTGACCTTGGACGCACGGCACTTGGGTTTCTCGACGAATTGCGAAAGTGGAGCGAGGAGTTGCCTAACCGCTTACAGTGATGACTTTAGTCAATTTTCAATGATCTTAAAGCTTGAGTTTTTCTGACTGCGTACCGAACGAGGTTTTCACCAATCTGTCGATGAAGTGACAAGGTTACTTGCAACGGTAGTCCAAGGGTTTGCTTTCCCGAAGAAAGCAGTGTGAACAAATTTCTGCCCTCCGCTCAGTGCCATTTGAACCGACAGGTGACGTAACAGCTGTCCCGCAGGCAACAAGTTTTATTGAACTAGGTTCTGGCATCCGCAGCGAACGGCTGCTTTGGTGGCCGCAACGCGGCAGCGGCTTTGCCAAGTAAGCGGCAGCAAAGACCAGTCGATATGCATTGCGATTTCCGCTTTGCCCCGCGTTTCGGCCATTGGCACTAAGCGCAGCGAATGTCTGCCATCCGCCCATATTGTATTTCGCAATTGTCGCAAAACGCAACGAAGCCTCAATTCGCTAGGAAAGCCACTACGGCAGCTTTCTTTGATGGCATGCAAAAAAACTGTGCAGATATTGCGCTACACGCAAAATATAAGCTGAGAAATTGGGCGGACCGGCAGTCCGATGACTGCGTTTGATGACGTTGCAATTGCGATCAATGAGGCTTGGGCTCACTTGAGTTTCTATGAAACAACACCTGACTGTCGTTGTAGTAGAGCAGAATCAAGAACGTGCCTTTGCAATTGTAGACGCCTTAAAAGAGTCTGGGGACGTGGAGGTTTTTGTGATCGGCAATGTCTCCGGGCTGGCACGCAAAATCGCTACGCATGGCCCAGACATTGTTCTGATTGATATCGACAATCCCTCGCGCGATATGCTGGAAGAGCTGACCGTCGCGTCGGGTCCATTGGAACGTCCCGTTGCTATGTTCGTCTCGGGCGCAGCGGGTGGGTTGGCGAAAGCCGCTGTTGAGGCTGGGGTGTCAGCATATGTGGTCGACGGGTTGCAGGCTGAACGCATCAAACCTGTGATCGATACGGCCATCGCCCGCTTTCAGGTACTACGCCAGATGCGGACCGAACTGGCCGAAACCCGCCGTGCGCTGGAAGAGAGAAAAGTGATCGACCGCGCCAAAGGGCTGTTGATGAAAGCAAAGGGCGTGTCAGAGGACGAAGCTTATGCCCTGCTGCGCAAAACCGCGATGAACCAGAACCGCCGGGTCGCGGATGTGGCGGAAGCCCTGGTCACTGCTTCGGGGTTGTTGTCATGAGAACCGTTGCCCTACCCGTCGCCTACATGCCTCTGGTCGACGCGGCTCCGCTGATCGTTGCGCGCGAGATGGGTTTTGACCATGCCGAAGGTATCTCGCTAGACCTGCGTCCGGCCCCATCATGGTCCTCTTTGCGCGACATGCTGGCATTTGGGCATGTGGACGCGGCGCATTTGTTGTCTCCCGTCCCCGTTGCCATGGCATTGGGTCTTGGTGGCATTGCAACACCATTGTCTGCCGTGTCAGTTCTATCCCTGAATGGCAACGTCATAGGCGTTGGAACTCAACTTGCTGGACGGCTGACCGAAGAAGGCTACGGTTTCGATTTCTCCGATGCCGCTGGGGCTGGGGCCGCGTTGGCAAAGGCCGCTGGAGACGTATTGGTGTTTGGCGTGCCCTTTCCGTTTTCAATGCATGTTGAGTTGCTGCGCTATTGGGTTGCGGGAACCGGACTCGCCTCGAAGCAGGTCGAAATCCGCACCGTTCCGCCCCCTCTCATGGCGCAGGCGCTTGCGGGTGGCGAGATTGACGCCTTCTGCGTGGGCGAGCCTTGGGGCTCATTCGCTGTGGATGACAATGTTGGAGCCTTGCTTTTGCCCGGTAAGGCGATCTGGACCTGCGCACCTGAAAAAGTGTTGGCGGTCAGAAATGACTGGGCAGAAACCGAACCACATTTGCTGGGCGCACTCATGCGGGCTACTTGGCGAGCGAGTCGTTGGTTGTCTAATGTGGACAGCCGAACAACCGCATCCGAGATGCTGTCACGCAAAACCTACCTTAACGTTTCACCCGAGCTGATTGATCGAGCGCTGATGGGCGAGTTCACTATCTCGGCACGTGGCGAGCAACGCCATGTAAAAGGGTTTGTCGAGTTCTACGACGGTGCTGCCACCTTCCCTTGGCGCAGTCAGGCCAAGTGGATCGCGCATCAGCTGGCACTACGGAACGGGATCGATGTTAGCACGGCCGAACGTCAGGCAGCCCGAGTGTTTCGCAGCGATCTCTACCGGCGCGAACTGTTCGGGTTAGGTGCCGAAACCCCCGGAGCGTCGGAAAAGCTGGAGGGGGCGCTTCCAGTGTCGACTGCTGTAGCGTCGACAAACGGAAGCCTGATTCTGCCGCCGAATGTCTTCTTCGACCGTCGTATTTTCGAGCCAACAGGGTAAGAGCGCCTATTTTTTTTGCATTGCAGCATCAATTCACGCTGCAATGCAGAAAAATCGCGTTTTGACGCCAAAAACTGGATGACCGCCTAGATCAAGGATGTCTTAATCGGGTCATCGGTAGGCAACGAAGCCCACCGTCGGAATTCGCCCAACTGTTTGGGCACCTCACAAGAGCAAAGCCGCTCGACCAACCGCCAACTCCTCCCGGCGGTGTGTGTCGGCGGCTTTTTTGTTTGCCCAGCGGGTTGGGCTGAACCGAAAGGGATCGAAATGAAAAAGCTTTTACTAGGCCTCGCTGCGACAACGGCGCTTGTTTCTCCGGCACTGGCCGAACTGGAACTGGAAAAAGACGAGCTGACCTTTGGCTTTATCAAGCTGACCGACATGGCACCGCTGGCCGTCGCCTATGAGAACGGATATTTTCTGGACGAGGGTCTGTTCGTGACGCTTGAGGCACAGGCTAACTGGAAAGTCCTGCTGGACGGTGTGATCGACGGGCAGTTGGATGGCGCGCATATGCTGGCAGGGCAGCCTTTGGCCGCAACTATCGGGTACGGGACCGAAGCCCATATCATCACGCCATTTTCGATGGACCTGAACGGCAACGGCATCACCGTATCCAACGAAGTTTGGGAAGAGATGAAGCCGAACATCCCCAAGATGGAGGATGGTCGCCCGCAGCACCCGATCAGCGCCGAGGCTCTGGCTCCGGTAGTCGAGAAGTACAAATCCGAGGGAAAACCCTTTAACATGGGCATGGTCTTCCCGGTTTCGACACACAACTACGAACTGCGTTATTGGCTGGCGGCAGGTGGACTGCATCCAGGATTCTATAGCCCCGAAAATGTGACCGGTCAGATCGGCGCGGATGTATTCCTGTCGGTGACGCCTCCGCCGCAGATGCCTGCCACGTTGGAAGCCGGTACGATCTATGGCTACTGCGTGGGTGAGCCGTGGAACCAGCAGGCTGTGTTCAAGGGTATCGGCGTACCGGTGATCACTGACTATGAGCTGTGGAAGAACAACCCCGAAAAGGTCTTTGGCCTCAATGCCGAGTTCGCTGAACAGTACCCCAATACCACTCTGGCCGTGACCAAGGCCCTGATCCGGGCCGCGATGTGGCTGGACGAGAACGAAAACGCCAACCGCCCCGAAGCGGTCGAAATGCTCAGCCGCCCGGAATATGTGGGCGCAGACTATGAGGTCATCGCCAACTCGATGACCGGAACGTTTGAGTATGAGAAAGGCGACAAGCGCGAGGTTCCCGATTTCAACGTGTTCTTCCGCTACAACGCGACCTACCCGTTTTACTCGGACGCTGTTTGGTACCTGACTCAGATGCGCCGTTGGGGTCAGATCGCCGAAGCGAAACCAGACAGCTGGTATGACGAAGTCGCAAAGTCTGTCTACAAGCCCGAAATCTATCTGGAAGCCGCACGCCTGCTTGTCGACGAAGGCCTTGCGAATGAGGCCGACTTTCCTTGGGAGAGCGATGGTTACAAAGCGCCGACCCCAGCCGAGGATATCATCGACGGCATCGCCTATGACGGTCGTACCCCCAACGCCTATCTCGAAAGCCTGTCCATCGGTCTGAAGGGCGATCAGAAGATCGTCGGCTCGGACGTGCAAGGCTAATCCCGAAAATCCGCGCCCGGCATCTGCCGGGCGTGGCCCAAATATTGCCCCGCCATCGCAAGGACAAGATCAGATGACAACGGTCGATCCAGAATTCAACGCAGACGCCGCCCGAGAGGCGCGCCGCGCCCGCCTGTTCACCCGCATCAACGCCGCAGACAAGTGGTTTCAGGTGCTTGGCCTCAGCTGGGCCACCCCTGTTCTGAAGGCTGCCGCCGGAGACAATCCTCGCGCCCAGGTGACCGAGATCTGGCGTTTGCTGATCGTGCCTTTGTTGTCGATCTGTGCCTTCCTGCTTCTGTGGGCGACACTGGCACCGAAAGTGCAGACCTCTTTGGGTGCAGTCCCCGGACCGGCTCAGGTCTGGGAAGAAATGATCAACCTCAACGAGGACGCACAAGCGAAGGCTGCCAAACGCGCCAAGTTCGAGGCTATGGTAGAGAAACGAAACCAGAAGCTGATCGATGCGGGCCGGGCGGATGAGGTCAAGCAAGTCGCCTATACCGGTGCGCCGTCCTACTATCAGCAGATATGGACCTCGATCAAAACCGTGTTCTTCGGGTTCCTGATCGCGACCGTAGTAGCCGTGCCTTTGGGGATCGCCGCTGGTCTGTCCCCAACTGCGAATGCGGCTCTGAACCCACTGATCCAGATCTTCAAGCCGGTCTCGCCGCTGGCATGGCTGCCGATTGTGACCATGATCGTCTCGGCGGTTTACGTCACCAATGACGGCTGGTTCGCGAAATCCTTCCTGATCTCGGCCATCACCGTGACGCTTTGTTCGCTTTGGCCGACTCTGATCAATACGTCGCTGGGTGTGGCCTCCATCGACAAGGACCTGGTGAACGTCTCCAAAGTTCTGAAAATGAACACCTATACCAAGATCACCAAACTGGTGCTGCCCTCGGCGCTGCCGCTGATCTTCACCGGTTTGCGCCTTAGCCTGGGTGTCGGCTGGATGGTTTTGATCGCAGCCGAGATGCTGGCTCAGAACCCCGGACTGGGCAAATTCGTCTGGGATGAATTCCAGAACGGCTCGTCCAGCTCGCTCGCCAAGATTATGGTTGCGGTCTTCACCATCGGCATCATCGGTTTCCTGCTGGATCGGGTGATGTACGCGCTGCAATCCCTGTTTACCTTCACGAATAACCGGTGATCGAGATGAGCATCCTAAGCTTCAAAAACGCCTCGAAATCGTTTGGTGAGGGCACTGCGCGCACGGATGTGCTGAAAGGCATCGATCTGGACGTGCAAGAGGGCGAGTTTCTTGTGATCCTCGGCTTCTCGGGCACCGGCAAGACCACCCTGATCAACCTGATGGCGGGGCTTGATAGCCCGACCAGCGGGGAGGTCACGTTCAAAGGCGCTCCGGTCAAAGGGCCAGGCCCGGAACGGGGCGTGATCTTTCAGAACTACTCGCTGATGCCGTGGCTAACGGTCAGCGGCAACGTGGGGCTGGCGGTTGACACGGTCTTCCCCGGACTTAGTAAGACCGAAAAGGCCGAGAAGGTAGCGCATTATGTGCAGATGGTGGGCCTTAGCCATGCTGCTACGCGCCGCCCGGCAGAACTGTCCGGCGGGATGCGCCAGCGGGTCAACGTGGCGCGCGCCTTGTCGATGAACCCCGAAGTGCTGCTGCTGGATGAACCTTTGTCGGCGCTCGACGCGCTCACCCGCGCCAATCTGGCGGATGAGATCGAACACATCTGGGAAGCTGACAAGAAGACCTGCGTTCTGAT
This sequence comes from Ruegeria sp. HKCCD4884, assembly GCF_013110855.1. Classification (NCBI taxonomy): domain Bacteria; kingdom Pseudomonadati; phylum Pseudomonadota; class Alphaproteobacteria; order Rhodobacterales; family Roseobacteraceae; genus Ruegeria; species Ruegeria sp. HKCCD4884. The sequence continues at coordinate 190,538 of NZ_WVRJ01000007.1, forward strand.
CACCAACGATGTGGACGAAGCGATCATTCTGGCCGACCGGATCATTGCCCTGAACCCAGATGGTACGCTGGGGCAAGAGTTCCGCGTGTCGATCCCGCGCCCGCGTGACCGTGGCGCCATGAACAACGATGAGACGTTCAAGCGCCTGCGTGCCGACGTCACCAAATACCTGATGGATGTGGGGATCGAGGCCAAAGTTGAAGGCTCGCGCATCCTGCCCGACGTGACGCCAATTCATGGCGTGCCCACGGCGGTAGCAGAGGCGCAGAAGGGGATGATCCAGGACCGGTTCCTCGACTTTTCACAATTGCACAAGGTCTACCCTACGCCCAAGGGCCCTCTGACCGTGGTCGAGGACTTTGACCTGAAAATCGACAAGGGCGAGTTCATCTCGTTGATCGGCCATTCGGGCTGCGGCAAGTCCACCGTTTTGACCATGGCGGCCGGGTTGAACGGCATCTCGAAAGGCGCGATCAAACTGGACGGTCGTCACGTCGAAGGGGCTGATCCAGAACGCGCCGTGGTGTTCCAATCGCCTAACCTGTTCCCCTGGCTCAGCGCCAAAGAGAATGTCGCGATCGGTGTGGATAAGGTCTACCCAAAAGCCAGCATGGCCGAGCGGCAGGATGTGGTCGAATACTATCTGGAACGCGTTGGTCTGGCCGATGCCATGGACAAATCCGCAAGTGATCTGTCGAACGGCATGAAGCAACGCGTCGGTATTGCCCGCGCTTTTGCCCTGTCTCCCAAACTCCTGTTGCTGGATGAACCTTTTGGAATGCTCGACAGCCTCACACGCTGGGAATTGCAGGAAGTGCTGATGGAGGTCTGGTCCCGCACCAAGGTCACCGCGATCTGTGTGACCCATGATGTGGACGAAGCGATCCTGCTGGCCGACCGCGTGGTGATGATGACCAACGGCCCGCAAGCGACCATCGGCAAGATCACCAAGGTCGACCTGCCACGCCCACGCACACGCAAAGCCCTGTTAGAGCACCCAGATTACTACGCCTACAGGCAGGAAGTCCTCGATTTTCTGGAAGAATACGAACATGGCGCCAAACCCAAAACACCCGCCCCCAAGGCGATTGCAGCGGAGTGAAATCATGAAGCAAAGACTTGTAGTCATTGGCGCAGGTATGGCCTCGGGTCGGGTGCTGGAGCACCTGACCGACGCCGCGCCGGATGCGTTCGACATCACCCTGTTCAACGCCGAGCCGCGCGGGAACTACAACCGCATCATGCTCAGCCCGGTTCTGTCGGGTGAAAAGACGTACGAAGAGATCGTCACACATGATGACGCTTGGTATGCCGAGCGGGGCGTGGCCTGTCGCTTTGGCGAAAAGGTGGAAAAGATCGACCGCGAGATGAAGGTGGTCGAGGGTGCGAACGGCCACGTTCCCTATGACAAGTTGGTGATCGCCACCGGATCTAACCCGTTCATCATCCCTCTGCCGGGGCATGATCTGGAGGGCGTGATTGCCTATCGTGATCTGGAAGACACCCAACAGATGATGGGCATGGGCCCGGATAACAAGGTCGTTGTCATCGGCGGTGGTTTGTTGGGCCTAGAGGCAGCAGCGGGCATGGCTGCGCATGGTGTGGACGTCACGGTGGTGCATATCATGGGCCATCTGATGGAGCGGCAGCTGGATGAAGCCGCAGGGTATTTGCTGAAGAAGTCGCTGGAAGACAAAGGCATCAAGATCTGCCTGCAAGCGAATTCCAAAGAAATCCTCGGGGAAGACGGCAAGGTCCGCGCTTTGTTGCTGGATGACGGGACCGAACTGCCCTGTGATCTGCTGGTCATGGCGGTGGGCATCCGCCCCAATACGGCGCTGGCGCAAGAGGCTGGTCTGGCCACCGGGCGTGGCATTCATGTGGATGACCAGATGCTGACCTCGGACCCGGATGTCTTTGCGATTGGTGAGTGTGTCGAACATGACGGAGAGGTCTTTGGACTTGTCGCTCCGCTCTACGATCAAGCGAAAGTCGCAGCGCAGGCATTGCTGGAGGAAGACGCTGCATTCGCGCAAAAAACCCTCTCGACCAAGCTGAAAGTCACCGGCTGTGACCTATTCAGCGCGGGCGACTTCGCCGAAGGGCCAGGACGTGAGGATATCGTGTTCCGAGACCCCTCGCGCGGGGTCTACAAACGCCTTGTGATCGAAGAGGATCGTCTGGTCGGCGCCGTTATGTATGGCGACACGGCCGATGGCAGCTGGTTCTTTGGCCTGATCAAGGATGGCACCAGCATCGAAGAGATGCGAGAGACACTGATCTTTGGTCCAGCCTATCAGGGGGGCGATACCGCGGACCCTCTCTCAGCCGTTGCAGCATTGCCGCCTGAGGCGGAGATTTGCGGCTGCAACGGCGTATGCAAAGGCGAGATTGTCGAGGCGATCAACGCAGGCGCCGACGATCTGGGCGCGGTTCGTGCAGGCACCAAGGCCAGTGCGTCTTGCGGGACCTGCACAGGGCTGGTGGAACAGGTGTTGCAGGTCACATTGGGTGACGACTTCCAGATGCCAACGGCGCAACCAATCTGCGGCTGCACCGATCTGACGCATGAGGATGTACGTCGTCTGATCAAGGGCCAGGAACTGAAAAGTCAGGCTGCCGTCTGGCAGGAACTTGGCTGGACGACGCCCAATGGCTGCCATGTCTGCCGTCCGGCGATCAACTATTACCTGCTGGCGGATTGGCCGCTGGAGTATCAGGACGACCCGCAAAGCCGCTTTGTCAACGAGCGCAAACACGCCAACATCCAGAAGGACGGCACATTTAGCGTTGTACCGCGTATGTGGGGCGGGATCACCACGCCTGACGAACTGCGCGCCATTGCAAATGCGGCGGACAAGTACGATGTGCCCACCGTCAAGGTTACTGGCGGTCAGCGGATCGATCTGCTGGGCGTAAAGGGCGAGGACCTGCCCGCCATATGGTCAGACCTGAACAAGGCCGGGCTGGTCTCTGGCCACGCCTATTCCAAAGGTCTGCGCACGGTCAAAACCTGCGTCGGCACCGATCATTGCCGGTTTGGCACGCAGGACAGCACTGGGCTTGGCATCAAGCTTGAGAAAATCCTGTGGGGGTCGTGGACGCCGCACAAGCTGAAGCTGGCCGTATCCGGCTGTCCTCGAAACTGTGCCGAGGCGACGTGCAAGGACATCGGCGTGGTCTGCGTCGACTCAGGCTATCAGATCAGCATCGGCGGGGCCGCAGGCATGGACGTCAAAGAGACCGAATTGCTCTGCCAGGTTTCCACCGAAGACGAAGCGATCGAGGTCGTGATGGCCGTCACGCAGGCCTACCGCGAAGGCGGTAAATATCTGGATCGCCTGTATAAATGGTTGGGTAAGGTCGGAATGGACTGGGTCCAAGCTCAGGTTGTTGAAGACCTTGAAAACCGTGCCGCCCTGGTCGCCCGGTTCGAACTGTCGCAGAGCATCTACCGCAAAGACCCGTGGGCGGAACACGTCAAAGAAAAAGCGCGGACCTACGCGCCAATTGCAGATTTCACACTGGAGGCCGCGGAATGAGCTGGATCGACATCGGACATATCGACGAGGTTCCCTTGCGCGGGGCACGTCTGGTCAAGACGCATATTGGCTGCATCGCTGTCTTCCGTACTGCCGAGGCAGAGGTCTTTGCCGCGACCAACAGCTGCCCGCACAAGGGCGGTCCGTTGTCTGAGGGTATCGTGCACGGGCAGTCGGTGACCTGTCCTTTGCACAATTGGGTATTTGACCTGAACACGGGCGAAGCGCAGGGCGCTGATGCTGGCCGCATCACCATCTATCCCGTGCGCCTTGAAGAGGACCGTATCCTGTTGGACGACAGCGCAGTTACCCGGCGGAGCGCCGCCTGATGGACGGAAGTGGTCTACCCGAAGTTCGCTCGACTTGCGCCTATTGCGGGGTCGGTTGCGGTGTGCTTCTGCGACCCGATGGGGCCGGAGGCTTGACTGTTCGCGGTGATCCGGATCATCCGGCGAATTTCGGGCGTTTGTGCTCGAAAGGCTTGGCTTTGGGCGAAACAGTCGGGCTGGAACATCGGTTGCTGGCTCCTCGCGCCTTCGGCCAGGACACAAACTGGGACAAGGCGCTGCAGCTGGTCGCAGATCGGTTTTCCGCTGCAATCAAGAACCATGGACCGAACAGCGTGGCATTTTATGTCTCGGGGCAGTTGCTGACAGAGGATTACTACGTCGCCAACAAGCTGATGAAGGGTTTCATGGGGTCGGCCAACATCGACACCAATTCTCGACTGTGTATGGCATCAACAGTGGCCGGACACAAACGCGCCTTTGGCACAGATACGGTGCCCGGGACTTATGAGGATCTGGACGAGGCTGATTTGGTTGTCTTGGTTGGCTCAAACCTTGCTTGGTGCCACCCCGTTCTCTATCAGCGCGTGATAGACGCACGTCAGGCGCGCGGTACAAGGATTGTGGTTGTCGATCCACGTCGAACAGCAAGCTGCGATCAAGCAGATCTTCATCTGGCGTTGCAACCTGGCAGCGACGTGGCGTTGTTTAATCGACTGCTAACCAGAATTCACCAGACGGGGCATGTGGCAGTGGATTTTCTGGATCGCAGCCATGGGTACATTGAAGCCCTCGAACTCGCCCAGCTTGATGATCCGGATGAGACCGGGCTTACCCCAGATGAAATCGAAGCGTTTTGCGATCTGTGGATTGGAACCGAGCGGGTCGTTACGATTTTCAGTCAGGGCGTAAACCAATCCTCCAGCGGAACAGACAAGGTCAACGCGATCCTGAACTGCCATCTGGCCACCGGGCGGATCGGGCGCGCAGGGATGGGTCCGTTCTCGGTCACCGGTCAGCCAAACGCCATGGGTGGTCGAGAGGTAGGCGGTCTGGCCAACACGCTTGCGTGTCACATGGATATTGAAAACGAGGCCCACAGATCAGCCGTCCGGGACTTCTGGAAAGCACCAAAGATGCCGGAGGAGCAAGGGCTTAAAGCGGTCGACTTGTTTCGCGCTGTCGAACGCGGTCGGATAAAAGCACTTTGGATCATCCACACCAATCCGGCGGCCACCATGCCGGATGCCGACCGGGTGAAGACAGCGATCGAAAGCTGTCCATTCACAGTTGTCAGCGACCTGACTGCCCGGACAGACACGGCGCGTCTCGCAGACGTATTGCTTCCAGCGGCAGGATGGGGCGAAAAAAGCGGCACAGTAACCAATTCAGACCGCACGATCAGCCGACAACGCGCCGTTCTGTCAGCGCCGGGAAAAGCACGCGCGGATTGGGATATTTTGGCCGAGGTGGGCCGCCGCATGGGGTGGACCGAGGCATTTAGCTATAAGACACCGGCGCAGATTTTTCGAGAATACGCTAAGATGACCTCGCTTGCCGCAGCATTTGGCAAAGACTTGGACATTACAGAATTTTCGGACATTGATGACGCGGGCTACGAAGCGCTGAGCCCGACAAGGTGGCCGACGACATCCAGCAAATCGAATGGTCGTTTTTTTGGTGATGCGCAGTTTTTTCATCCTGATGGCAAAGCACGTTTTGTTCCCGTCACCCATCGTTCACCCAAAGCTGCGACTTCTGAACAATACCCGTTTCTGTTGAATACAGGACGAAACCGGGATCAGTGGCACACTATGACCCGGTCTGGGTTGTCTCCGCGTCTTTCGGCCCATTTGGCTGAACCATATGTCGAGGTTAATCCGAAAGACGTTGATCGGTTGGGTATTGGTGCCGCAGATTTGGTCGAGCTCAACAGCGCAGTCGGAAACGGCATCTTTCGACTTCGCATCACCGACACGGTCGCTCCAGGTCAAGTGTTTGCTCCCATTCACTGGACAGGTGAAACGGCACCAACAGCCCGTGTGGATGCGCTTGTTCCAAGTGTAGTTGATCCAGTCTCTGGACAGCCTGAGAGCAAGGCGGCGGCTGTTTCGGTGCGACGTATGAATGCTTCGTGGTACGGTTTCGCCGTGTCGGTCGATGCGGCCTCACCTACGGCAGAATACTGGGCAATGAGCAAAACGGCCAAGGGTTACAGGATCGAGTTAGCAGGGAAGCAAGACATTGACGATTGGGAACAGAAAGCCCGAGATTGGTTTGGACTACCCGATGCCGTGGCGACTTCAATCGAAGATTCCAAACGCGGCTCGCACAGGATCGCGCTGTCAGATGGACAGCGCCTTTTGGCAGCGCTTTTCATTTCCTGCCAACCTATCACGCTAATGCGAGAATATTTGGCAACTTTGCCTGAGGTCTCATTCCATCAGATTCTATCTGGCCGGTCATCTTCTGCGTCTGAAGATTGCGGACCGATCGTCTGTTCGTGTTTCGGCGTCGGGCTAAAAACCATCATCGACGCCATTCAAGAAAAACGGTTGATCAATGTGGACGATATCGGAAATGCCCTTCAAGCTGGAACGAACTGCGGTTCATGCCGACCAGAGTTGGCTGACTTGGTCACCGAGCATTCGAAGTTGAAACGCAAAAACCCGAAGAATTGCCTTCAAGAACAATAAAGATTGGCGCGGGATCTTCGAGCAGAACTGCGGTTTGCTTTAGTTGGCGTTCTAATTAAGCATGGGTTCTGTTCATTCTATACCACATATCCAATTTAGCCTTACTTGGGGACGACGACGGCTTTGCCTTCTATTCCAGAACTCCACCCGTGTCCGAGTTTCGCGTCTGAAGTAAATGTCTCCTCTGACGAGCCGCACTGTAGCTACAGCGCCGAAATTCGCATCGCCACTACGGGCCTCGAGTCAACTGAAGCAAGCCCGCCACCTTCCTTATTTGATGGCGGGTGATATTCGCGCCCAAATTGAGTCAGAGCTTGATCCGGAAGGCTGCAAAGCCGTCAGCACCTTCTCCGGCGTCCTCGATTGTGACTCCCTTGACGTCGCCCATATAGTCTCGTGCTTTTGGGCCGGTCTCGAACAATACAGTCGTGTCCGCAAGCGGAGCAAAAGACCAGTTGGCATCTGCCTTTGGATCAATCGTTCCTTGCTCGACAATGTAGCGCACGATGACATCGCGGTTCGTATCTGGGGCTTCGAATACAATTGTGTCACCCAACGCTCCGGGGAAGGATCCACCGCCTGACGCACGATAATTGTTGGTGGCGATAATGAACTCCATGTCTTCGGTAACCGGTTCGCCGTTGTACGAAAGATTCACAACCCGCGCTGCATCCGGGTTAATCTCTTCGCCTTTGGGTCCGAAGCGCGAGGGTTGGGACAGGTCAATTTCATAGGTCACGCCATCCATGACGTCGAAGTTGTAAGATGGGAATTCCGGGTTCAGCAGGATTGCATCTTTTGAACCCGTTTCAACCTGATTGAACATTCCGGCCGACCGTTCAAGCCAGCCTCTGACTTGCGCACCATTCACGCGGACCGCGCGGACCGTATTCGGATAGAGATACAGATCGGCAACGTTTTTGATGGCAACGTCACCAACGGGAACATCGGTGTAGTATTCCGGACCGCCGCGGCCACCAGCTTTGAAAGGTGCTGCCGCAGACAGGATCGGCAGGCCTTCATGTTCGGTGCCTTTCAACATCTCTTCGACATACCACTTCTGTGCAATTGATACGATTTGGACAGACGGGTCATCCGCGACCAGCGCGAAATAGCTGTGCAGCGGGGCCGAGGTCTTACCAACAGCGCGACGCACATAGGCCAGCGTTTCGTCGTGAACTGTCGCAACCGAGTCGAGGACTCGCTGATCATCTTCGACCAAGGCGGTGATGGATCGGTCTTCGTTCCTTTGGGAAATAGGTCGCGCCTCGGATGTGGTTGTCACCACACGCCATTTATTTCCATCCCGTTCCAGCAGCAGATCCAGTACACCAAGATGCGAGCCCCAGAAGCCGCCCATGACGGCGGGCTTGCCCATCAGTGTGCCTTTTTCAACATCGATGCCGGGACGGTCCGCAAATGTTGGCGACGGAAAGACCAAATGGTTGTGACCCGTGGCAAGCGCGTCGATCCCTTCAACGCCAGCCAGCACGACCGAAGCGTTTTCCATACCGTCTTCATGGTTGGCGTCGCCAATTCCCGAATGCGACAACGCAATGATCAGGTCGCAGCCCTGTTCCTGCATCTCAGGCACATAGGCTTTGGCCGTCTCAACAATATCCCGCGCTTCGACATTGCCCTCGAGATGCTTGCGATCCCAGTTCATAATCTGCGGCGGGGTGAACCCGATCACACCAATCTTGATCGGATGCTTTGTGCCGTCACCCACTTCAATCTCTCGGTCGAGAATGGCGTAGGGTTGAACGAACGTCTTGTCCTCGCGCGGGCTTGCGCCTTTCTCCTTTGCTACGTTAGCCAGAACCACTGGGAAATCCGCACCTGCCAAAGAGGTCTCAAGAAAGTTCAACCCATAATTAAACTCGTGATTGCCCAGTGTGGCCGCATCATAACCAACTGTGTTGAATGCGGTGATTATTGGGTGGCTGTCACCTTCTTTCATACCGCGTTCATAGGCGATGTAATCACCCATCGGATTGCCTTGAAGAAAGTCTCCGTTATCAACCAAAATCGAGTTGGTCGCTTCCGCGCGGATTTCATTGATGATCGAGGCCGTACGGGACAGTCCTACCGTGTCGCGGGGCTTGTCGGCATAGTAATCATAGGGGAAGACGTGAACATGAATGTCTGTAGTTTCCATGATCCGAAGATGCGCTTGGTTGTTGGCCGCGGCAGCAGAGAAAGGATGAAGCGTAACTGCAGCAGCACTCGCAGCTGTCGTGTACAGAAACTGGCGACGCGAAAATAGCGAACGGTTAGAGAACGACATGGGGCACCTCTTAAGTGGGTTGGTCAACGCGTCTTGTTCTGGCTATTCACAACATCCGTATGACACGAGTTGCGAGAACATCTGTCGCGTTATTCATAGGCGGGTGTATTCAATACCATACCCAAATACCCGGATTTTGCTATGGTGTCGCAGGTAGTGAACTTAAGCTTCTCTTTGCTTGATCAAACTAACCCTTAAATTTCCTGAAGATACGAAGTTGAATGAAGCGGAGAGAGCACGACCAGCGGAGCTGTCAGACGAATTCGAACCAGTCTCAGTTTGCCGCGGAAACCGCAAACCTATCCGGAACAAAGCTGACGCCACTCGCCAAGAGCGGCGGCGCGGGTCAGCTTGAAGGTGTCTCGACTGGCTAGCGATCTTTCGTGGTTGAAGTGGTCGTAGACAGAGGAATGGATGGAGGCGAATTTCTGTAGACTTCGCATGCGCCTGAAACGCTGCATCGCTCGTTCGCATCGTCTGAAAGGAAGGTGTGAATTCTCGACGCGGTTGTTGAGCCACCTGCCCGTCTGTTGTTTATCGAGCGCGCCCATTTCTCTGAACGCTGCCTTGTAGGAAGCGAAGCGATCTGTGACGATCTCTTCGGCGCATCCGTACCGCTTCATCAATTTCTTGAGGAATTTCAGTGCTGCAGCTTTGTTTCGACGTTTGGTAACAACCGCTTCCAGCACCTCACCTTCGTGATCAACAGCCCGCCAAAGATAATGCCGCTTGCCACTCACCTTCACAAAAACCTCGTCAATGTGCCACTTCCATTTGGAGAAGGCACGCAGTTGCTGAACACGCTTCCGTCGGTTCTCAGCTGCAAACATAGGACCAAACCTGTTCCTCCAGTATCGGACTGTTTCGTGGCTCACGTCGATGCCTCGCTCATGCAGCAGATCTTCGACATTCCGAAGCGAGAGCGGGAAACGGATGTTCAGCATCACCGCAAGGCAGATGATCTCGGGGCTGGTTTTGAAATACTTGAAAGAGGCAGGATTGGTCATGGGCAAAAGCTACGCAACACCCCGAACCCGCTCAAGCAAAGTTCTTCTGATAAGACCTTAGAAAAATTGAGTTCCGGACCTGTTTTGCAGAATTTCCCGGTAAATTGCCGGCTATTAGGGAAATCCCGCCCAAAGCGAACTCTACAAAATGCGCCACTGAGACTAGGGCTGGAATTGCGCCTTGAATGTACGGTCTGCTCTGTCTCCGATTGAAAGCGCACGCGCCAACGCGCGGGAATTGCGGCACAATTCCGGGTCAGAAAACACAACTGAAGTGAGACAGGTATGAGTGGCGGTGCTGTCAGACGAATTCGAACCAGTCTCAGTTTGCTGCAGAAACCGCGAACCTATCCGGAACAAAGTTGACGCCACTCGCTAAGAGCGGCGGCGCGGGTCAGCTTGAAGATGTCTCGGCTGGCTAGCGATCTTTCCTGGTTGAAGTGGTTGTAAACGGAAGAGTGGACGGCGGCGAACTTCTGCAAACTTCGCATGCGCCTGAAACGTTGCATGGCGCGTTCGCGTCGTCGAAACGGCAGGTGCGAGTTCTCAACCCGGTTATTGAGCCACCTGCCCGTCTGCTGTTTTTCGGTAGCGCCGAGCTCTCTGAGCGCGGCTATGTAGGAGGCGAAGCGATCCGTCACGAAGTTTTCCGCTTTACCGTGCTGCTTCATCAATTTCTTGAGAAATTTCAGTGCTGCAGCCTTGTTTCGGCGCTTGGTGACAACTGCTTCCAGCACTTCACCTTCGTGATCAACAGCCCGCCACAGATAATGTCGCTTGCCATTCACCTTTACGAAAACCTCGTCCACGTGCCACTTCCATCTGGAGAACGCACGCAGTTGCTGACAACGCTTTCGTCGGATCTCAGCTGCAAACATTGGACCAAACCTGTTCCACCAATATCGGACTGTTTCGTGGCTCACGTCGATGCCTCGCTCGTGCAACAGATCTTCGACATTCCGAAGCGAGAGCGGGAAACGGATATACAGCATCACCGCAAGGCAGATGATCTCTGGACTGGTTTTGAAGTACTTGAAAGAGGCAGGTTTGGTCATTCCTAAATGCTATGCAACCGCCCTGCCCCGCTCAAGCAAAGTTCTTCTGACAAGACCAATGAGCGCTCTGCTGACGCACGCTAGCCGCTACACAAAAGATGCTGCAACTGCGCATTGATGCTGCGTCAGCAATAGCCGCAACTGCATAAGTCCGGTTTGTCCGCATCTCGGAAGTCACCTTGCTTGGAATTGAAGGTCTGCTTTGGGCTCGTGGCGGTCATTCGCTGCACTCGGCATGAGCATCCGCTTTGCGGACGAAGCTTCCTTTCGATGCGTTCGCACGAATGTCCGCTGTTGGGACGGCGTTCTGTTCATCGCTCCGAACTACGCACAGGCAGCTTGCTCGACGCCTTCATCTCTTTGAGTGACAGGTTCGAGCGAATGCTGGTCACACTGGGCAGACGCCGCAAAGTGCTGTCAACAAAAGCGCTGTAGTCGTCCAGATCGCGCGCGACCACGATCAGCAGGAAATCGTCCTCGCCGGTGGTGTTATGGCAGGCGAGGATATTGGGCGTGACCTCGATAATACGTTGGAACTCGGCGGTCGCGGCCTGATCGTGCTCTGAACAGCTCAACTGAACGAAGGCCATGACGCCGAGGCCCAGTTTTCGGCGATTGAGGTGAGCTTGGTAGCCCTCGATGATGCCCGTCTCTTCCAGTTTCTTGAGCCTGCGCCAGCAGGGGGTTTCGCTCATGTTCAGGTGCTCAGCCAGTTTGGCGTTGGTCATGCGCCCATCGCTTTGAAGCAGTTCGAGAATCTGTGCGTTGACTGGGTCGATGCTGGACAAGGGAAGAGTTTCCTCATTAGGTGCTCAGGTTGAGGGGGTTCTGCTCAAAATAATCATAATCAAGGGCAGAATAGCAAGGTAATTTCTTCATCACATGATAGCTTCCGCTCAACCAGTCGATAAAGCCGAAAGACCCTGCTATGAAAGCTGTCCTGTTCGAAAAATTTCAAGAAGCCCCCAAGGTCGTGAACGTGGCGGATCCTGCGCCCGAAGCTCATGGGGTCGTCCTCAAGGTGGAAGCCACTGGTGTCTGTCGCAGCGACTGGCACGGTTGGATGGGTCACGATAGCGATATCGAGGTTCCTCACATCCCCGGCCACGAACTGGCTGGTGTGGTCGAGGCGGTCGGCAAGGACGTGAAGAACTGGAAGGTGGGCGACCGGGTTACCGTGCCCTTCATCTGCGGCTGCGGGTCGTGCAGCGAATGTCATGCCGGGCATCAACAGGTGTGCCTGCATCAGGAACAACCAGGCTTCACCCATTGGGGCAGTTTCGCGGAATATGTGCCGATCCATCAGGCCGATCTGAACGTGGTTGCCTTACCTGAGACGATGGATTTTGCCACGGCCGCCAGCCTTGGCTGCCGGTTCGCCACCTCGTTTCGGGCCGTAATCGACCAAGGCAAAGTCAGCGCGGGCCAATGGGTCGCCGTGCATGGCTGCGGCGGCGTTGGTCTGTCCGCTGTGATGATCGCCAGCGCGGCGGGGGCGAATGTGATCGGGGTCGATCTCGACCCGGCGAAACTGGCTCTGGCCAAGGAGCTTGGCGCTGTCGCAGCCATTGACGGCAAGAGCGACGTGGTCGGGGCGATTAAGGAGATCACCAAGGGCGGCGCCCATGTCTCGCTGGACGCGCTTGGCCATCCTGCCACAATGACCAACTCGATCCTCTGCCTGCGGCCACGGGGCAAGCACATCCAGGTGGGCCTGATGCTGGGTGATCACGCTACCCCAGCCGTGCCAATGCCCAAGATCGTCGGTCAAGAGATCGAATTGCTCGGCTCCCACGGGACGCAAGCCCATCGCTATGGCGCAATGCTCGATATGGTCGAAAGCGGCAAGCTGAACCCTGCCCGTCTTGTCGGTGACAAGATCAGCATCGACGCGGCCCCCGAGGCGCTGATGAACATGGACAAGTTCCAGTCGGTCGGCGCAACCGTCATCACGAGCTTCTGAGCCATGGACAACATAGCTTTCATCGGCGGCGGCAATATGGCGTCGGCCATCATTGGCGGAATGATCGCCAGTGGGTGGGCACCCTCGTGGATCACGGTTGTCGAGTCGAATGCCGACCAGAGGGATCGACTGGCGAGTGAGCACGGCGTCCACACAACAGACGATGTGACCAGCGCCGCTGCCGCTGACATCATCGTGCTAGCTGTCAAACCTCAGGTCATTGCTGCTGTGGCCAAACAGATGGATGCAGACCTGTCTGGCAAGCTGATCCTCAGCATTGCCGCCGGGGTTACGATTGCATCGCTTGAAAGCTTCTTTGGACCGGTCGCCATCGCCCGCACCATGCCCAACACACCAGCCCTGCTTGGTCTGGGGGCGACGGGGCTTTACGTGAACGAACACACGACCGAAGCACAATGCGCAGCGTCTAAAGCCATCATCGAGGCCTTCGGCATTTGCGTCACCGTCGAACGTGAAGACCTTCTGGATGTTGTCACGGCTGTATCAGGCAGTGGTCCCGCCTATTATTTTCTGATGCTCGAAGAAATGATCCGGGCCGGCACCGCTTTGGGTCTGCGCCCGGAGGATGCCAAGGCGCTGACCCTGCAAACGGCGCTTGGCGCTGCCACCATGGCCACCAAGGGAGATGCGCCAGAGGTTCTCCGAGCCCGTGTCACATCGCCCAACGGGACAACCCATGCGGCCATTGTCTCGATGCAGGAGAACGGCTTTGGGGACGTGATCGCAAAGGCAATGATCGCCTGCCGCGACCGGGCCGTCGAACTGGGGAAGGCAGAGCAATGATCATTCGATGGTGGCGCGCCGTGGCCGGGTCTCAGGCCGTTCTTGACCAATACGCGGACCATCTGGAACGGACGACATTCCGGGAGATGGCTGAATTGCCCGGTCATCTTGGCGCGTCTTTGGCTGTCAAGGTGGATGGGACCAATTATGAACTGGTGGTGACCAGCCTCTGGTCCGACCTCGCTTCAGCGGGGCATTTTGAGAAGGGTGCGTTTGACGATGCCGTGGTCAAACCGAGCACTCAGAAGCTCCTGAAGTCCTTTGACTTGAAGGTTGAGTACTTCGAGACGCTGGTCACCACGGGTATCTTGGAGAAGGGCTGACTCAGGGTGTTTAAACAGGTTGAGGACTATCCCGTTGACCCCATCATGATCGGGGCCGACTACTTCGCGGCAGATCCCCGCAAGGACAAACTCAACCTGACCGTGGGCATCTATCAGGATGAACACGGCCAAACGCCTGTCCTGAAAGCCGTCAAGTTGGCCGAAAGAAAGCTGGTCGAAACGCAGACCAGCAAATCCTACCTCGCGCTGACCGGTGACGCTGAATACTGCCGTGTGCTGGGGCGTGAGATCATGGGTGATGCCTATGATGACGGTTGGGTTTCAGCACAGACCTCTGGCGGAGCCGTCGCCTTGCGAGTTATGGCGGATCTCTTGGCGCAGGTGCCGAAACCGCCCGTCGTTTGGCTGCAGACACCGACTTATGGCAACTACGTTCCAATTCTTAGTGCGGCCAAAGCGATTTTCGCGCAGGTGCCATACTACGACCGGCTTGCGGCTCAGATCACCTTTGACCAAATGCTAGAGGGGCTGAAGGCCGCCCGTGCGGGCGATGTCTTCCTCATGCAGGGCGTCTGCCACAACCCAACCGGCGCGGACATGACCCCAGAGCAGTTCGACGCGTTGCTCGATCTACTTGAGGCGCGCGGCATCGTCCCTTGGATCGACCTTGCGTATCTGGGCTTCGCCCAAAGCTGGGACGCCGATTGCGCCATGGCGCGCAAGATCGCCGGGCGGTTCCCCGAATGCATTGTCTGCATCACCCTTTCCAAATCTTTCGGCATTTACCGCGACCGTGCGGGGGCGTTGTTTGTGAAAACGCGCTCGGGCGACAGAGACCGAATGCACCGAGCCGTGTCCGCAATCGTCCGCTCTGGCGCATCCCATGCGCCGGATCATGGCCCATCAGTGGTGCGCACGATCTTGCAAGACGATATCGTCAAGGGGCTTTGGCTTGACGAGCTTGAGCAAATGCGCACGCGGGTCGCCCAGGTGCGCAAACAGATTGCGTATACCGAACGCGCCGAGTTTGGCACTGACAAATTAGCCTGTATTGCCCGGCAAGCCGGCATGTTCTCCCTTCTCCCACTGACCGAGGCGCAAGAAACCGCTCTTACGCGTGATCACGGCATCCATGTTGTGAAAGGCGGACGCGTGAACGTCGCTCGGCTCGGGGTGGAAGACATCACGAAGCTGATCGGAGCGATTTCAGAAGTAACGTCTGCGACATAGCGTTTAGCGTGCTGCATACTGTGTCAGCCGACCGAAATTACTCTTTCAAGTTTTCGCAAAGCAGACGTTCGTTCGAGCTGCAGCATCAGTCACTCTGGGCTCAAGGCAGTCATATGAGTCTTTCAGTCAGATGACGGCTTAGGAACGGAAAGCGGTCATTGATGGTGGTCATTCCGAGAAATTTCGCCCGAAGGTCTGCATTGAACGGCAGCGGACGTTCGCTGAAATCTGCTGAACGTCTGCCAAGCGGACTAAGCTGTCGTTTGTTGCGGCTGAGCAAATTTCTGCATTGGCTGGTTTGTGTTATCCGATTCTGTTTTTCGAAACATCAATTTGAATCTGCTCCAAGGGTTCTGCAAAGAACAGTTTGACTAACTGTCTAAGTCCAACGCCTTCACCAATTCGAAGACTTGGCTACGCATCCAAGCCGCCATCGGGGCGTTGTCGGAACGCTTGTGCCAGATGCCGATGATCAACGCCGGTTCAATATGCATCGGAGGTTCGAACACGTTAAGTCCGAATGTCTTGGCCACTTTCTTTGCAAGTTGCGCGGGTACAAGCGCAATGAGGTCGCTTTCACTTACCGCGCGGCACACGCCACTGAAGACGGGCACGGTCATCGCAACCTGTCGCTGTTTTCCGACGCGACTAAGTGCAGCATCACCCATTGCAGCCAGATTCCCTTCTGGAGAAAACAAGACGTGGTGGAGTGCGCAGAACGTATCCATGTGCATCTGCGTTCCTTCCTGAAGCTCCTCAAGCTTTGGATTTCCCTTGCGAGCTATCACGTGGAACGGCGAATGGAAGAGTGGCTCCCGATTGACCCAGTCCGGCAGGAGCAAATCTGGGATCAGTGCTATGTCAGCGTTGCGTCGTTCAAGACTGGCCACATAGTCATTCGGAACCAGATCAACCAGCTGAGCTCGTAGATTGGGCGCTGACTTTTGCAGGAGATCTCCTAAGGGTGGCATCAGTAGTTCCGCGAAAAAATCGCTGGCGGCGATCCGGAAAGTGCCTTCAGCGGTTCGCGGATCAAAGGTAGCTGGCGGAGCTAGCAGAGCCGCAAGACGTTCGAGTTCTTCGCGCAAACCGGTTTCAATCCTGGACGCATAATCGGTAGCAACCAAATGGTTTCCCTGACGGACAAAAACGGGGTCGTCCAAGGCATGACGAAGACGCGACAATGCTCCGGAGACTGCGGATTGCGACATGCCGAGCTTGTCGGCCGCCTTGACAGTTGAGCCTTCGCTAAAGAGGGCGTCCAACACGCGCAAAAGATTGAGGTCCAATGTAGCGAAATTCACCTGGCCGATATCCTATATTTGATATTGCGGTTTGCCTGATAGGTTGGCTTTCGGATAGGCTTCTGTCAACGGAAGCGCTTTCGTTTCAATCCGATGCTAATGGAGAGAAACGATGAAGGACATGGCCCAAATCGACGGAGCTATCGAATGGCTCGGCGTAAAATACAAAACCATCCTCGGCCCAGAACAGACAGGCGGCGATATGTCCATCGTCGACAGCTGGTCCCCTGCGGGTAGCGGGCCTCCGCGCCATGTGCATCACAACGAAGACGAAACCTTCGTGATCCTCACCGGCGCATGCAAGTTCTGGTTGGAAGGCAAAGAGTTTACCGCAGGGGCCGGCGAAAGCGTATTCATCCCACGAGGCAAGGAGCATACCTTCAAGGTGACAGACGACGAACCTTGCCGCCATCTCGTGATCCTGACACCGGGCGGATTCGAAGGTTTCTTTTCCGACATGGCAGCCGGTCAGTGCCGTATCCCAGAAGACATGCCTGCCATCGAAGAGAGCGCCAAGCGGCACAACATGGCCTTTACCGGCCCGCCGTTGGATTGAAGCCATGACTGAGAAACACATTGTCTATCATATCCCCGTCTGTCCCTTCTCGCAGCGACTGGAAATCCTGCTGGCGCTGCGCGGACTGACGGATGCGGTAGAATTTCGTATCGTGGACATCACCAAACCGCGCGATCCCGAATTGCTAGCCAAGACCCGAGGGACGACAGCCTTGCCTGTGCTTGAAACCAGCGACGGCCGTATTTTGAAAGAAAGCCTCGTGATACTGCGCTATCTTGACGAGGCTCTACCAGGGCCACCATTGCGCCGCAGTGATCCTGCCGAGCACGCCATTGAGTCGATGCTGATTGCCCGCGAAGGACCCTTCACAATGGCAGGCTATCTCTTTGTCATGAATCAGGATCAAGCGCGCCGAGATGAGCATTTGAGTAAACTTCTCGCGCTTTATCGAGACCTTGATGATTTCCTAGGTCATTACAATCCGACTGGCCCATTCTTGTTCGAGGACTTCGGTTTGGCAGAGGCTGTTTTTACCCCGATGTTCAAGCGGTTTTGGTTCCTTGACTACTACGAAGGGTTTAATCTTCCCGACGGCAAAGAGTACGACCGGGTGCGGATGTGGCGTGATGCAAGTATGGCGCATCCCTCAACTGCGCAGGTGACCGAAGAGGAGATCGTCAAGCTTTACTACGACTACGCGCTCGGGGCCGGAAACGGTGCCCTACCTGACGGTCGCAGCGTTTCAAGCTTCACTTTCGAACCGCCCTGGCAGTCAAGGCCCATGCCCCCCAAGGAAAAGTATGCAGTTACTGCCTCCGACAAAGAGCTTGGCCTTGTCGAATGACCATGGAGTAGATACTCGGCAACGGAAATTCATGCGCCGCGCGGAATCGGGCAATTTGGGCTCTATGCAGATACCCAAAAAAGGGATTCTCATTGGCGGGAAATTAACCTCCCAAAGACTAGCTTTGCAGTCTTTCTGAGATATCCGTCGCTGCCTTGACGACCGATACCGCCAGAGTTTCGAGCTTACTGTCTGGAAATCTTGTAATTGGTCCCGAGATCGAAACGCCAGCCACAACCTTTCCCAAAGAGTCGAATACAGGTGCTGCAATACAACGCATGCCTGGGAAGCGTTCCTCATCGTCCAACGTCCAGCCCCGACGCCTGGATTTACGGAGTTCTTCCTGTAACTCCTTTATGTCAGTAATTGAATTTGGCGTCTGACTTACCAGTGTTAGCGGCGTCAAAAGACTCTCTAACTCAGCCTTGTCCATAAAGGCCATGATGGCTTTACCCACACCGGATGGGTGCTGTCAGACGAATTCGAACCAGTCTCAGTTTGCTGCGAAAACCGCGAACCTATCCGGAACAAAGTTGACGCCACTCGCTAAGAGCGGCGGCGCGGGTCAGCTTGAAGGTGTCTCGACTGGCTAGCGATCTTTCTTGGTTGAAGTGGTTGTAGACAGAGGTATGGACTAAGGCGAATTTCTGTAGACTTCGCATGCGCCTGAAACGCTGCATCGCGCGTTCGCGTCGTCGAAACGGCAGGTGCGAATTCTCCACGCGGTTGTTGAGCCACCTGCCCGTCTGTTGTTTATCGAGTGCGCCCATTTCTCTGAGCGCTGGCGTGTAGGAAGCGAAGCGATCTGTGACGATCTCTTCGGCGCAACCGTGTCGCTTCATCAATTTCTTGAGGAATTTCAGTGCCGCAGCTTTGTTTCGGCGTTTGGTGACAACGGCTTCTAACACCTCACCTTCGTGATCAACAGCCCGCCAAAGATAATGCCGCTTGCCACTCACCTTTACGAAAACCTCGTCCACATGCCACTTCCATTTGGAGTATGCCCTCAATTGCTGAACACGCTTCCGCCTGATTTCAGAAGCAAACATGGGGCCAAACCTGTTCCACCAGTATCGGACAGTTTCGTGGCTCACGTCGATGCCTCGCTCGTGCAGCAGATCTTCGACGTTCCGAAGCGAGAGCGGGAAACGGATGTACAGCATAACCGCCAAGCGGATGATCTCGGGACTGGTTTTAAAGTATTTAAATGAGGCAGGTTTGGTCATGTGCAAAAGCTACGCAACCGTCCTTCCTGCCTCAAGACAACTTCTTCTGACAAGACCATTGTTACACCTCAGCTATTGCTGCATCGCAGCGTACCTGCTGCAATGCAGAAATAGTTGACTTTGATAGCGCTCACAATCACGGTTTTTGGAACAGCCCCCTTGCCAAAGCGGCATAGTTGGTAAGTGTAGATGGATATCGCTTCACAAATGTTGATATTTGCGACCGTGGTTGACCATGGAAGCATTTCGGCTGCCGCGCGGTCGTTAGGGCAGACGCCATCGGCGGTGAGCAAACAGATCAGCGTTCTCGAGAACCACGTAAAGCATCGTTTACTCAACCGCGTGAGAACCGGTGTTATTCCAACGCAAGAAGGACAAGAGTTTTATGACCGCTGCAAAGCGATGGCTGACAAGTGCAAAGAGGCCCATGACCTGATTTCACAATTGGACGGCAATCCTAGAGGAAATTTGAAAGTTGCATCTACCGTGGCGTTTGGAAAATCACAACTGATCCCAGCGTTGCCAAAGTTCTTGAACCAGTTTCCTGATGTGCAAGTAGCGTTAGATATTACGGACCGGAATATTGATTTGCAGGCCGAGGGTTATGACGCAGTCGTTTGTTTTGCCGAACAAGCTAAAGATCCGGACACCATTTCCCGCCGGATAATGAGCAGCCATCGGGTCTTATGCGCGGCCCCATCATATTTGGCTCGCTACGGAGCACCTGAAAGCTTCTCTGATCTTTCGAGCCATAACTGTCTTAGGGTTTCCGAAGGTGATGGGCGCAATTATTGGAGGAATCAGAATCCGAGCGACACGAAGTACTTTGAGGTGCAAGGTCGTTTTTAGGGGAACAGTACAGACGTCATTTTATTCGCGACGTTGGCCGGAATTGGGATTGCAAGGCTCCCCTTGTATTTGACGGAGGAGAAGTTCAAGTCCGGTGAATTGGTGCATATCCTTGAGGACTACGCTCCTCCAAGCACAGAGATTGTCGTAATGTTTGCAGACAGAAGAAACTTGGCGCCAAAAACGCGCGCCTTTATCGAATTTCTTGTTCAAGAGTTTCGTGGCCGCTCGGTTAGAGCTCAAAGCTAACATTGACCCAGAGCGTCGCTATCCCTCCATGTTCGAACCGATCCATGGGTCTGCGTTTGACATCACCGGTAAAGGAATCGCGAACCCAGTAGC
The DNA here is from genome assembly GCF_013110855.1 of Ruegeria sp. HKCCD4884. NCBI lineage: Bacteria > Pseudomonadati > Pseudomonadota > Alphaproteobacteria > Rhodobacterales > Roseobacteraceae > Ruegeria > Ruegeria sp. HKCCD4884. Next base: position 210,775 of record NZ_WVRJ01000007.1, read on the forward strand.
CACATTCTGGACCGCATCGCAAATGCTCGACCATCTGGGTGAGCCCTGCGCAGCATGCCGCCTGATGCGCGCCGTCGAAAAAGTCTGTGCAGATGGCATTTTGACACCAGATGTAGGAGGGAACGCAACGACCCCACAAGTGACAGACGCGGTCTGTGATGCAATCCGAGGTGAAAACACTTAGCCCTCTGGGCGTCAGGGCGAGCGTGGAGACAACTGCTTGTCGCCGTATCGACAGTCCCCTATTGAGTGGTGTCTAACCGTAAATCTCTTCAAAGAAACGAGCTAGAGAGTCCCAATCTGCTAGAGGTAGGACATTGGCGACATATTGGTCGGGACGCACGATTATAGTGCACCCATCAACGCGATTGATCGCACGCATTTCGTAGATGTCACCCTGCCCTTTGTGATCGACACAAAAAACTTTCTCGTGATCCTGCAACCCAAGTTTGCCTTTTTTAGGCTTAAGCTGCGATGGCATTTCCTCGTAGGTAAGTTGGTCAAAGGTTTCCTGAAATACCACGCGTAGGTCGATTAGGGCATCGGCGCATTCTTCCGGTCGGATGTTTTTCATGACAGGCGAATTCTCGTTCTGCTCCATCCATTCGGCAAGTTGGTAGATGGGCTCGTGATCGCGGCCAGCGAACGCAAAGATCCGCCACCGGCCATCCGCCAATGCAACGTGACCCAGTTGCATTTGTTTGGCATCCGACACCCGCACCACTGGAGCAGAATGGAACCTTTTTCCAATCACCTGACCCGCTGCAAGAGCTTGATGGGTTGGTGCTCCGATAAGCTTGGATTGGTCATATTTCACAGCCAGACCACCCGTGAACTCAAGGTTCTCTTTGAAGGCCCGAACAAAACGAGGCTCATCACCGTCGTCGAGCTCACTTTGACCTGGTGGTGCTGACATGATGCGGGCCCATGCGTGGTCGGTTTCAACCAATCGCTTTGCTTCGACCCAACGTTCGGCGGAATAGGAATGCAGCAAGCTGGGAGAACAACGCCCCTGCAAAACATGCGCCAGCTTCCAGCCAAGGTTGAAAGCATCTTGCATTGACACATTCATCCCCTGACCTGCTTTGGGGCTATGAGTGTGGCACGCGTCCCCAGCGGTAAAGACACGTGGGGTTCGCGTTACAGCTTCGCTCTCGGGGACATCATCAAACCGGTCGGTTATACGATGGCCAATCTCATATATGGACCACCAGACGACTTCTTTCACATCGACTGTGTAAGGGTTCATTATCCGATTGGCCGCCGCGATCATGTCTGCTTCATCAAATCCTCGTTCGGCCACCCGCTCATCTTCTCGCAACTTTTCCAACTCGACATACATGCGGAAAAGATAACCACCTTCGCGCGGTAGGATGAGTATGTTTCCCTCACGCGCTGAAGTGATCAAACATTTCTGACGCACATCCGGAAAGTCCGTATTCGCCAGTATATCCATAACACCCCAGGCTTGATGCGCCGTGTCACCGTTCAGTTTCCCACCTATGGCACGGCGCACGTTGGATCGCGCTCCATCGCAGCCGACAACGTATTTTGCGCGCACCTTGCGGGTTTGTCCCCAATCTACACCCGTATCTTCAAGCGTGACGGTAACCGGGTAGTCATCGATGCTCGTATCGATTTGCACGTCTTTTACAGACCAGCTGTAGTCTGGTGCCAATCGGGCAGGTGAATTTGCCATCACATTCAAAAACAACTGATGCAGGCGCGCTTGATTTATCAAAATATGAGGCATTTCCGATGAGTCATCCGCCACGTCCTGGACACGCCCAATGCGCTTGATGTTTTCTGGCTTCTTAGGATCAGGCATCCAGAAGCTGGTTTGGTTGACCCAGTAACTTTCGCGCTTGATTGTCTCGGCAATTCCAAAGGCCTGAAACATTTCCATGGTGCGGATATTGATGCCGTCGGCTTTACCTTTGTTGATATTTCGCGGATCACGCTCCACGATCATGGTTTCGATTTCGGGAAACTGCGACAGCTGCGCCGCTAGGCACAATCCTGCAGGTCCGGTTCCAGCGATAAGAACATCAACTTTTTCGGGTAGCGGAGCGTGCTCTGACATGTCTCGCCGCCTGGGCGACGCATTTTTTATGTCTGGGTCACCACCACGAAAGCCGTCCAGGTAAAATTGCATCGTCATCCCCCTTATTGTGCACATCGAACGAAAGTTCAAATTAGTATGTATACTTATTAATCAAAAGGCGCAAGAATAATATGTACACATATCTTATTGCATCCTAATTGTATCTGCTGGAGACTACCGAAACCAGAAGACCCAACCTTTGAGGCCTCTATGAAAGCGACTCGCATGGCCGGACACCTGATCCGGCGTTTGCACCAGAAGTCCACACAGGTTTTTGCGTCCAAACTTCAACAAGAAGGATTGGATCTAACGCCTGTCCAGTTTTCGGCAATGGACGCCATTCGCTCAGTACCCGGATTGGATCAGGCTCAGATCGCGACTCTCATTGCTTATGATCGCGCCACCATCGGAGGCGTAATCGATCGGCTTGAGAAGAAAGGATTGGTAGTACGCACAGTAAGCACCAAAGATCGACGTGCACGCGAAGTGCGACTGACAGAAGCAGGCAACGAGCTTTTTCAAAAGGCTCTTCCAGTCGTATTCAATCTTCAAAATGACATTTTGGACGGGCTGGATGACGTAAGCCGTGATGTATTTTTAAAGTTGATTGAAACCGCCCTGCGAGAAGACAAGGCCTAGAACGCCAAATTGAAGCTGATTCTGCACTTAGTGAACCAATTTCACATCCCGACCAACCCATAGAAGGCAACGTTATAGTTTCTAAAATTGGAAACTATAACCTATAAATCATCAATTTACCTTTTGGGTTTGTATAGGCAAACTACTTTCTGGAGGAGTTCTAGTTGCGGGCATAGCTTGCTGTCTGCGCGGGATTGGGTGGAGATCTAAGCAGTTTTAGTACCGGCTAACCCGGCGCCTAAAAGTCATACAAAAAGCAATGAACTGTTATTGAAACGCGCAAGAGTCAGACCCACTACACCCCGGCCTATGCCAACTACAAGAACCGAAAGAACGAAAAAAGCTAGATGCATATTGTTATGCGATATAATCATTGTAGAGGCCAATTGTTGTCGATGACACAACGGCTTTGAGGTCATCAAGGGAGGAGACCATGAATAAGACTCGCAGAACCATTCTCAAGACTGCGGTAGCAGCAATTGCCTTTAGCGCCGTGACCACGAGTGCATTCGCGGCAGACGTTACTTTGCGCATGCATCAATTCCTGCCCGCAAAGGCAAATGTTCCCAAAAACATTCTCGATGTCTGGGCGGATAAGATCGAAGCCGAATCCGACGGGCGCATCGAAATCCAGCGCTTCCCAGCCATGCAGCTCGGCGGGAAACCCCCTGAACTGATTGATCAGGCCATCGACGGAGTGGCGGACATCGTGTGGACTGTTGCGGGATACACGCCGGGTCGATTCCCGCGCACCGAGGTATTTGAGCTGCCTTTTACCATGACAAATGCCGAAGCCATGTCCCGTGCGTATTGGGAATTAGCGGAAGAGACGATGATGGATGAAGACTTCAAGCAATTGAAGGTTCTTGGTCTCTGGGTACATGGACCAGGTTTGATCCACTCAAAGAAGCCAATTGAAAGTGTAGGAGACTTAAACGGTGTCAAACTTCGCGCACCGACGCGCGTGACCAATGGTATGTTTGGCTCGTTGGGAGCGACGCCGGTAGGCATGCCCGTCCCCGCGGTTCCTGAAGCACTGTCCAAAGGGGTAATCGACGCCACAGTCATCCCTTGGGAGGTCACCGGCGCCCTAAAAGTGAATGAGCTGGTCGACAACCACACCACCTTTGGTGATGACTCGCTTTACACCACGACCTTCATCTTCGCGATGAACAAGGACCGCTGGGATGCTCTGCCTGACGACCTGAAAGCAATCATTGATGCAAACTCAGGCCTTGAGTTCTCGGCATTTGCTGGCAAACAGATGCAAATGGACGACGAAGGCCCACGACAGCAGGCCGTGGATCGCGGCAATAATATAATAACGTTGTCGCCAGAACAGGTTGCGGAGTGGAAAGCTGCCGCGCAGCCCACCACTGATGCCTGGATTGCCGAAATGGACGAAAAAGGAATGGACGGTACTGGCCTCCGTTCCCGAGCGCTTGAACTGATCGAGCAACACTCGAACTAAGCGACTTCCTCCCCAGAGCGATCTAAAGCTCTGGGGACACTTATCCGGAGATCATCATGCAGAGATTGGTGGAACGCTTTGCGCGCTTCATGGCCATCACAGGTGGACTGGTCCTAACCCTGTTGGTCGTGTTGACATGCGTCAGCGTCATCGGACGCGGGCTGAATACGTTTGGTCATTCAGAGTTTTTGAAATCCATCTCTGACTCTGCTGCCAGTGCATTAATTGCTACAGGCGTTGGTCCACTAAACGGGGACTTTGAGCTAGTGGAGGCCGGTGTCGCCTTTTCGATCTTTGCTTTTTTGCCGATATGCCAGCTCTACAGCAGCCACGCGACGGTCGATGTATTCACAAACGCACTTCCAATCAAAGCAAACAAGGCCCTCATTACCTTCTGGGAATTGGTCCTCACAGCCGTGATCGTTCTTATAACATGGCGTTTGTACGTCGGAATGGAAAGCAAGATGGCCTACGGTGAAACCACCTTCCTTTTGCAATTCCCGGTGTGGTGGGCCTATGGGCTGAGCTTCCTCGCTGCTGTCGTCGCCTCAGTGGTTGCCATCTACTGCGCCATCGCGCGAGTCGTTGAATTGGTTACCGGACGTCACATACTTCCTTATGCCGGGGAGGCAGTCCATTGAGCATGCTTGAGTTGGGCTACCTGTCCTTTCCAATCCTTCTGACTATGATTTTTCTGCGCGCGCCGATTGGCCTTGCGATGTTTCTATGCGGTATCGGCGGACTTTTTTTTGCCATGGGCGGAACCAATATGTTCATGGCCAAGCTAAAGACCGAAACCTATTCGACGTTCTCCAGTTACTCGCTGACCATCATCCCGATGTTTTTGTTGATGGGCCAATTTGCCACCCTTTCCGGCATGTCGTCGGCCCTATTCAAAGCGGCCGAAAGCTGGCTTGGGCATCGCAAGGGTGGCGTTGCGATGGCCGCAGTCGGTGCATGCGCCGGATTTGGTGCAATTTGCGGATCATCGCTGGCGACAGCAGCGACCATGAGCCGGGTCGCCTTACCAGAGCTTCGTCGGTATGGTTATTCTGGTGGTTTCTCGACTGCGACGCTGGCGGCCGGTGGTACCCTGGGGATTCTCATCCCGCCATCAGTGATCCTTGTAATCTACGCAATACTGACCGAACAAAACATCGCAAAGCTGTTCCTTGCAGCCTTTGTACCAGGCATTCTGGCCGCGATCGGTTATATAATCACAATCTCAATTTACGTCCGGCTTTACCCTGACTCTGCTGGAACGCGTGAGGCCATCCCATATGCAGAGCGCATGCGCGCGCTTTTGGATGTATGGCCTGTACTTTTGGTGTTCGGCCTTGTGGTGGGAGGAATCTATCTGGGTTGGTTTACACCCACAGAAGGCGCTGCAGTAGGGGCCGCGGGTACAGGGTTGATCGCTCTGGTCTCGGGAAATTTAAACTGGAAAGTCTTTGTGGAAAGCATCATTGCTACGGCAACCAGCACCGCAATGATCTTTTTCATTGTGTTGGGCGCGGGCCTTTACAACAGCTTCCTTGCGTTGACTCAGGTGCCTCAGGAGCTTTCCAATTGGGTTGTTGGCCTGGGTCTGAGCCCGTGGATGGTACTAACCCTGATCCTGGCGTTCTACCTGGTCTTTGGCTGCCTAATGGATAGCCTTTCAATGATTCTGCTGACGATCCCGATCTTCTTTCCGGTCATCAGCGTTCTAGATTTTGGAATGAGTCCCGAACATGTCGCCATTTGGTTTGGGATATTGGTTCTAATTGTTGTGGAGGTCGGACTAATCACGCCTCCAGTCGGGATGAACCTCTTTATCATCAACGCAATGGATCGCAGCACCCCAATGGTAGAAACCTACAAGGCTGTAATGTGGTTCGTCACTTCTGACATTGTCCGGGTCATCATTTTGGTGCTTTTCCCCGCCGTCACGCTCTTTCTAATTCCATAAACGAAACAACTTAGTAAACGGTGCGCCGTCTATCCAAAAAAATAGATATGAGACAAAACAATGATAGATCATACAAAAATGGAGGTTCCCTCATGTACTTAAGCGGAAATGTTGCTCTGGTCACCGGGGGTGGTAGCGGTCTGGGAGCAGCCACCGCGCGTCGCTTTGCTGCCCAGGGCGCAAAGGTTGCCATCCTGGATTTCAACATCGAAGCGGCTAGCCAGGTCGCGCAGGAGATTGATGGTGTTGCCGTGCAAACGGATGTTGCCGATGAAGCTGCAGTTGCCGCTTCATTTGACACAGTCACCGGGACCCTAGGTTCCGCGCCTCGCATCGCAGTCAGTTGTGCCGGTGTTGGCATGGCCGCACGCATAGTTGGGCGTGAAGGGAAACTCTCATTCGATGTCTTTGAGAAAACCCTGCGCGTGAACCTGTTCGGCACCTATAACGTCATGAGCTATGCGGCCAAACGCATGCTCGATTTGGAACCGCTATCCGACGGCGAACGTGGCGTGATCATCAATACGGCCTCGGTTGCATGGCAAGATGGTCAATTGGGCCAAGCAGCCTATGCAGCGTCGAAAGGCGCGATTGCCTCGATGTGTCTGCCCGCTGCACGCGAGTTTGCCCAAAACGGCATTCGCGTCATGGCGATAGCACCAGGATTATTCCACACGCCGATGATGGAGGGTCTGCCCGAAGATATTGCAGCAAAAATCACTGCGAACATTCCCTTTCCAGCCCGTCTTGGTGAACCCGATGAATTCGCGTTGCTGGCCGAACAAATCGTTGAAAATCCTTTCTTGAACGGAACCACAATACGTCTGGATGGTGCAGTGCGTCTGCCGCCTCGTTAAGGAGCCCCCTATGTCTGAACCCATTCTCGATATCCAGGTCGAAGGCCCGATCGCGACTTTGACCATGAATCGTCCGGGCAAACGCAATGCAATGTGCGAAGAGCTTTTGGAGGCGCTACAAGCCTTCTACTTCGATCCACCAGCAGATGTTCGCGTTGTTATCCTGACTGGCGTGGAGGGCCACTATTGTTCGGGTCTGGATTTGTCCGAGCATGTCCACCGCTCCGCCGAAGACAACCTGCATCATTCGCGCCACTGGCATACCGTCATGGAGAAGATCCAGTTTGGGGGGCTGATCACAGTCTCGGCAATGTTCGGCGCTGTAATCGGTGGCGGCTTGGAGATGGCCGCGTCTACGCATGTTAGAATTGCAGAAGCATCCACCATTTTTCAGCTTCCCGAGGGTCGGCGTGGTATCTTTGTTGGCGGTGGCGCCACGGCGCGCGTTGGTCGCCTGTTAGGGCCGGATCGCATGACCGAGATGATGCTCACCGGTCGCAAATACGGTGCGGACGAAGGGCTTTCATTGGGCCTTGCGCATTACTCAGTCGCAGATGGAACGGCGATGGAGTTGGCGCGAACACTGGCCGGTAAGGTTTCCCGCAACGCCCCCTTGTCAAACTATCTGATGGTTCAATCGATCTCCCGGATCAACGACATGTCTCAGGCCGATGGGCTGTACACAGAATCTCTTGCCGCTGCCCTCTCACAAACCACTCCCGACGCACAGGAGGGCTTAAACGCTTTCCTTGAAAAGCGCGCCCCAAACTTCAGGTAGGACGATGAAAAAAACTGTATCTTCCACAACTGAAGCCGCCGAAGTCATAGACGTCGACGATAGCACGTTGCGTGGCTTTATCGGCTACCACATGAAACGCGCCTTCAACGTTGTCCAAAACGATCTAACCCGAACGCTAAAGCCCTTTGATCTGCGTATGTTGACCTACACCGCGCTGGTTATGATCGTCGACAACCCTGGCCTGCGCCAGTCTCAGCTGGCTGATGCGATGGACATCGAACGCCCAAACCTTGTGGTCATCATCGACGAGCTGGAACGCCGCGAGTTGATCGTGCGCGACCGCGTGCCGACCGACCGCCGCGCCTACGCTCTCAAGGCGACGCTGGCCGGTCGGCAGCTTTACAACAAGGCAGTTGCCGCAGTTTCTGCACATGAAAAGCAGCTGCTGCGCGGTATCGATCAAGACACACTCGACACTGTTTTGACCGCGATGAAAGCGATCGAGAAATCCAGATAGGAGACAGGAAATTGAAACGCACCTCAGAGTTTCTGGCCCACTCGGTTGCTCGCGAAGACCGGCCCGACGGCACCATCCTGCTGCGTTCCAACTATGCATTGGGCCCGGTTGTTGAGAAGACCGGCGTCTGGCTGCAGGACTGGGCAAAGAAGGTTCCGGACCGCACCTTCATCGCAGAACGCAGCGGCGCAGGCTGGCGCGAGGAAAGCTATGCGAGCACCTTGCAAAAAGTTCGCGCAATCGCCAGCGCATTGCTGGCGCGCGGCATGGGTCCTGACACCCCGATTATCATCATGTCGGGCAACGGTGTTGACCACGGGCTGCTGTCATTGGCAGCGCAATATGTGGGCATACCTACAGCGCCGGTGGCCGAACAATATTCACTGATCCACGGAGCACATGGTCGACTGCGACACGCGATCGAACTGGTGGGCCCAAAGATGGCGTATGTCATCGATGCGGATCAATATGGCGAAGCATTGGCTCTGGATGCGCTCGACGGTATCGAGATTATCGCCTCGCGCACGGGACAAAAACCCAATGTGACTCCGTTCGAGGAGCTGCTGAAGGGTGATGCAAGCGTTGATCTGGCAGCCGCCTACGCCAAAGTTGGCCCTGAAAGTGTAGCCAAGATTCTGATGACCAGTGGATCAACCTCGGCACCCAAAGGCGTCATGACCACCCAACGCATGATGTGCGTCAACCAGACTATGTTGGCAGACGCCCTACCCTTTTTGCGCACCCGGCCGCCGCGCGTTGTCGATTGGCTGCCATGGAACCATGTGTTTGGCGGATCACACAACTTCAACATGATGCTCGCCAATGGGGGCAGCTTTTATATCGACGATGGCAAACCGGTCAAAGGCCTGTTCGACCGCACGCTTGAAAACCTGTCGATGGTAACAGGTACACTCAGCTTTAACGTCCCTGCCGGGTATTCCATGTTGCTTGGCGCGCTGCAGAACGATACCGATCTGCGCAAACGCTTTTTCCAGGACCTCGATCTTGTATTCTACGCTGGCGCGTCTCTTCCACAGGAAATCTGGACGGGCTTCGAGAACATGGCCATGGAGGTCAAGGGTGAAATTCCCCTGATGACATCGTCCTGGGGGCTAACCGAAACGGCCCCCGCCACTATGATGCAAAGCGAACCGATCGATCGGTCGGGCATTGTTGGCGTGCCTATGAACGGTGTGACGCTCAAACTTATCCCCGATGAAGACATGCGTTGTGAAATGCGGGTCAAAGGCCCGAACCTGATGCCGGGGTATTTTAAAGCACCTGACAAGACCAAAGACGCTTTTGACGAAGAAGGTTTCTTTATCACTGGCGACGCAATGCAGTTCATCGACATGAATGACGTCAACAAGGGCATGAAGTTTGACGGCCGCATTTCAGAAGACTTCAAGCTGTTGACCGGTACATGGGTCCGTGCAGCCCAGTTGCGTATGGATATGCTGACCTGCCTTGCGCCGCTGGCGACTGATCTGGTGATAACTGGAGCCGACCGGGATCAAATCGGCGTGATGATTTTCCCAGACATGGCTGAGCTGAAACGCGAAGGGTTTGATGTGAACGACCAGGATGGCGCCTATGTCTGCAAATTGCTGCAAGGAGAAATCCATCGCCGTCTTGCTGAGCGGGCACGGGAAATCTCGGGCAGTTCGACGCTGATCTCGCGCGCGATCGTTCTTAGTGAGCCCGCTTCGATGCCGGAAGGTGAGATGACGGCCAAGGGAAACCTTAATTTCCGAAAGGTGCTTACAAGACGCAAAGACCTGTTGGAACGGCTGTACAACAATGCCGATCCAGTAACTGTTTCGATTTAAGAAAGGAACACGGATATGGTTGATATCTCCAAAGTCCGCGCAATCGATATTCATACGCATGCCGAAGAACCTTGCGGGTGCCACAGCGACGATGGCTATGATGACCTGCAAGCGGCCATGGCGAAATACTTCAACGCCAAGATCGTGCAACCGACCATTGATGAAACGGCAGCTCATTTTCGCGCGCAGAACGTTGCAGCGGTGATTTTTCCGGTCGATGCCGAACGCGAAACCGGCTATCGCCGCTTTTCGAATGACGAAGTGCTTGAGCAGGTAAGCCGCAACAGCGATATCCTGATCCCCTTTGCATCAATTGATCCCTGGAAAGGCAAAATGGCAGTGCGCGAAGCCCGCCGTTTGATCGAAGACCACGGCGTCAAGGGGTTCAAATTTCACCCGACGATGCAGGGCTTTTATCCCAATGACCGTATGGCATATCCGTTTTATGATTTGTTGGCAGAGCATGGGTGCATTGGCCTGTTCCACACTGGGCAGACCGGTGTAGGCAGCGGCATGCCTGGAGGCAATGGGATGCGCCTGAAATTCTCGCACCCCATGTTTCTTGACGATGTTGCCGTCGACTTCCCGGACATGAAGATCATTATGGCGCACCCGTCCTTCCCTTGGCAGGAAGAGGCGCTTTCAGTCGCGCAGCACAAGCCCAACGTTTATATCGACCTGTCGGGCTGGTCGCCAAAATACTTCCCCCCTATCCTAGTGCGGTATTGCAATTCGATCCTTAGGAAAAAGGTGCTGTTCGGCTCTGACTGGCCAATGATCACACCGGAACGCTGGTTGGCTGATTTCGAAGCAATCGATATCAAGAACCACCTGCGCGAGGACATAATCAAGAACAATGCCGCACGCCTGCTGGGGCTGATGGACTAATGCAGATCCCCGTCCCTACTCTCGAACATAGCTTTACCCTTCGGGTCGAGCTGTCCTCTCCCCTCTCGCTTGGGCAAGGACGGGCTGGTCAACGCCGCATCATTCCAATTGTTGGGGGTGCGGCGCTAGGACCTGACATTACAGGTGACGTTCTAAACCTCGGCGCTGACTGGCAAACGATATTCGAAGACGGCGCAACTCATTTGGACACGCGATATGCCCTGCGCACCAGAGACGGCGCTGTAATCGAAATCGTCAACATCGGCACGCGGCACGGACCAGCCGAAGTCATGGACTGCCTTGCCAAAGGTGAAGATGTGGACCCTGCGCTGTATTACATGCGTACCGCTGCTCGTCTGGAAACCGGCGACGAACGATACCGCTGGGTGAACAATACCCTGTTCATCTGCGCTGGTATCCGCCGGTCTGGTGCCGTGGAAATCGCCTATCACCGGGTTTGCTAGCCCGCCCTACACTACCGAAATCAAAAAGATGGGAACAGCGGCACCGGTCCCATTCTAGAACGAATGATACCTGACGTTCTTCCCTATTGGAGACACAGAATGAAACCGTTCCAGGCCCCTCTAGAAGACATTATGTTTTCGCTCAACCACATTGCCGAGGCAGGCGCCTTGGCTAACTGGGATAGCGAATTTGCCTCCGAGATCGGGGGGCATTTCGCAGCTTTCGCCGAAGGCGAAATTGCGCCCTTGGACGAACCCGGTGACATGCAGGGATGCGCGCTGCGCAACGGTCGCGTCTCGATGCCCGATGGATTTGGTGCCGCCTACGCCGCTTATGCAGAACAGGGTTGGCCGTCGTTGACTGTGCCCGAATCCTATGGCGGTCAGGGCATGGACGCGCTGATGCTCGCGATCACGTCCGAGATCTTTTCCGGCGCCAATCACAGCATGCAGATGGTGACGGGTCTTGTCCCCGGCGCGGCGCGAACGCTGCTGCGCTTTGGCACCGAAGATCAGAAAAACCGCCACCTGCCGCCGCTTGCCTCCGGGGAAACGCTGGCGACGATGTGTCTGACCGAACCTGGTGCGGGATCTGATCTTTCACGCGTAAGATGCAAAGCGGAACAGAGTAACGAAGGCTGGTCCATCACGGGCGAGAAGATCTTTATTTCGGGCGGGGATCAGAACATCAGCAAGCGGATTCTACATCTGGTTCTTGCACGCACCTCTAATGATGGTGTCAAAGGCTTGTCGCTGTTTCTTTGCCCCTGCACCCTGCCCGATGGCAGCCGAAATGCGGTCAGCGTGACCCGGATTGAAGAGAAAATGGGGCTTCACGCCTCTCCCACCTGTCAGTTGGCGTTCGACGAGGCGCAGGCTGAGTTGATCGGGCAAGAAGGTCAGGGCCTGACGGCAATGTTCACGATGATGAACCACGCCCGCGCAGATGTTGCCTTGCAAGGGGTTGCCCATGCCGCGCGCGCCTATGACATAGCCAGCAGCTATGCAGCCGAACGCATTCAGGGGCGGGGTTCAGACGGAGCTCAGGTCACATTGGAACAACATGCAGACGTGCGCCGCATGCTGGACGAAATTGACTGGCTGACAATCAGCGGTCGGGCAATGGCGCATCTTGCCTTCGTCACGCTGGAAGATGGCAGCAATCCTGATCTGGTCGAGTTTTTGACGCCCGTTACCAAGGTCTATTGCACCGAGGCAGGTATGCGCGCTGCAGAACTGGGAATGCAGGTTTTAGGGGGTTATGGCTATCTGCGCGAGTATCGGATCGAACAGACCTATCGCGATGCACGGGTCACGACAATCTATGAGGGGGCCAACGGAATACATGCGCGCATGCTGGCGACACGACTCGCCCAAGGACCGGCAGGTGATGCCTTTGAAGCATTTGTTGAGAAAGAGAGCGCTAGATGGCAATCTTCCAAAATCACTTTAACTTATGAAAGCTGGCGACAGGGCCGCGCAGAGCTGTCTAGAAGTGATCCATCCGGACTTGCCCATTCATTCATGCAGGCGACCACCGAAACCTTACTGGCCTGTCTGCGTGCCCGTTTGTGTACCGCTGCAGAGCACCATCCTGAACCGGAACGGATCGCGCGGATCTGCGGTTGACGTTTGGCACCGATAAACAGCGGAACTAAACGCTTTCACCAGACGACTCCTCAGAAAAGGCTAACGCAGCATGACTGATCGACGCGTACTCATCTCTGGCGGCGGAATTGGAGGACTCTCTCTTGCGCTGACCCTGCATCAGATCGGGGTGGAATGTGTGGTGTTTGAAAGCGTACGCACATTGAAACCGTTGGGCGTCGGAATCAATCTACAACCCAACGCGGTGCGTGAGCTTTTTGACCTTGGGATTACACCAGAAGATCTTGATCGGTTTGGAGTCCCCGCACAAGAATGGGCGCTATTGGGCCTTAAAGGACAAGAGATCTACGCCGAACCCCGTGGAACCTATGCGGGGTACCATTGGCCCCAATACGCCGTTCATCGTGGCGAGTTCCACATGGCCCTGTATCGCTGTTTTGTTGAACGCGCTGGGGCCGCGTATGTTCGTCTGGGAGCACGGGCCACAGGATACGAGATCAACCCGGATGGAAGCGTCACGGCCATACTGAAGACAGATGCCGGAGAAATCCGGGAAACCGGAACCGTTTTGATCGGTGCAGACGGTATCCATTCAGCAATTCGGGCGCAGATGCACCCCGAACAACCTCCGATCCATTGGGGCGGGGCCATCATGTGGCGCGGGACGACCTTGGCGCAACCCATACGAACGGGCTCATCCTTTGTTGGGCTTGGCACGCATAAGCACCGGATGGTGATGTACCCGATCTCGCATCCTGATCCCAAAACCGGGATGGCCCTGATCAACTGGATTGCCGAAGTCACATATGATGATCCTACCGCCCACGAGACCACCGGATGGTTCAGACAGGTAGGCACCGAGGATTTCGCCCATCACTTTGAAAGTTGGAGATATGACTGGCTCGACGTGCCCGAACTGATACGCAATGCAGATGCCACATACGAAAACCCGATGATCGATCGCGATCCTATCCCAAGCTGGGTGGACGGTCCGGTTGCCTTGATGGGTGATGCAGCACACGCGATGTATCCGACCGGCTCGAACGGGGCCAGCCAAGCCATCATTGATGCGCGAACGCTTGGCGCAAAATTCTTGGATCATGGCCTGAACCTGGACGCGCTTGCAGACTATAACAAAACACTGTGCGAACCCGTTTCCCAATTGATCCTACGCAATCGTGGGGCCGGGCCTTTTGGGCTGTTGAACATAGTCAATGACCGCTGTGGGGGAGACTTCGATAACATCGACGATGTTATCCCAGCGGACGAACGTGCTACATTCATGGCCAAATACAAGGCCGCTGCTGGTTTTGCGCGGGATGCATTGAATGATGCGCCTCCGACCATTGCAGAGGGCGCCCAGGTTCCCTGCTAACTCGATTTCAACCCTAACCGATCCAGCACGTTGTTTACTGCAAGGCTGAACACCTGAGCCTGCGGAGACAGAATGTCATCCGGCCGATGCATCAACCCCACAGGGCCGCGCGTAATGGATGTTTCGAAAGGCAAAGCAACCATGTGGCCATCCGCGATTTCGTTAGCTACGACCCCTGCCGAGATAACCCAAACCGCATCCGTCCTGCGTGTGTAAACACGCCCAAAGGCCCCCGAAACGGTCTCCAGACGCTGCTCAATCTCGCCGACACCATGGGCAATAAGGAACCGATCTACCAGAGATCGTATAGCAGAACCTTCTGGGGGATAGATAACTTGCCACTCGCCAATACGTTTTACATCGGGATTGGACAACAACGGGTGCCCGGCGCGGACGACAAATTCTACCCTCTCTTCATAGAGCTGCGTAAACGAAATTCCCTGCATCGTGTCAGCCTGACCCAAGCGGCCAATCACAAGATCCAAATCTCCCAGCCGCAATCTTTCAACCAGATATCCATGTGGGCCGTCCATAATTCGCAGACTTGTCTGCGGCGCCAGTTCTGCAAATTCTGTCGCTACATCCGGCATCAGGCGCGCGGCGACCGAAGGCAACGCACCGACTGACAATCGTGTTTTCCCCTGCGCCCCAACCTGTTCAACGCCCGTAAAACCCTGCTGAATCGCTGCAAGTGACATTTCGGCGAAATGAAGAAAGACCTCTCCCTGCCTTGTTAGGGACACACCTGATCGGTTCCGCACCAGCAGGGTGGCACCCATAATCTCTTCCAGCTCTTTCAGCGTCTTTGAAATGGCTGGCTGGGTCAGAAACAGTTTCTCGGCCGCAACTTTGAGGCTTTGTTCCCGACAAATCTGAACAAAACACTGAATGTGGCGAAACTTGATGCGCCTGTCGATCACTTACTTTCCTCTTTCGACAACCAAACCGAACGTATCTTCATTTTACATTGCAATCTTTGGCAATCAATATGTGTTTCAGCAGGGAAAGAGGAGGAGCTCATGCGCACTCAGGTCGCCATCATCGGAGGGGGTCCGTCTGGCCTTTTGCTCAGCCAGTTGCTGCACCGCAAAGGGATCGAATCCGTGGTGCTTGAACGGAAGACCAAGGACTATGTCCTAGGTCGCATTCGCGCAGGTATTCTTGAAACAGGCTTTGTAGACCTGATGCGCGAGGCGGGTGTGTCCGATCGGATGGAAAAGGAAAGTTTCATTCATGATGGAACGGTCATCACATACGAAGACACGCAGTTTGGTATCAACTTTAGTGAACTGACCGGGAAACATGTCGTCGTGTACGGCCAGACCGAGGTAACTCGCGACCTGTATGACGCACGCGAGGCGATGGATGGCAAAATCGTCTTCAATTCTGAAAACGTCGGTATCCATGATGCCGATGGTGACGCGCCTTATGTGACCTATTCAGTTGAGGGCACAGAACACCGGCTTGATTGCGATTTTATCGCGGGGTGTGACGGGTTCCACGGAGTTAGCCGCCAGACCATCCCCCTAACCGTCCGCAAGGAGTACGAAAAACTATATCCTTTTGGCTGGCTCGGCGTTTTGTCGGAAACCCCTCCTGTGCATGAAGAACTGATCTATTCTGGTTCTGATCGCGGCTTCGCACTGTGCTCGATGCGTAACGAGAACCTCAGCCGATACTACATTCAGTGCTCGCTTTCGGATTCGCCCGATGATTGGACGGACGCCGCGTTTTGGGAGGAACTAAAGCGTCGCATACCGGATGAATTCGCTGATCAACTCGTGACCGGAGACTCGATCGAAAAATCCATCGCGCCCCTTCGGTCTTTCGTTACTGAACCGATGCGCTGGGGACGTTTGTTTTTGTGCGGCGATGCCGCTCATATCGTACCTCCAACAGGCGCCAAAGGGTTGAACACGGCCGCTAGCGATATTCACTACCTCTACAACGGATTGCGTCAATTCTACGAAGATGGCGAGAGCGAGGGCATTGACAGATACTCGGAAAAAGCCCTTGCCCGCATCTGGAAAGCCGAACGGTTCAGTTGGTCCACGACAAATCTGTTGCATCGTTTCCCAAAGCAGAACGCGTTTGACCTGAAAATGCAGCAGGCAGATGTCAATTTCTTGCGTGACAATCGCGAGGCCCAGTCAGTCTTTGCCCAGAACTATGTTGGACTGCCATACTGATGTTAATGGCTGACCTCAATACTGTGCGCTTGCACTGGAAAGAGGATGGGGATCCAGATGGTTTTCCCATTGTCTTTGCAAACTCGTTGGGTACAGATTTGCGTCTTTGGGACAAGATCGTTTCGCGTCTTCCGAATGGTCTGCGGATCATCCGATTTGACAAGCGCGGACATGGCTTGTCTAGTTGCCCACCAGCCCCATACAGCATGGCGGATCTGACGGATGACACAGCTGCATTGCTGGACTATCTGGAAGTCTCGACCTGTGTGTTTGTCGGGCTGTCTATCGGTGGTATGATAGGCCAATCCCTTGCAGCGCAAAGACCCCAGAGGATCAAGGCACTGGTTCTATCGAACACGGCCACCAAAATGGGCGAAGCCCAAATGTGGCAGGATCGTATCAGCGCCATCCGCATGAGCGGGATCGAAAGCCTTGCCGATGCCATTCTCAACCGCTGGTTTGCATCGGATTTCCTTGCAACTGCGGAAGCAAAGGCTTGGCGCAATATGCTGATTGGAACGCCGGTTGAAGGGTATATCGGCTGCTGCGCCGCGATCGCCGAAACGGAATTGTCGGAGTCAACATCCACACTACGGGTGCCGGTGCTGGGAATTGGTGGCAGAGAAGATGGGGCCAGCCCTTCTGAGCTTGTCCGCGCAATGACGCAGCTTGTGCCAGATTCCCGTTTTGTCGAAATCGAAAACGCTGGTCATCTGCCTTGCGTGGAACAACCCGGGGCCTTTGCCGGTCACCTGACCACATTCCTTAAGGAGACATGCCTATGAGCGACCGTTTCGAAAAAGGTATGGCCGTACGCCGCAGTATCCTTGGAGATACGCATGTTGATCACGTCGAGAACGGCAAGACCGAATTTGACCAGCCCTTCCAAGCTTTGATCACCGAAGGCGCATGGGGCACCGTTTGGGCTTCGGACGGTATCAGTGATCGCGAACGGTCAATGCTGACGCTCGCCTTGCTGGCAGCACTAGGGAATTTTGAGGAAATACCTATGCATATCCGCGCGACGGCCCGGACCGGGACAAGCAAGCAGGATGTTCTGGAAGCGTTTCAGCATGTCGCGATCTATGCTGGAGTTCCGCGCGCCAATCATGCCCTGAAGCTTGCCAAACAGACTTACCAAGAGATGGAAAACGAATAACACTGGGAAACGCGCTGAACATCCCAGCCCAAGGAGGCGAACCGCCGATGAACAAGCCTGGCGAATTCTACCAAAGAGACCGAGAATGGCACCCGCCCGCTTACACCAAGGATTATAAAACCAGCGTCGCGCGCTCACCGCAATATTCGCTGATTTCCTTGCAGAATTCGGTCAGTGAAATCACCGGTCCGGTCTTTGGTCACAATGACGTCGATCCGTTGGATGCCGACCTGATCTACAACTACGCCCAACCCGGTGAAAGCGCGATTGGTGAACGGATAATCCTTCATGGCCGGGTTCTGGATGAGAACGGACGCCCTGTTCCGAATACGCTAGTCGAGATGTGGCAGGCAAATGCGGGTGGCCGCTATCGACACAAAAAAGATACTTATCTGGCGCCGATCGACCCAAATTTCGGGGGATGTGGCCGCACGATTACGGACCAAGATGGCTACTACTATTTCCGAACGGTGAAACCCGGGGCATATCCCTGGCGCAACTGGGTGAACAGCTGGCGCCCCGCGCATATCCATATGTCGATCTTCGGTAGCGGTTTTGCTCAACGCCTGATCACACAGTGTTATTTTGAAGGCGACCCACTGATACCGAAATGCCCGATCGTGAACACCATTCCCGACCCGAATGCGATCGAGCAATTGGTTGCCGCGCTGGATATGAACTCAACCATCCCGCTTGATACCATCGCTTACAAGTTTGACATCATCCTTCGTGGACGCCGATCTACCTTGTTTGAAAACCGTCTGGAGGGGAACTGATGCCTCAGGAGCTGAATTATCTGAAAGAGACCCCGTCCCAGACCGCGGGCCCTTACGTCCATATCGGACTGGCACCGGGCGCTGCCGGGTTTGACATCTACACGCGAGAACTAGGATGGGACATCACCGGCCCCAATGCCAAAGGGGAACGCATCCGCATCGAAGGTGTTGTGATAGATGGCACTGGCTCCCCGATCAAAGACGTTTTGCTGGAAGCTTGGCAAGCCAATGCCGATGGGGTTTACGCCCACCCGGAAGACGAAGGAGACGTCGA
Organism: Ruegeria sp. HKCCD4884; assembly: GCF_013110855.1. Taxonomy (NCBI): domain Bacteria; kingdom Pseudomonadati; phylum Pseudomonadota; class Alphaproteobacteria; order Rhodobacterales; family Roseobacteraceae; genus Ruegeria; species Ruegeria sp. HKCCD4884. The sequence continues at coordinate 229,615 of NZ_WVRJ01000007.1, forward strand.
AGACGGCTTTCGCGGATGGGGTCGTGTCATAACCGATTTTGAAACTGGCGAATGGGCCTTTGACACGGTCAAACCGGGCCGAACACGCGCTCGCAGCGTTGGGCAGCAAGCACCCCATATCAACCTATGGGTGGTTGCACGCGGGATCAATGTCGGTCTGAACACGCGCATCTATTTTGAAGATGAGGTTGAGGCCAATGCCGAAGATCCCGTGCTCAACGTAATCGAATGGGAACGTCGCCGTGCCACCCTGTTGGCCAAACGTAGTGAACGTGATGGCCAGATAATCTATCGATTTGACATCAAGCTGCAAGGTGAAGACGAAACCGTTTTCTTCGACGTCTGAATGATTTACCCGCCAGCCATGGGTTGGCGGGCACCCAAAGTGGAAGCCCATCATGACCAAGCCTTGCATCATCTGCTGCGCCATCACCGGCTCCCTGCCACGCAAGGAAAACAACCCGGCTGTTCCAATCACCGTGGAGGAGCAGATCGAAAGCACTCACGAAGCTTTTGAGGCGGGGGCAACTATTGCACATGCACATGTGCGCAACGACGATCAGACAACCACGTCGGACCCGGAAAAATTTGCGCGTCTCAAAGAAGGGCTAGAAAAGCATTGCCCCGGCATGATCATCCAGTTTTCGACAGGTGGCCGATCAGGCGCTGAAAAAGAACGCGGCGGAATGCTGCCCCTGCGTCCAGATATGGCGTCCTTGTCGGTTGGCTCGGTAAACTTTCCGACACGTGTTTATACCAACAGTCCTGATCTGGTCGCCTGGTTATCATCAGAGATGCACAAATACGAGGTCACTCCGGAAATCGAAGCCTTTGATCTAAGCCACATCCTACAGGCCATTCATATGAACAAAAACGGCGCTTTGCCCGGCAAACTCTACGTTCAGTTCGTCATGGGTGTAAAAAACGCGATGCCGGTCGACAAGGAAGTCTTTGATTTTTATGCCAAGATCATGACTGAACGTGCGCCCGACGCTGAATGGTGTGCCGCAGGAATTGGGGCAAATCAGATCGTCGTGAATGAATGGTCCATCGCGGCAGGTGGGCATACGCGTACGGGTCTTGAAGACAATGTTCGCCTTGATCGCGAAACACTTGCCCCGTCGAATGCTGCACTCGTTAAACGTGCCGCCGAACTCTGTGACAAGTACGAACGCTCCGTCGCAACGTGGCAACAGGCGCGTGAAATGCTGGGGTTGAAAACACCCCAGATCGTGTAATCATTAAATCGTCAAAAATAACTAGAAAGACCGCCCACTATGCCTGATGTTTTTTCCCATCCTTGGCTTGGCGGTCTGTTTGGCGACGCCGAATTGGAATCGCTGCTGTCTGCCGAAACAGTGCTGAATAACATGCTTGCCGTCGAGGCCGCCTACACACGCGCTCTGGGGAATGTTGGACAAGCCGAGCCTCAGGCGGTCGACGCGGTCCTTGCTTCACTTGCGGCGTTTTCGCCCGATTTGCCTAAATTGGCCAAAGGCACGCTAAATGATGGCGTGGTTCTTCCATCCTTGGTCAAAGAAATACGAAAAACAATTTCTGAAGAGCATCACTCGGCCTTGCACAAAGGCATGACTTCGCAGGATGTGATCGACACAGCATTGGTTCTAACTCTCAAGCCGATCTTTGCCCTAATGAGATCGCGTCTTGACGAGGCCGTTCACGCAATTGACCAGCTGATCACAGAATATGGTGAAAATGCCCTGATGGGCCGCACGCGCATGCAGGCGGCACTAACGATTTCTGTAAAGGACAGGATGAATAGCTGGAAGCGACCATTATTGCAGAACCAATCTCGCCTAGAACAACTCAAGCCCTCTATTCTTTGCATTCAACTTGGTGGCGCGGTCGGAGATCGAAAGGCGTTTGGCCTGGATGGAGACGAAATTGCAGCCTATATGGCGGATAAGTTGAGCCTAAGTAATCCTACAAACTGCTGGCATACTGACAGAAGCACAATTGCCGAATTCGCCAGTTGGTTGTCCCTGACAACGGGAGCGTTGGGCAAGATCGGACAGGATGTGACCCTGATGTCGCAGCAAGGAATTTCGGAAATCCAGCTTGCCGGCGGTGGAGGTTCATCCGCCATGCCCCACAAACAGAACCCAGTGCAGGCCGAACTGCTTGAAACACTCGCTCGCTTCAACGCCACACAATTGTCTGGCATCCACCAAGCACTAGTACACGAGCAAGAGCGGTCTGGAGCAGCTTGGATGCTGGAATGGATGATCTTGCCGCAAATGATCGTAGCCACTGGAAAAGCGCTGAGCGTTGTTCAAACGACACTAACCGGTGTTGATTCATTGGGTCACTGATAAAGTGTTCACAAACTGAACAGTATCGAGAACCCCAACACTGGATCCCGCCAACGCCAGCGACCTGACTGGGTTGCCGTCCCGAGCGTACGCGGACCGGGCTTCGGGACGAAAGGATGATCGACTACTATCAAACAACAGTGGTTTTAGGCGCAATGCGGTCATTCACTACACCCGGCAGCAGCAACTACTAGGGTCAGGACTCATAGCCAGTAGATGACGAGCGTAGCGAGGGCGACGGCTGAAAGGAAGACCTTCGGGCAGCTGTCGTATCGGGTCGCCACGCGCCGCCAATCCTAAAACCTTCCGTACATGACCTCGATGCGGTTGCGCCTCTTGTAGCGACGCTTGTCGCACTTCACTGGTTTCTTCCGCTGTTTCCGGTCAGGGATGCCGGCGCGTATCCCTCTGTCTTTCAACGCTTCTCTGAAACAGTCGGCGTCACAACTACGATCACCGAGAAGCCGATCGACTTCCGGCAGGCTGCTCAACAATGCCCGTGCGCCGATATAGTCGCTGATCTGACCGGCGTTGACCGACAAGTAGAGCGGTCGGCCCTGGCAGTCGCAAATGGAGTGCAGCTTGGTGTTCATGCCGCCTTTGGTCAGACTATTAAGGCGTCCACGCTCCCCTTGTTCACGCCTATGCTGACCGCTGTTCGGTGAGCTTTTAGATACGTAGCGTCGATCATCACAGTCCGCTCCTCGTCTTGCTCGGCAGCCAGACCCGCCATCATTCGGGCGAAGACGCCCTTGTCGCTCCATCGTTTCCAGCGGTTGTAGAGTGTCTTGTGTGTGCCGTATTCACGCGGCGCTTCGCGCCACCTTCAGCCATTGCGATTGATATAGATTATTCCACTCAACACACGCCGGTCATCGACGCGGGGTTTGCCGTGAGACTTTGGTAAGAAGGGCTAAAGGCGCGCCATCTGCACCAAAGATAGAAAGATAGAAGGCAGATTCCGGTCGAACCTCAGTAAATAGGGCTGAGCGACGCAATATTTGTCAGAAATCCAGACATAGTGCAGGGTTCAACGTATCTTGGTGGAAATCGCACTAAATATTATCGCCCCTAATTGCGTCGCAGACAGCGTCCGTCACTTCTTGTGTATTGGATCGGCCGCCGACATCAGGTGTCATGACTCCGTCCAAACACACTTTCTCCACGGCCCGCATGAGCCTTTGCGCTGCATCCGTTTCACCAAGATGTTCGAGCATCTGTGCCCCTGTCCAGAATGTTGCCACAGGATTGGCAATGCCTTTACCAGTGATATCGAATGCAGATCCATGGATCGGTTCGAACATGGAAGGGTACCGCCGCTCCGGATCGATGTTGGCCGTTGGGGCAACCCCCAAAGACCCGGCCAGTGCACCTGCAAGATCGGACAATATGTCGGCATGCAAGTTCGTAGCGACAATTGTGTCCAAGCCTTGAGGTGATTTCACCATCCGCACGGTCATCGCGTCCACAAGCATCTTGTCCCAAGTTACATCAGGAAAGTCTTTTGATACTTCCTCAGCGATCTCGTCCCACATGACCATACCATGGCGCTGAGCATTCGATTTGGTCACCACTGTGAGCAGCTTTCGGGGGCGTGACTGGGCCAGTTTGAACGCATAACGCATAATGCGGGTGACACCGACTCGTGTGAAAACCGCGACCTCTGTTCCAACCTCTTCCGGAAGGCCTCGATGCGCGCGCCCCCCCATCCCGGCATACTCGCCTTCGGAGTTTTCGCGCACGATCACCCAATCTAGATCCCCTGGCCCGACATTCGCCAAAGGGGCCTGGATGCCAGGTAAAATGCGGGTTGGGCGTACGTTTGCGTATTGATCAAAGCCTTGGCAAATCGGCAACCGCAGACCCCAGAGCGTCAAGTGATCGGGAACATCAGGCGCGCCAACTGCACCGAAAAAGATCGCGTCAAAGGCTTTGAGCGTCTCCGTCCCATCTTCGGGCATCAACGCGCCGTCGCGCTTGTAGCGTTCCGAACCCCAATCAAAATGGGCAAACTCAAGCTGGAAGTTGCCATCCCGCTTGGAAAGCGCTTCAAGGGCTTGGACACCCGCCGCAATGACTTCCGGTCCAATCCCATCAGCTGGAATAGCGGCGATTCTGTACGTCTTCATATCACTCCCCTTTAGACGCTTTGTCATTCGGAACGCTGTGAGAAGCGTTGAAGTTGAGTGTATCTTTGTTTGTTGGACCACAAGCAATCGCAGCTGTATCATATAAAAAATTGATATAATGAGACCCAGATGGAATTGCGCCAACTTCGATGTTTGATTGCCGTGGCCGAGACACAACATTTCGGCCGTGCCGCCCAGAAACTTGGCATGCTCCCAGCCTCGTTCGGCAGGCATATCAAACTCCTGGAAGAGGGGCTCGGTGGACAACTTCTTGTCAGAACAACGCGACATGTAGCGTTGACGGATGCAGGGCGCGAGTTCGTCGCTCAGGCCCGCGACTTGGTGGAGCAAGCTGATCAGATGGAGCGCACTTTTCGTGAAGGCACTCACGGAAAATCGAGAATTCTCCGGATCGGCGCAATTGACAGTGCCGCTGCTGGGCTGATGCCGCAACTGCTCCCGAAAGTCCGTGAAACTTATCCCGAGATCGACGTTGAGCTATTAGAGCAAAAAACAATTCGTCTTTTGCCGAGACTGCTATCGGGCCGCTTGGACATAGCGATCGTGCGTCCCCCGGACGCGCCGGACAGTCGGCTCGATTTTTTGCCTCTTTTTTCGGAAACAGCGGTTGTCGCCATGCCAGAGGATCATCGCCTCGCAAAACGCAAGGCTGTGAGCGTGACGGACCTTGCCGATGAGCCATTGATTGTTCCGGATCGCGGCTCGCGGCCGCATAGCCACGATTTGACGATAAAGTTGTTGCTCGAGGCGGGATACACTGCCCGGATCGCCCAAATCGCCGAAGAAAAACAAACGATCGTCAGCCTAGTCAGCACAGGCGTCGGACTCGCAGTTGTTCCCAAATGGGCCTCGCGCCTGGCGGTTGGGGGCGTCAGTTTTGTTACTTTGAACGGGTCGACGGATATTGCAAAACAGAGCCTTGCGTTGTCAGCAGTTTGGCTCAAAGAAACGCGACATGAATCCCGTGACGCCTTCTTGCGAGTTCTTCAAGAGAATTTGCTGGAGCTTTCACGGACCGCGTGAGGCGCATTATATCAATAATTTGTATAACCGCCGATGCATCCTAGATGCTGGTGTCAAGCAAAACAGACGTATTAAAACTTCTGAACAATTCGAAACATGCGGCTTGAGCACCGTTGCAGCTGCATGAGTTCAGATCTCGGGAGGAAATACATGAATATTAGACATACGACGGCCGCTGCAGTTGTAGCGACGATCACGTTGGCGGCTGCAGGCAACGCTTCGGCGCAGGACCGCACAGGTTGGCCGGAAAGCTTCACCATCGGGACCGGCTCCCAGGGTGGCACATATTTCGGATACGGCTCCGGTTGGGGCGGCATCGTTTCTGAGGCGACCGGCGTTGCTGGCGGTGCGGAAGTCACCGGTGGACCCATGCAAAACATGTCGCTTGTTCATGCGGGCGATCTGGCATTCGGCATGACCACTATGGGGCCCGCCGCCGAGTCCATTGCTGGAAACAACCCAATCGCGCCGGGTCTTCAAATGACCAACGCGTGCGCCATGTTCCCGATGTACCAGACGCCGTTCTCGATCACCGCACTGTCGTCTTCAGGCATCGAAAGCGTCGCTGACATTCCAGCCGGAGCGAAAATCGGCTTTGGCCCGGCAGGATCGACATCAGACACCTACTTCCCGCGTATGATGGAAGAGCTGGGTGTGGATTTTGAACGTCGCAATGGTGGTTGGTCTGATTTGGGTGGACAGTTGCAGGACGGTCTGCTTGACGTGATCGCCTTTGCCGCTGGCGTTCCTGTCCCCGCCGTGTCGCAGCTCGAAGTGCAAACCGATGTAAACATCATCGAGTTCACCGAAGAGGAGCAGGCAAAGATCACCGCTGCTTTCCCGGTGGCACAGTTCGATATCGCAGCCGACACTTACACAACTCTCGATGCACCGGCGCGTTCCGTGTCGATGTGGAACTTCGCAATCGCAAATTGCGATCTCCCCGAAAGCTTCGTTTTCGAGGTCGTGAATGCGGTCATGTCCGACAACGAACGGATGGTCGCCACGCACAAGGCGGCACGTTCGACGCTGCCTGAGTTCTGGGACCGCAACAGTGTGATGAAATGGCATCCCGGTGCCGCAAAGTGGTTCATGGAAAACGCGGGCGCTGACATCCCGGCGGATATGGTCCACGGCGGCTAAGTACTTTTGCCACTGAGGCAAGTCTAGACAAACGACTCCGCGCTCTTTTCAGAGCGCGGATACTTTGTGGGCATTCGGACACGCGGAGCACAGAACGATGACGCAGAAAGACGCGGTAAAAGATGACGACCACCTGATCGCAGATGGGGTGGACGAAGAGCCCATCGAAGGAAACCGTCGTCTGTTTGAAGGCCGTAGTCTTTTCATCGTCGCTGCGGTGGCCACGATTTATGCCGCGCTGCACATGATCGCCTTGAACGGCGTTTCGTTATCGAACCTCATTGCTTTGCCTACGACTATTCAAGCAGAGCGCGCCGATGCCGCCGCAGATGCGGCATTTGACGATTTGCGTGCAACACTTGGGCCAGCCGGAGAGGCGTTCGAAGGGAATTCGGTGCGCCGCCTCAAGGCGCTCGCAGATGAGACTATGTCAACGGCTGAAAACGCGGACGACATAGCCATCAGCATCACCGCACTAGATACAGCACGGGACCAAGCCGCCGCTCTAACGCGTGAGGCGCGAGCCGTGCGCACAACGTGGTCCGAGAGACTATGGTTCTTGCCGCAATTCCCACTGGAGACATGGAATTTCCGCATCCTCCACATAGGCGGAGCCTTGGCGCTCGGGTTCTTGCTGTTCGCCTCTGGGCAATTTGGTGCAGGCTTTGTGGCACGTGGATCGGGCTTGCAAATGGTCTCTGCCGCCCTGCTCATCCCGGTTGCTTGGTCGGCATATACTGTTGTTGGCTTCGCCAATTTCCTGAGCTCAGGCGACGCGGCCGAAGTTGGAGGACGCGTGATTTGGATGTCTCTGCCTGAAGGCAGCGAACGCCTTGGTGCGTTTCCCAGTTATGAAGGCATCTTCGAAGCTGAGATTTGGCAATTCGGTGTGCCGCTTCTCGTGGCAACCTTTGCAGCGATTGTTATTGGCTGGATCGATCGAGTGGAGCGCGATCGTTTCGCCCTGTCCGACATTGTCTTGGCGCTTTGCGGTCTGATCGTCGCCGCATATCTGGTCGTGGTCTACTCCACTGCCGCTCGCAATTCGGTGGGCACGGCAGAAGTACCAATTGGTGTGGCCTTTGCCGCCACGGCGGGCGCTGCGCTTATCATGGAATTGACCCGCCGCGTGGCCGGTCTTGCGCTTGTGATCATTACGGGCGTTTTCCTGATCTATACCTTCACCGCCCACCTGTTGCCCGGCATCCTCGCAGTTGAAAACGCCTATAGCTGGCAGCGGTTCTTCGGCCATGTCTATTCCGATGCGGGTATTCTTGGGCCAACGACAGCGGTTTCCTCGACCTACATCATCCTGTTCATTATCTTTGCTGCATTCCTGCAGGCCTCCAAAGTGGGCGACTACTTCGTCAACTTTGCCTTTGCCGCAGCGGGGCGCGCGCGGGGCGGTCCCGCGAAAGTTGCCATTTTTGCCTCTGGTCTCATGGGCATGATCAACGGCACTTCGGCAGGCAATGTGGTGGCGACCGGGTCGCTCACGATCCCGCTAATGAAGAAGGTCGGCTACCACAAGAAAACCGCTGGCGCGGTCGAAGCGGCAGCCTCAACAGGGGGGCAGATCATGCCACCGATCATGGGTGCGGGTGCGTTCATCATGGCTGAGATCACGGGTATCCCATATCAGGAGATCGCGATCGCGGCGATCATCCCAGCGGTGCTTTATTTCGTCTCCGTCTACCTCATGGTTGATTTTGAGGCTGCGAAACTCGGTATGCGCGGCATGCGCGAGGATGAGCTGCCCAAGTTTAACAAGATGGTCCGTCAGGTCTATCTATTCATCCCGATCATCATCCTTATCTATGCGCTCTTCCTTGGCTACTCAGTCATCCGCGCCGGGACACTCGCCACCGTTGCGGCAGTGGTCGTCAGTTGGCTGACCCCATACCGTATGGGGTTACGCTCGATACTTAAGGCGTTCGAACTCGCAGGCGTCATGTCGATCCAGATCATCGCGGTCTGCGCTTGCGCAGGAATAATTGTCGGCGTCATCAGCCTCACAGGGGTCGGCGCGCGTTTCTCTGCGGTCCTCCTTGATCTTGCCGCTGCGTCCCAGCTTCTGGCTTTGTTCTTTGCGATGTGCATTGCAATCCTGCTCGGTATGGGTATGCCCACGACCGCGGCCTATGCCGTCGCAGCAAGCGTGGTTGCACCTGGCCTTGTGCAACTTGGTATCCCCCAGCTCACGGCGCACTTCTTCGTGTTCTACTTCGCGGTTCTCTCCGCGATCACCCCTCCCGTTGCACTGGCCAGTTATGCGGCCGCAGGGATATCTGGTGCCAACCCAATAGAAACCTCGGTAGCCTCGTTCAAGATCGGCATCGCCGCTTTCATTGTGCCGTTCATGTTCTTCTACAACTCGGCGCTCCTGATGGATGGCACGACGCTCGAAATCCTACGCGCAGGTGTGACGGCCGTCATCGGTGTGTTCCTGCTGTCCAGCGGCGTGCAGGGGTGGTTCGTCGGGGCGCGCTCAGCCTGGTTCATCCGCGGCCTTCTGATCGTCGCCGCACTGTTCCTGATATCTGGGGGGCTCTTGACCGATCTGATTGGCGTCGGACTGGCTGTCGTGACGTGGTTTGTGCAGCGCCTGTTCCATCCGGACCCTGATGCGCCCATTCCGGTGAGAGGCGCCGACTAACGCGTCAGCAGTTTCCCTCCGGTCCGCTCAATTGGCGGTGTCGAGCTGAGCGTTTCCTGGGTCCACGGCATGAGAGAGCGTTTCCTGTGCTTCAGACTCCGAGCATGGCCTACAAAAAAACACCAAAGTTAAAACGGACCAAAGCAGTTAGAACAACAGGCGAAGTCGTGCAGGTCAATTGACATCTTAGCATCGGGAAGACCGACGAAACGCAAGCATAGCGCTGAATCTCGACAAGCTTCAACTAAGTTGAGGCCGTATTTCTTAACTCGATAAACGCCCGCTTTGGGCTCGAAGCTGTCGTTGAATCCGACCTGCCAAGCAACCGCTTTGCGGACAAAGTGGCCATTCTCCGTGGTCAGTCCCACCCCAGCCGAGACACTAAAATAATCACATTCGCATTTTGATATGTATCAAGGTGGCTTAGGCTGGATTTATGCAAAACTCCGGATACTCGGCTTTCTGCAGTGGGAGGATGTGCAATGCCAATGGCTTCAAAGTGCCTTACGTTAGTTGTCGCAATAGCGGCGATATTGAGTGGATGTACGGAAGGCCCAGCATACCAAGAGGCGGCCGCAACACAATCTGCAATTCCAGCTGGACAAGGACGTATTGCGGTGTTCCGCACGCAGCAAGTGCAGGCTTTTGGTGTAAAACCTGCTGTCTTGGTCAATGGCTTGCCAACCGGGAAGTGCGAAGTAGACAGCGTTTTCTTTGTGGACGTTTCCCCTGGTCAATACACGGTGAGCGCAAGCACAATGGAAACTAGTGTGGCCACGGTAAATGTGGCCACGGGGCAGACTTCGTATGTACTATGTACAATTGAGGTTGGCGCATTGATGGGCGTGCCAAAGCTTGTTCAAGTCAATGCCGCGAGCGCTGCACCTAAAATGAAAGAGCTCGTCTTCACCGGCAAGTATTAACCATTGGGTCAACAGACTGCTACAACGGCTCCTTTGGGCTCAGAGCGGTCGTTCGCTGCGTTCCGTCTGAATGACCGCTCTGCGGACAATGCCACCATTGGCTCAAAAGTAGGCATGACAGCGGTTCGTCAAAAGCGGACATTTCCGCTCCACACGTTAGCCGGGACGACGGCCGTGGCTTTGCTCAATCGCGGTGTAACCTCTGCACGCTTGCAGCTACACTACCTCGAAAACCAGCCTTCTGTGCTGCCGATAGGACAAACAGCAGCATCGAGGCGACGTCGTACTGCGAAGTTGTCTTGTAAGTTTGACAAGAGTTACTCGTGTTTCTCTCCACCACCCCTAAACAAATTCTGATTTTTGACTTTGATTGGTAAGCGCGTACAATTGTAGCAGCTTTAGGCGCAAAATCCGCAAGTTAGGGCACCTTCAAAGAAACGAAGATGGGAACGCGTGCGGCACTGGAGGGGGATATGAAGAGATTATCGGTTTGGCTTTTAGCCTTCGTGTTGCTTGCCGGTTGCTGGGAGAAAGAAGAAGAAGCGACCCAATCACTAATACGACCTGTCAGAGGCACCGAGATTTCTGACCTATCCAGTTTGCATGACCGATATTTTGTCGGTACGGCGAGAGCCGCACGCGAAGTGTCGTTGGCGTTTCGCGTGCCGGGCAGTGTTGTCGGTGTCGACGTTCAAGTTGGCGACCTTGTGACGAAAGGTGCTGTCATCGCGGCCCTGGACCCAGCCCCGTACCAGGCCGAAGTCGATCGGCTTACTGCTGAACTTGAGAGCGCACAAGCGACGTTCGAAAACGCCAAGTTGCAAACAGATCGGCAGCGATCGTTGGTTGAAAAAGACGTTGCCGCTCAGGCGACACTAGACAGGTTTGTTGCAGGCGAAACGTCAGCTCAGGCGGCAATCAATTCCGTCCAAGGCGCACTAGACAGAGCCACTCTGGATTTAACCTATACAAGCTTGGCCGCACCGTTCGATGGTCGTGTTGTCGCCAAATACATTGAAGATTTTGAAGAAGTCGCAGCACAAACCCCAGTGCTGCGCATTCTGGATGCCGAGCACATCGAAGTGGTGATCGATATCCCCGAACGATACATTGCCCTGATCCCGCACATTGAAGACATAACCGTCACTTTTGACGCTTTGGGGGACGTTGTTCTACCCGCAGAAATTAGTGAGATTGGATCAGAGGCTTCGGCGACGACGCGAACATTCCCTGTCACATTGATAATGGAGCAGCCCGAAGACGCAATTGTTCTTCCGGGTATGGCGGGGCGCGTTCGCGGAAAACCAAAGGAAGGGCACGAACCATTCGATGCGATCATGGTTCCTGCCAGCGCGGTTTTCGTGCCTGAAGGGGAAACCGATCCGCATGTCTGGGTGTTTGATACCGGCTCAGAAACCGTAACGGCAAGGAAGGTTTCGCTTGGCACTCCACGGTCGCAAGGGGTGGCCGTTAGCGAGGGGCTGGAATTTGGTGACGTGGTTGTCACTGCCGGGGCAAACTCTCTGCGAGAAGGTCAGAAAGTTTCGCTGCTTTCTGAGGACACGGACTAATGGGTTTGGCGGCTTTTTCGATCCGAAACGCCAAATTTGTTTGGTTCACGGTCGTCATGCTCACGTTGGGCGGCATTTCAGCGTTCTTTAGCCTTGGGCAGTTGGAAGACCCCGAATTTACAATCAAGACGGCTGTTGTGACCACCCTCTATCCTGGTGCCAGCCCAGCCGAAGTTGAGCAGGAGGTTACCGAACGGATCGAACTAAAACTCCAAGAGATCAAAGAGATTGACTACATCTCGAGCGAAAGCAGGGCGGGTGTGTCGACAATCAAAGTCGAGATCCGCCCGAACTATTGGTCGGATCAACTACCGCAGATCTGGGACACGTTGCGTCGCAAAGTCAGAGACGTTGAAACAGACCTTCCACCAGGCGCTGGTCGTCCTGCGATCAATGATGATTTCGGTGATGTTTTCGGTCTACTTCTGGCGATGACGTCTGATGGCTTCTCCGCCCGCGAGCTTGACGATTTTGCCGAAGACTTCAAACGAGAGCTTTCGTTGATCGACGGCGTTGGCCGAGTCGATCTTTGGGGGGATCGCGATAGGGTCATCTATTTGGAGACACGGGAAGAAGCCTTGGCAGCATTGGGTGTTTCGGCTCAGACCATCCTCAATACCTTGCAAACCCAAAACGCGATTGTGGATGCAGGCCGCGTAAATATCGGCGACTATCGCATGCGCATTGCGCCAAGCGGCACATTCACCAGCCCGAAAGACATCGCTGATTTGGTTGTTCGGCCAAGCGGTCTGGACCAAGCTCAAAGCGGCCAGCGCCGTGGACCAGAGTTACTAAGGCTTGGTGAAATCGTTGAGGTCCAGGAAGGCTATGCTGATCCACCGACGACAATGATGCGTTATAACGGCCTTCCGTCTATTGGTTTGGCGATATCCTTCCAGTCTGGTGTCAACGTTGTCAGCGTTGGTGAGGCCGTAGACGCCAGAGTAACGGAACTGATCGCAGGCCTGCCGGTAGGTATCGAGGTAGAACGGGTTCATTGGCAATCTGACGACGTGAATCTGGCAGTCAGCAGCTTCTTAGTCAGCCTTGGACAAGCTGTCGCGATTGTTCTGGTCGTTTTGACCCTGGCGATGGGTGTTCGCATGGGCATCATAATAGGTAGCGGATTGATCCTGACGATACTTGCCACCTTTATCCCGCTCGCGATGCTAGGAATAGATCTTCAGCGCATGTCCTTGGGCGCGTTGATCATTGCGCTTGGTATGATGGTCGATAACTCGATCGTGGTTGCAGATGGCGCCATGGTTCGAATGTCACAGGGAATGGACCGGGCGAAAGCCGCTATCGACGCTGCCACGCGCCCCGCTATGTCTCTGCTTGGTGCAACATTTGTTGCGGTTATGGCGTTCTACCCAATCTTTGCCTCCGTTGAGAGCGCGGGAGAATACTGCCGGACGCTGTTTTCTGTGGTCGGTATTGCGTTGTTGGTCAGTTGGTTGTTATCGATGACAGTCACGCCTTTACAGTGCGTGGCCATGCTGCCGGACCCAAAGGGTGGAGCCAAAGAGACCTTTGACACCGGTCTATACGCCGTATACCGCCGCTTTCTGGCCGCCGCGATCCGGGTTCGCTATCTGACGATCGGAGTGTCCGTCGCTGCGCTGGTTATTGCCGGGATCGGGTTTGGGACCGTTACACAGTTGTTCTTCCCGACCTCTTCGATGACCAAGTACATGATCGACTATTACGCCCCTGAAGGAACCCGGATCGAAGCGGTTTCCGAAGCCATCACGCGGATCGAAGCGCAGGTGGAAATGGATGATCGCGTGACCGGTATCGCAAGCTTTATCGGCGCTGGCCCGCCGCGTTTCTACTTGCCGGTCGACCCTGAAGGAACAAACCCGTCCTACGCGCAAGTCATCGTGAACGTTGAGGATTATCGCGACATTCCAGAGATGACCAAAGAGATCTCGCTTTGGATTGCAGCCAATATGCCCGAGGCGACCTCCTTCACACGTCAATTCGGTGTGGGGCCCAGCAATACTTGGGCGTTCGAAAACCGCATCATCGGCCCAGCGGATGCCGATCCTGAGACTTTACGCGAAATTGGCGACAGAGCCGTCGCGATACTGGATCAGCACCCATGGACAAAGGTAGCACGCACCGATTGGCGCAACCGTGTCCTGAAAACAGTCCCCGACTATGACCAGGATTGGGCACGATGGACCGGCATCACATACGAAGATCTTGGAAATACGACAAAGCGTGCATTCGACGGACGCTCGGTCGGCCTCTACCGCGAAGGTGACGAGTTGTTGCCCATCATTGTTCGACCTGGCGCGGACGACGTGGCTGCCGTGGATAACTTTGAACTGCTGCAACTGCAGTCACCGTTTTCTGTCGAGCCTGTTCCACTGGCGCAGGTTGTTCGCGGTGTGAATATCCAACCCGAGGACCCCACGATCAATCGCCGCGACCGGCGCCGTGTTTTGACCGTTCAGGCCAATCCGATCGACAGTGTCACTCTGCCCAGCTATCGCGCTGCAGTTCTCGCTGGTTTTGACGCTTTGGAGGCTGACTTGCCGCCGGGCTATAGCATGGAATGGGGCGGAGAATACGAAGACACGGTGTCTGCGCAAGCGTCCTTGATTCCGGGGATGATACCTGCGTTTTCGATCATGGCGCTTATCGTCGTCGGACTATTCAACTCATACCGCAGACCGCTGGTCATTTTCCTGACCGTGCCGTTTGTGCTGATAGGCATTGTTCCGAGCTTGCTGCTCACGAATACACCTTTTGGGTTCGTAGCACTGCTGGGGGGCATGAGCCTGGCGGGCATGATGATCAAAAACGCAATCGTTCTGATCGACCAGATCAACGATAACTTGGCCGAAGGTCAGCCGGGCTATGACGCGGTTTTGAATGCAGGGGCCTCACGGCTTCGCCCCGTGGTACTGGCCGCGGCCACGACAGTTCTGGGTGTGATACCGCTGCTGCCGGACGTGTTCTGGGTGGGTCTTGCTGTCACGATCATGGGCGGTTTGACGGTGGGTACGATGCTCACAATGATCCTGGTCCCAGTCTTGTTCGCCACGCTGAGTGGCATTCGACAGTCACCGAAAGCCGTTTGACGTCACCTTTTTTAGCGGTCTTTGGATCGTTTTTTGTGGAGCATGTATTTGTTGAGTGTAGACGAATCATTTGGGGGTAAAGATGGACAATACAGTACTCTATTTTCTAGTCGGCATCTTCGTGGTTGGTCTAGTTTCATTGGGATATTTTGCCAAAGGTAGCGGTGCACTGCTTGTGATCGTGATACTGGTTGGTGTGTTGTTGGCAATGATCGCATTTTTTGGAGGTTACTTTGGCGAAACACCGAAGTGAGCTTGTTGTGGCATTATTTAAGACGCGTCGCTAGTTGCAGGAAACGTCAGTTGATCTGAGAACGAGGCTCATTGTATTCGCTTTGTTTTTGTTGCTCCGAGGAAAAGGTGGACTACCCGTTCTAATGGCCGACTTTCACCAGCGAATCCTGAGAATGTTGCCGCTGCGAAACTCCCGCTGCTGAACCGTTATGGCTTGGCTCGCTGTAAAGCCCGCTCTGGAGAATGTCGGCTTTGGGCTCAGAGCAGCCGTTCGCTGCGCAGAGCATCAGCGAATGTTGTGCGGGACAAAGTCACCGTTCAATCAAAGATCGGGTTTATGAAGTCCGGAAGCGATGCGCGCGCGCTCATAAAGACGTGAAAGAAGTGCTCCTAAAAGGTTGAGCCAAGTCATCGGAACTAGAACGACAAGGCCATGACCCTTTGTGAAACCTGGATTGCGTCGCTTAAAGAACTGCACGTCTGATGGCTCAAGCTGTTCATAGAGACGTTTTTCTTGCGGTGTTTCGATAGTGACCCATCCAACGTCGCGCACAAACGGGTCTTCTGGACGAACTGCCGGATCAGAGAAACTTTCTATGAGCTGGCGCGCGATTTCCTGAATATCAGCGGGCTGTTTAATATCCGGGTGCGGGAAAATTCGCCGAAAATACTTGCAGAACAGGTGATGGTGCTGTCAGACAAATTCGAACCAGTCTCAGCTAGGCCAGTAGAGCTGTCCTTTATTCGGCACAAAGACCGCGCCACTCGGCAAGAGCGACGGTGCGTGTCAGCTTGAAGGATTCTCGGCTAGTAAGCGATCTTTCCTGGTTGAAGTGGTTGTAGACAGAGGAGTGGACGGAGGCGAACTTCTGCAAACTTCGCATGCGCCTGAAACGTTGCATGGCGCGTTCGCGTCGTCGAAACGGGAGGTGTGAATTCTCAACGCGGTTATTGAGCCACCTGCCCGTCTGCTGTTTTTCGGCAGCCCCAAGCTCTCTGAGAGCGGCCCGATACGATGCGAAGCGGTCCGTCACAATCTCTTCCGCACAGCCATGGCGCTTCATCAATTTCCGGAGGAATTTCAATGCGGCCTGCTTGTTTCGGCGTTTGGTGACGACTGCTTCCAGCACTTCGCCATCATGATCTACAGCCCGCCAGAGGTAGTGCCTCTTGCCATTCACCTTCACAAAAACCTCGTCCACGTGCTACTTCCATTTCGAGAATGCGCGCAGTTGCTGAACTCGCTTTCGTCTGATCTCAGAAGCAAACATCGGACCGAACCTGTTCCACCAATATCGGACAGTTTCGTGGCTCACGTCGATGCCTCGCTCGTGCAACAGATCTTCGACATTCCGAAGCGAGAGTGGAAATCGGATGTACAGCATCACCGCAAGGCGGATGATTTCGGGGCTGGTTTTGAAGTACTTGAAAGAGTCAGGTTTGGTCATTCCTAAATGCTATGCAACCGCCCTGCCCCGCTCAAGCAAAGTTCTTCTGACAAGACCCGCTGAGGATGTCTACGGCAGACCTCCGGATCAAAATGGTGACAGCCATAACATC
>NZ_WVRJ01000008.1:0-244413 GCF_013110855.1 Ruegeria sp. HKCCD4884
CAAAGCCGAGGTCGCAGACCTCTGCGCCCGCTTCCCAATCTATCCGAACTTGTAAGGCCAAGGACCCAACACATGAGTTTTCATTCTATTGAACAAGCCCCAGCCCGTCTGAACCGCAGCGAGCTTGCCGTTCCCGGCAGCCAGCCCGGAATGTTTGAAAAAGCGGCAAAATCGGATGTGGACGTTATCTTCCTGGATCTGGAAGATGCCGTCGCACCGGACGAAAAGGAACAGGCCCGCAAGAACATCATTCAGGCGTTGAACGACATCGATTGGGGCAACAAAACCATGTCGGTGCGCATCAACGGGCTGGACACCCACTACATGTACCGCGACGTGGTGGATGTTGTTGAACAGGCTGGCGCTCGGCTGGATCTGATCATGATCCCCAAGGTTGGAACCGCTGCTGACGTCTATGCTGTTGATATGCTGGTCACGCAAATCGAGGATGCCAAAGGTTACAACAAGCGGATCGGGTTCGAACACATCATCGAAACCGCGCTGGGTATGCAGAATGTCAGCGAGATTGCTGCCGCTTCGAAGCGCAACGAAAGCCTTCACTTTGGTGTTGCCGATTATGCGGCTTCGACACGTGCACGCACGACCATTATCGGCGGTGTGAACCCCGATTATTCAGTGCTGACCGATGCGGATGCCGATGGGGGCCGCCTGACACATTGGGGCGACATGTGGCACTATGCGCTGGCGCGTATGGTGGTCGCTGCCCGCGCCAACGGCCTGCGCCCAATCGACGGGCCGTTCGGAGATTTCCAGGACCCTGACGGCTATAAAGCTGCCGCCAAACGTGCCGCTGTTTTGGGGTGCGAAGGAAAATGGGCAATCCACCCCAGCCAGATTGCCTTGGCAAACGAAGTTATGTCGCCGTCCGACGCCGAAGTGACCAAGGCTCAGCGCATTCTTGTCGCCATGGCCGAGGCCGAAGCGGATGGGAAAGGAGCCGTATCTTTGGACGGCCGGTTGATCGACTATGCCTCGATCCGCCAAGCGGAAGTGCTGGTTGAGAAAGCAAGCCAGATTGCGGCGGCGTAAATGAAGTGACAGGGCAAAGGCCAAATCAAATGCGCACGCGCGATCTTGGTCTTTGCCTCCCACCGATACCGGAAACGCATGTGGACCTAATCTGTGTCCTGATCTTTTACGGGAATGCCCAAACCGACTTTCTTTCGTCCCATCACAACAGAGGTGCGAAACCGGCGGACGTTTGAATTGTTGAAGAACAGCCTTTTGGTCAGCTCTTCAAAATCATCCATGTCACGCGCCGTACAGATCAGGCAGAAGTCCGCGTCGCCTGTGATGTAATAGCACTGCTGCACCCTTGGCTCGGCCTGTGCCTGTCGCGAAAAAGCGTCGATCTGATCCTGGCGTTCGCGTTCCAACTCGACCATGACAACGAAGCTCATTGCAACGCCCAACTTTTTCGGGTCGACGATTGCCACTTCCGAGTGAATGGCACCAGAAGCTCTAAGCGCCTTCAGGCGCCTTTGAACGGATGCGACCGATAAGCCTGTTTCGGATGCAAGCGCTTCCAGCCCCATTTTGGCATCACGTTGCATCAGGTGCAGCAGGCTGCGGTCAAATTGGTCGAGTTTCACAAAGATTTCCTTGATGTGAAAAAGTTTCCCGAAAAATCGGTAAATGTGACCATAATCGATCACAGCTTGTGCGTAAAACTCTGATCATGGAAAACAGTAACAAACTCGATGTGGCAAAGCCGCTGGCGCTGCTGGCGGAATGTCCTGCATATAAACCGAGCCCATTGGAAACCCGCAGTTTCAAGGGGCGAACAATCCTGATCAAGGATGAAACCAACAGGATGGGCCTGGGCGCGTTCAAAGCTTTGGGCGGTGTTTACGCTGTTGCCAAGCTGATCGAAGCGCGTATTGGTCGTTCGTTGACACCCAGCGCCTTTCTGAGCGATCCCATAAAGGACGCGGCGCGATCGATGACTTTTGTGTGCGCCAGCGCAGGCAATCACGGCATGGCCGTGGCCGCTGGGGCGCAGCTCTTTGGTGCAACGGCGCGCATTCATCTTGCCGAAACAGTCCCTGAAGAGTTTGCCGTTCGTCTTCGGGCGAAAGGCGCAGATGTTGTTCGATCCGGCAGTGACTATGAAGCAAGCGTCGCCGCAGCCATCGCCGACGCCGAAGCAACCGGTGCCATTCACCTCGCCGATGGGTCGTGGCCGGGATATACCGAGCCTCCGCGATTGGTGATGGAGGGTTATACCGTCATCGCCGAAGAAATGCGCAACGATTTAGAAGTGTCCGCAAATTGGCCGAGCCACGTGTACCTGCAGGCGGGTGTTGGCGGGCTGGCCGCGGGCATTGCCTATATGATCCGGTCGAACTGGCCAGTGCAGCCAAAGATCACAGTTGTTGAACCAGATGCTGCACCCTGTCTGAAGGAAAGCGCCCGAGCCGGAGAAATCCTTACGGTTGAAGGGCCCGTTTCAAATATGGGGCGTTTGGATTGCAAAACGCCATCCATGCTGGCTTTGGATATCTTGAAACGCTGTGCAGACGACTGGGTTACAATCAGTGACCAACAGGCGCAAGACGCAGTAAACAGCGCCTTTGATTTGGGTTTCTCGACAACGCCATCCGGAGCAGCCGGGCTTGCCGCCTGCCTTGAGGGAGACGATGATTTGCCATTGGTCATCTTGTCCGAAGGGGGCGTTTCTGATGCTTGATCTTGTTGCGTTTCGTCGTGATCTTCATGCCCATCCGGAAACCGGGTTCGACCTTGACCGAACCCCCGATTTGATCGCGGCCGAGTTGGAGCGCGCCGGGCTCGAAGTAACCCGAGGCGTGGGTCGAACCGGAATTGTTGCCACCTTGCACCGTGGTCCTGATGAGACCGCGATCGGGTTTCGTGCCGACATGGACGCGCTGCCAATTCACGAAATGACCAATTTGCCCTACCGGTCGCAAACAGAGGGCAAGTTCCACGGCTGCGGTCATGACGGGCATAGCACAATGCTGCTTGGTGCTGCCTTGGCGCTTGCGGCGGACACCTCGCTAAACCGGACCGTTCACTTCATTTTCCAACCGGATGAAGAGAACGGAAATGGGGCCGCCGCGATGATCGCTGACGGTCTGTTCGAACGATTTCCAATGTCTGCCATTTATGGGCTTCACAACATGCCGGGAATGGAGCTTGGGTATTTCGCGACCCAGGCGGGGCCTTTCTGCGCGTTCGAGGACAATTTTGAAATCCGCATTCAGGGGCAGGGGGGTCATGCTTCGATGCCAGAGAAGGGCATTGATCCGATCGTGACCGGGGCGGCGATTGTCATGCAATTGCAATCTATCGTTTCGCGTTCCCTACCGCCCCGGGAACATGGCGTGGTTTCAATTACAGAATTCCTGACAGACGGTGCACGCAACATCCTTCCGAGCAATGTCACCATACGCGGGGATTGCAGGGGGTTTTCCAAAGATGTGTCGGAATGCATCGAGCGCAGAATGCGCGCCATTGTCGACGGGGTTAGTGCGGCACAGGGTGCGGTGTCAGAGGTCGATTACTCCACATCGTTTCGTCCTTTAGTAAACGATGCCAAAGCCACTGATGCGATTTCGGGCGCAGCTGGCAAAGTTGGGACGCTTGATGCTGAATTTGGCCGAGTTGGCTTCTCGGAGGATTTCGCCGAGTTTCTCATCCATCGCCCTGGCGCGTTTATTCTCATGGGAAACGGGTTGGAAGGGAACAATGCAATGCCGCTTCACAACCCGTCCTATGATTTCAACGATGAAGCGATCAGATACGGAATTGCGTTTTGGACCAGCCTTGCGCAGCGCGGTTTTTGAGTCTGGCGCGGTTGCCGTTCTGGTGATCCTTTTCAAAAAGGAAAAGGGTCCCGACTGATTGCGAGGACCCCTTAACTGAAGCGAAGGAAATTGTGACGCGAGCTTAGTCCAGCAACCCGCGTTCGGTCAGCACCTTGCGAGCGACACGGAAACACTCCAGCGATTGCGGGACACCGCAATAGATGCCGATCACGTGAATGATCGAGCGGATTTCTTCTTTGGTCACGCCGTTGTTCAGAGCGCCGTTGCAGTGAATTTCCCATTCATGCATCTTGCCCAGCGCGCCGATCATGGTGAGGTTCAGCATGGACCGTGTCTTGTGGTCAATCGTGTCGTCGCCCCAGCCAAAACCCCAGCACCATGCTGTCATGGCCTCTTGGAAGGGGCGGGTGAAGTCATCCGCGGCTGCAAGGTTCTTTTCGACATATTCGGCGCCCAGCGTGGATTTGCGTTGTTTCAGGCCGTGTTCGAACAGGTTGTCGTCCATTTCATTCTCCTTTGGTGAACGGGCCGGCCTGTACTATGACCGGCCCGGATGGGTTTGATTATTCTGCCGGGGTCGCTTCGACCTCTTCTTCGTCAAAGACCGACAGGCCAAGCTTTTCGCGCTGGCTGTCCCGCCAGATTGCTTTGAGGACCGAAATTCCCATCAGAACCATGACCACGCTGAATGGCAATGCGCCGATGATCATGGCTGTCTGGATCGCACCGAGGCCACCAATCATCAGCAATGCGCCCACGACCAGCGCCAGGGCAGCACCCCAGAACAGAATGTGCGGCCGCGCCTTGGGGCCTTCGTCGCCAGCGGCATTGATGGTGTTGATGATCAGCACCGCCGAGTCTGCCGAGGTCACCAGGTAAGTGAGCAACAGCACGACGACCATGATCGCAAACACCCAGGCCATGGTTTCGCTCAGCATGACCGAAAGGGTCGCGAAAAGCTGATCCGAAAGCCCGGTGCCAATGATTGCATTGTCCGCGACGCCCGAAAGCTCAAGCTCGATCGCTGTACCGCCAACCAGGGCGAACCAGACAAAGCACATGACGGACGGTACGATTGCCGCGCCAAGCACATATTCGCGAATGGTTCGGCCCTTGGAAATGCGCGCCAGGAAGACGCCGACAAAGGGTGCAAATGCAATCCACCAAGCCCAATAGAACACGGTCCAGCCGCCCTGCCATCCGGCCAGTTGACTTGCGACCGATCCATCCACCCCGTCGCTGTTCCAGACGGTAAACAAGAGGGCTGGTGTTGCGATCAGGTAGTCGTAGATGCCGACAAACAGAGCCTGCAAGCCAAAGAAGGTCGAGCCGAAGAACAAGAAGAACGCAAGCAATGCAAAGCTGAGCGCCATATTGATGTTAGAGAGCCATTTGATGCCTTTTCCTACTCCGGAAAGTGCCGACAGTGTGGACGCACCGACAATGATCAACAGCGCGACGGCGATCGCCACTTTGGTCGGATCACCCGCGTCGGTCAGAAGCCAGTCCCCGAAACCGATCCGATGCAGCCCCGCAATGAACTGGTTGACGCCAAAGCCAAGCGTCTGCGCAACACCCAGAACGGTGGCGACAACGGCAACTACGTCGATGACGTGACCCAACGGGCCGGACAGCGATTTTCCGAAGATCGGTGTCAGCGCCGACCGGATGGTCAGCGGCAGGCCGCGCCGGAACGAAAAATAGGCCAGCGCAAGGCCAACGATGGCATAGCTGGCCCACGCGTGCAGGCCCCAATGTGAGAACGACCATTTATAGGCCGAACGCACGGCCTCTTGCGTGGATCCTTCTGCAAGGCCTTGGATGATGTCTGGATTGGTTTGGAAGTGATAGATCGGCTCACCGGTTGCATAGGTCAGCATCCCGATACCGATGCCCGCCCCGAACATCATCGAAAACCATGAAAAGCGCGAGAATTCAGGTTGGTCTTCCGGGCGGCCAAGTTTCATGCGCCCCGACACCGGCAGGATCGCAAGAACGATGCAGGTCAGGAAGAAGAAGGCCATCACATAGACGTACCAGAAGTTGAACGACGCCAGGATCAACGAATTCAATCCGGACAGAACCGAAGCGGCATTGTCAGGAAAGGCCACGGCCCAAATGACGAGGGCACCAATCAGCAGCTTGGCAGTGATGGTCACGTCTTTTGTGAAACCACGGTAGAACCCGCTGTCGGCGGTTTTGATGGGTAGGTCGGTGACGGGTGGTTTTATTGGCATTGGGTGTCCTCCCTATTGTTCTTGAGTTGGTGGATTAGCTGCGCAGCCGAATAGCCACGTTCTTGGTCTGGACGTAATTCCACAGTGCTTCGCGTCCCTTTTCCCGCCCGTAACCGGATTTCCCATATCCACCGAATGGCGTCTCTACGCCGCCGGCGTACCATTCGTTGACAAAGACCTGACCGGCGCGGATCTGCCGGGCCGCCTGTGTCGCGCGATCGATGTCGCGCGTGAAGACTCCGCCGACCAGCCCGTAGGGTGTTCCGTTTGCAATCTTGATTGCTTGAGCGTCGTCACGGAACTTCAGAACCGAAAGAACCGGTGCAAAAGCTTCTTCATTCGCGATGTTCATGTCAGGGGTGACGTTGGTCAGAATGGTTGGTTCCAGAAATGCACCGGGAATGTTCATCTTACGTCCGCCGGTGGCTGCAGTCGCGCCAGCTGCGATTGCGCCAGACACCATGCCAGCCGCGCGGTCACGCTGCGCTTCACTGACCATCGGCCCCATATTCGGGCCAAACTCTCCCCGTTCGATACCCGGACCGACGGACAGGTTGCTTGCCACGTTCGAGATGCGTTCGATCAGTTCGTCGTGGCGGCTTTCATGCACGATCACGCGGCTCATCGCTGAACACACCTGACCGGCGTTGAAAAAGATCCCCCAGCGTACGTCGTTTTCGAAGGCTTCCAGATCCGCGTCATCATGCACGATGGCTGCAGATTTCCCGCCAAGCTCCAGGACGCAGGGCACAACGTTGCGTGCGGCTGCGCTGGCAATTGCGATGCCGGTTGGCACCGAGCCGGTAAAGACGATCTGATTGACATGTGGATGCGCCGAAAGCGCGGCTCCTGCCTCGTGACCCAAACCGCAAAGGATGTTTACAGCGCCTTTCGGTAGGCCAACCGCCTCGGCAGCATGCGCAAACCAGGCATTGGTCAAAGGTGTCAATTCCGGGGTTTTGATGACAACAGTATTGCCTGTGGCCAAAGCCGCCGACAGCGACCGCGCGGTCATCTCGACAGGATAGTTCCATGGGATGATTTGTGCGGAAACACCAAACGGCTCGTACGTGGTGAAATCGAAGTAGTTCGCTCCAAGTGGAATGGACCGGCCTTCGACGGTTTCAGCCTGATTGCCATAGTATTCGAAATAGCGTGCCGCTCCTTCGATTTCGACGCGTGCTTCCCAAAGCGGTTTGCCCTGCTCAAGGGTCAGTACCCGAGCAATCTCGTCAATGTTGTCCAGCAGGTAGCAGCCCATAGCCTGTACCATGCGGCCACGTTCCACAGGGCGCAGATCGCTGAGCGCACCTGAAAGATGCACGCGGCGGGCCGCCATGACCGCACGATCCACGTCAGCGGCATCGGCCAGCGCCTGTTCAGTTAGTTTTTCGCCGGTTCCCGGGTTAAAAACATCGATCCGACCTGCACCACCATCGACCCAGGTGCCGTCCACATAATTCTGCCAATACGGCTTAACATCTTGCATGTCGCGCATCTCCAAAACTTCGGAGGGCAATGAATTACCCTCCGAAGCGCAAGTTTCTTTGACTTTGTTTGGTTTTATTCCACCGCCTCACGCATCCATTGCTGGAGCTTGGCGATGGAATGTTCACTCATGACACCGCAGGCGGGGTCCAGAACCAGCGGGCCGGGAACGTACCCTTTGGATTTCAGCCCGCGGTGAACGGATTCAACAAGGCGGATGTCTTCTTCGACTGTGGTCTGGCGGTCTTGTACGGCAAGCCCCCGGATCACGTCGCTTTCATGACCGCCTTCGGTATACCAGCCGCGCCATACAGTGCAGGTGTCCACAGTGTTGGCACGCCAGTGATAGGTGTTCAGCACGTTGCCCGGATAGCACTGGAACGAGAACATGGGCCACAGGAACCACGACTGATAGTCGCCTGCATGCGGAACTGACATGTCGATTGGATAGGTCATCTTATCCAACGCCTGACATTCCGTGGTGTGACGCAACACGTAACCGCCGCCCGCATCGGGTTGAATGTCGTAAGTTTCAGGCTTTACAACACCTTCCGCAAAAGTGGGGTGGTTCGAGGGGCAGTGATAGCATTCGGAGTAGTTTTCGATCGAAACTTTCCAGTTGCAGTTTTCCGGGATCTCGACCCATTCCAGCGGTGCCAGGTCGTTTATGCCAGGCACGTATTCCGCAATCTCTTCGCGCACACCCGGATACCATTCGTCCATAGGCGCGGCATCTTTGTCGAGGTTGACGAAGATGAAGCCCAGGAAGTCCTCGGTCCGAACCTCTGTCAGGCAAATCTTTTCGCGCTGGAATCCGGGAACGTTCTTGACGTTGGGCCCCGCGCGCAATCCGCCGGTCAGCTCGTAGGACCACTGATGGTAGGGGCAAACCACAACCCGCGTGTTGCCGGTTCCAGTGACCATCTCATGCGCACGGTGCTGGCACACGTTATAGAATGTGCGGATGACGTTGTCGCGCCCGCGGATGGCAAACAGGTTCTGACCGGCAATTTCAAACGCGAAATAGTCGCCGACATTAGGGATGTCGTTGGCGTGGCCAGCATACTGCCAGGTGCGCATCAGAAGACCATTCATCTCTTTTTCAAAGACTGCCGGGTCGGTGTAATAGCTGGCGTCCAGCGAATGGGTCAGCGGGGCATTCATGTGTGTTCCTCCTGGTAAAGGCCAAGCTGATGACGGCGTATATGAAACTTTTCGACCCGCTCGACGATCTCATCGCTGGACACTGCTATCACAAAACTGAGCAGTGTTTCTAACAGAGCAATTGTAGACACGGAGGAAGGGAAGAATTGAGGGGTATCTACTGACACAACAAAACCGTGTTCAGCAGACAAGATTACGGGGCTGGCTGGCGAGTCGGATATTCCGATTACGGTTACACCTTGCTTTCGCGCGGTCTGTACCGCCTCGACGACTTCTGTGCGATATGGGTGGCACGTGATGGCGATCAGGACATCCTGCTCGTCCGCCCATGCCAGATCATCAATCGCTGTTGATCCGGGCCGGGGGATCGCATGGAAATCTGTCATACCGGTGCGGGCGAGATACGTGAAGTTGGACGCGTTCGAATTGTTTATTCCAACACCGAGAGTGTAGATGGATCGAGCCGACCAAATAGCCTCTGCAGCTGACTGAAGGCGACGGGCATCAATCTCGGCGAAAGTTTCTTCGATGTTTCGAATGGCTGAGCCCAGCAAGTCTGCATAAAGCTCACCCAGGTCGCCAGAACGGCTGATTCCCTGCAACCAACGTGCGCGGTCGGGGAATGAGACGTCGCTTCGGCGAATCTCATCACGAAATGGTTCCCGAAAATCTCCATAGCCCTCAAAGCCGATTTGTCTGGCCATTCGTACAACAGTGTTTGGTTTGACGCTGGCGGCTTCGGCAATCTCACGGACGGTGGAGACGCCAACTTCTCTGGGGTTTTCCAGAACATACCGCGCGGCCTTCTGTGCTTCGGGGGTCAAGAGCGACAATTCTTGTGACAGGCGTCCCAGAACCTCGCTTGAAACATCTGTACCATTCATTGCGTATCTCGGTATGTACATTTGTGCCGTTTTGCGTTGACACTGGTACATATGTGGCAATAGGAAGTCCACAGAAATATGCGACTCTCGAACAGGAATTTTTGCGATGTCCAAAAAAGAACTGCCCGAACGCGCCAAGGTTGTCATCGTCGGTGGCGGTGTCATGGGGTGCGGCCTTGCTTACCACCTTGGCCATGAAGGCTGGGGCGAAGAAACCGTCTTGCTAGAAAAGGCCGAATTGACCAGCGGATCGACCTGGCACGCGGCGGGTCAGATCACCCATTCAACCAGCTCATACGGGTTGGGTCGCATGGTGGACTACAACATTGGCCTGTATTCGAAGACTCTGGAAGAAGAGACCGGGCAGGCCGTCACCTGGCATGGTTGTGGCTCGTTCCGTCTGGCGTATACCGAAGACGAAATGGACTGGCTGCGCCACACCCTGTCTGTGGGTCGTTCGCTGGGCTTCAACATCGAATTGGTGGGCCCTGATTTCATTGCCGAGAAGCACCCGTTCTACAATCTGGATGGCGTTCTGGGCGCGCTTTACACCCCGGATGACGGCCACGTGGATCCGTCGAACGTGACTATGGCGATGGCCACTGGTGCCCGCCAAAAAGGCGTGAAAATCTTCCGCCACTGCCGAGCCACCAACATCACGCAGAACGATGCGGGCGAATGGGTGGTCGAGACCGAAAAAGGCACGATTGTCTGCGAACACGTAGTCAACGCGGGCGGCACTTATGCCCGCCAGATGGGTGAATGGTCGGGTCTGCAATTGCCTATGACCTCGATGACGCACCACTATTTCGTGACCGAGAACGTACCTGAGTTTCAGGATCTGGACGTTGAGCTGCCTGTGATCCGCGACGACAAAATGGTCTCGGGCTACATCCGGATGGAGCAGAAAAAGGGCCTGATCGGGATTTACGAAAAAGAAAACTCGAACTCGGTCTGGCATGACGAATGCCCATGGGAATACGAGAACTGGCTGTTCGAGGCCGATTATGACCGCGTGATGCCCTGGCTGGAAAACTCGCTGGAGCGGATGCCGATATTCGCCGAATTGGGCATCACCCGCGAAGTGCATGGCGCGATCAGCCATCCGCCGGATGGCAACCCGATGGTTGGCCCCGCTCCGGGCGTCAAAAACTACTGGTGCTGCTGCGGTACCCAGATCGGTATCGGTTGGGGCCCTGGCCTGACCCGCGAACTGGCCAAGTGGATGGTTCATGGGGCCGCTGACATCTCGATGCGCGACTACGACCCGCGCCGCTTTGGCGCCTATGCCAAGAAAGACTGGCAGGTCATTAAAGCGCACGAAGACTACAAACTACGCCATGAGATCCCCTTCCCGCACTTCAACCGTCTGGAAGGCCGCCCGATCAAGCCGTCGCCGCTGTATGAAATCCTCAAGGACAAGGGCGCGGTTTACGAAGAAGTCTATGGTTTCGAACGTCCCCGTTGGTTTGCAACCGAAGGTGTCGAGCAGCGCGATCACTACAGCTTCCGCCGCAACGTGGTGCATGATGTGGTCGGGGCCGAGGTCAAAGCCGTCCGCGAAAGCGTCGGCATCATGGATGTGACCGCCTTTACCAAGGTCGAAGTTTCGGGCCCGGACGCCTATGCGCTGCTGGACCGTCTGACCGCAAACAAGATGCCGCAGAAGACCGGCTCGATCACACTAACCCATATGCTGAACCGCCGCGGTCGGATCGAGTTGGAGACCACACTGGTGCGGATGGCGGATGACCGCTTCTATCTGGTCTGCGCGGCCTTCTTCGAACAGCGGCTGCTGGACCACCTGAACCACAACCGCGCGGATGAGAACGTGACCATCACGCCTCTGTCCGCTGGCTGGTCGGCGCTGTCGCTGAACGGTCCGAAATCGCGCGAAGTTCTGGCGCAGTGCACCGATGCGGACTTGTCCAACGCCGGTTTCCGCTGGCTGTCGGCTCAGGAAATCACCGTAGCCGGTCACAAGGTCTGGGCGTTCCGCATGTCCTATGCCGGTGAGCTGGGCTGGGAATTCCACATGCCGGATGAAGCCTGTGTGGATGTCTACACGGCCATGTGGGCTGCAGGCGAGCCGCATGGCATCGTCAACTACGGTTCCTTCGCTATGAACGCGATGCGGATGGAGAAAGCCTTCCCAGGTGCAGGCGAGTTGACCAACGAAGTCACGCTACCCGAGGCCAATGTGAGTCGCTTCTTCAAGCTGGACAAAGAGTATCTGGGTGTCGAAGCCACACGCGTCAGCGCCGAGCAGTCCGAGAAAGGCGAAATGCCCTGGGTCTGCGCCTATCTGGAAATCGAGCCCGACGGGATCGAGGACGGACACGGTGGCGAGGCGATCAAGGTAAACGGCGAGATTGTTGGTGCGACAGCATCTGTTGCTTACGGCCACACGGTCGGCAAGATCCTGGCCTTTGCCTATATCAAGCCGCACGCCAACGTACCGGGTCAAGAGATCGAGGTGATCGTTGCAGGTGAGCCGCGCAAGGGCCGCATTCTGGGCGAAGCTGCTTATGATCCGCAAAGCAAGCTGCCGCGTACCGACGCACCGGCTGCGGTTCCCGCATAAGACAAGACCAGCGGGCACCGTCACAGGTGCCCGCCACGTTAGGCCAAAAAACTCAATTCAGGACATGGACCAGATGATCCCGGAAACGATGAAAGCCGTTGTGCTGAATGGTCACGGCGGATTGGACATGCTGGAATACCGCGACATGCCCACGCCGACGCCCGAAAAGGGTGAGGTGCTGATCAAGGTCGGGGCCTGTGGTCTGAACAATACTGATATCAACACGCGCACAGCCTGGTATTCCAAGAAAGTGGATGCCGTTCTGGGCAGCGGCGCGGCGGATGGTTTTGACGAAGCCAGCGGCGATGACGGCACCTGGGGCAGCGGGTCGTTGAACTTCCCCGTCATTCAGGGCGCCGACGTGGCTGGTGAAATCGTTGCCGTTGGCGAAGGCGTTGATCCCGCACGCGTCGGCGAACGAGTGATGATCGACCCCTGGTTGCTGAGCCATGGGGATTGGCTGAACCCTGAAAACTCGGGCTATTTCGGGTCCGAGGCGGATGGGGGCTATGCCGAATACACCAAGGTGCGCGCGGCCAATGCGGTGCCCGTTAACAGCAGCCTGAGCGATGCGGAACTGGCCACTTTCCCTTGCGCCTATACGACCGCGGAAAATCTGGTTCAGCGCACCGCTCCGCGTCCGGGTGAGGTCGTGGTGATCACAGGCGCGTCCGGTGGCGTGGGCTCGGCCGCTATTCAGCTATGCCGCCTGCGCGGTTGCAAGGTGATCGCGATTGCCAGCCCCTCGAAGGCCGAAATGCTGCATGAACTGGGCGCAGCCCATGTCATCGACCGCAACACCGTTGATCTGGAAGCCGCTATTCGCGACGCCGCAGGCGGGCCGGTGGACATCGCGCTGGATGTGGTCGGATCACCGATGTTCATGGCGCTGATCAACGCTTTGCGTCAGGGTGGGCGTTACTCCACATCAGGGTGCATCGCTGGTCAAATGGCCGAATTCGACCTGCGTCAGCTGGTCTACAAGGACCTGCAGCTGACCGGCGCAACCATCTGCCCGGCAGGCACAATGCAGCGCGTGGTGGGCATGATCGAAACCGGCGCTTTGAAGCCTCTGTTGGCGGCGATCTATCCGCTGGAAGATCTCGCGAAGGCGCAAGAGGCGTTCGTTCAGAAAACGCATGTTGGAAATATCGTGGTGACACCCTAACGCGCGCCACGCCCCTTTTTAAGAAAAACGGCAAAACCAGTCTTTGGTTTGGCGGGCCAATCTAAGGAAAACTGACGTGAAGATCATCCGCATTGCAGCTTGGGAAGTTCCGCTGACCAGCCATGACACCTACTACATGGCAGATGGGAAAACCTGCGACACCACAACCTCGGTTGTGCTGCGCCTCGACACCGATACGGGCCTGTCTGGCTGGGGTGAGGTCTGCCCGATCCCGCATTACCTGCCTGCCTATGCCAAGGGCGTGATCCCGGCCATCACCGAACTGGCCCCGGTTCTGATCGGCGCCGACCCGGTGGGGCCGGAAACCGTAATGGAGCAGGTGAACCGATTTCTGCAGGGTCATGCATACGCGAAGTCCGCGCTGGATACTGCGCTCTGGGATCTGACGGGGCAAGCCGCGGGTCTACCTGTTCACCGCCTTTTGGGGGGTCGGCAGGTCAAGGACATGGCGCTCTATCACTCAATCACCTGCGTGGCCCCGGACGAAATGGCCCGCATGGCACAAGATGCGTATGACAAGGGCATGCGCCAGTTTCAGGTCAAGCTGGGGGCTGATGGCGACTGGCAGACGGATGTTGAGCGGTTGGCCAAAGTGCGCGAGACCGTTGGTCCGGGCCCATTGGTCTATGGCGACTGGAACTGTGGCAGCGATGCGCTGAACGCGATCCGTGTCGGTCGCGCCGTCGCTCATCTGGATGTCATGCTCGAGCAACCTTGCGCGACGCTCGAGGAATGCGCCCATGTGCAGCGGGTCACTGGCCTGCCGATGAAAATCGACGAAAACGCTTATGACGTCGCCTCGGTCATCGCAGCGCATCAGGCCGGTTGTATGCAGGCTGTTGCATTGAAGCTGTCCAAGATGAGCGGCTTGTCCGCCATGCGGCAAATCCGCGATGTCTGTCTGACGCTGGGTACTCAGATGTGTATCGAGGATACCTGGGGCAGCGACATCACCACCGCCGCGCTTCTGCATCTGGCCGCTTCGACCCCTGCGCGCGGAATCATGAACACCTGCGACCTGAGCCACTATGTCGGCCCACGTCTGGCCCCCGATGGTCCGGTGCGTGAAAACGGCCGAATTACCCCGCCCGAAGGGCCCGGTCTGGGCGTCACGCCCGACGCCGACGCTTTGGGCCAGCCTGTCACCATTATCGATTGATCCCAATCCCAGCCTGCCGAGAGACCTGTTATGGAAGATTTCAGCAACGCCTACCCCTCACATGATCCTGAATGGGTCAAAGACATCCACGCAGATCACTATCTGCAAAGCTGGTCGAAACAGGGCAGCCGCCCGCGCGTCATCACCGGCGCGCAGGGCAGCTGGTTCTGGGACAGCGATGGCAAACGCTATCTCGATTTCCAAAGCCAGTTGGTGAACGCCAATATGGGCCACCAGCACCCCAAGATCGTACAGGCGATCAAGGATCAGGCCGATAAGTTGTGCTATATCGGCCCCGCCATGGGTTCGGATGTACGTTCGGAAATGGCGGCGATCATGAATGAGATCACGCCCGCGAACATCACTTCGACCTTCTTCACAACCGGCGGCTCGGCAGCGAACGAAACCGCGATCCGTCTGGCGCGGCACTATACCGGACGCACCAAGATCATTGCGCGCTATCGCTCGTATCACGGGGCGACCGGTGGCACGCTGTCCCTGACAGGCGACCCGCGCCATCACCTGACCCGGGCCGATATGCCGGGCGTGGTGCGCATGCTGGACCCCTATGTCTATCGCCTGCCGACTGGTCACACCGACCCGGCGAAATGCCCGGTGGCGCAGGGTGGTCCGCATCTGGAAGAGCTTTTGATGTACGAAAACCCCAACACGGTGGCTGCCGTCATTCTGGAGCCTATCGTGGGCACCAACGGCATCATCGTGCCCCCCGATGGCTATCTGCAATCGATCAAGCAGACCTGCGAGAAATACGGCATCCTGCTGATCGCGGATGAGGTCATGGCTGGGTTTGGTCGTACCGGTAAATGGTTCGCCGTCGATCACTGGGGCGTGCAGCCCGACATCATCACCAGCGCCAAGGGCATCAACTCGGGCTATGTGCCGCTGGGCACCATGTCGGTCTCGACCGAGCTGCACAACTGGCTGCGCGACACTCCGATGCCCGGCGGTCTGACCTATGCCGGTCACCCGCTGGCCTGTGCGTCGGGCATTGCCGCAATTCGCGCCATGCAGGACGAAGGTGCGCTGGAAAACGCCACAGCGATGGGCGAGAAGATGCGCGCCGAACTGGCCAAGATGGCCGAAAAGCATCCCAGCATCGGCGACATTCGCGGAAAGGGCATGTTCAACGGTATCGAGCTGGTCAAGAACCGTGAAACGCGTGAGCCACTGGTTCCGTTTGCCGCGAAAGGCCCGGACGCCAAACCGATGTCGGACATGATGAGCTTTGCGATGAACGAGGGTCTGTACCTGTCGTTCTACTCGAACGTCGTTCGTCTGACCCCGCCGCTGAACATCAGCGAAGAGGATCTGATGACCGGTCTGGAGATACTGGATCGTACCCTCGACATCGCTGACCGCGAGTGTGTTTGAGCGTGACTTTGAGAGGCCGATGAAATGACCAATTACGGTGTCATCATTGTGGGGGCGGGGCAAGCTGGTTGCTCCGCCGCCGTCAAACTGCGCAATCTTGGTTATGACAAGCCAATTGCCCTGATCGGTGAAGAGGCGCACCCGCCCTATCAGCGGCCGCCTCTTTCCAAAGCTTATCTTCTGGGCGCGCTGCCGCGTGACCGTCTTTTCCTGAGGCCCGAAAGCTTCTTTGACGAGCATCAGATCGACCTGCACCTGAACCAGCAAGTCACCGAGATATCGGCAGACAACCAGACACTTGTTTGTGGTGACCAAACGCTGGCGTTTGAGCATCTGGTCCTGGCAACCGGCTCGACCCCCAACCGCCTGCCCGAGAGCATCGGTGGTACTCTGCCCGGGACCTATACAATCCGTGGCATCGCCGACATCGATGCAATTGCGCCCGAGTTCAAGCAAGGGCGAAAGATCGTCATCATTGGCGGGGGCTATATTGGCCTGGAAGTTGCTGCTGTTGCCGCAAAGCTTGATCTTGAGGTTACACTGATCGAAGCTGCTCCGCGCATTTTGCAGCGGGTTGCGGCCCCTGAAACCGCTCAGTACTTCCGCGAACTGCACGATGCCAACAACGTATGCATTCTTGAAGATACCAAGATTGCACGCGTTACCGGAGTAGAGCGCGCAGACGGGGTGGAACTTGCCAATGGTGAGGTGATCCCGGCCGATTTTGTTGTTTTCGGGATCGGCATCACGCCAAACACGGCCCTTGCCGAAGCCGCCGGTGTAGACGTTGAAAACGGCATCAAGACAGACACATGGGGCCGCACCTCGCATCCTTGTATCTGGGCGGCAGGAGACTGTGCGACGTTTCCGCAAGGTGACGCACAGATCCGCCTGGAAAGCGTCGGCAACGCCATTGATCAGGCCGAAGCGGTTGCTGAGAACATCATGGGTGCAACCAAGCCTTACGAAGCAAAACCCTGGTTTTGGTCTGATCAGTACCATGTCAAGCTTCAGATTGCTGGTCTGAATGCCGGCTACGATCAGGTCGTTTCTCGTGAAGGTGAGGATGGGTCGACTTCAGTCTGGTACTACCGCGATGCCCAGCTTATAGCCGCGGACGCGATGAACGACCCGCGCGCCTACATGGTTGCGAAACGGCTGATCGAATCCGGAAAATCCCCGCATCCCCAGATGGTTGCGGATACAGCTACCGATCTCAAATCACTTCTTAAAGTCTGAGGAAAGGCACGGCAGCGCATGTATCTTGAGTCAAAACCCATCACCCGGTGCCGGGAGGGCGAGCACCCAAGCGCTGCCGGACATTCTGCGGGCGTTGCGCAGAAGCGCCATTTTTATTTTCTGCTGCTTCCCGGTTCCAACATGCTGGATTTTGCGGCTGGGATCGAACCGCTGCGGGCCGCCAATTCCGTTACGGGGGAAACAGACTACACCTGGTCGATCATGACCGAGACCGGCGCGCATGTAACGTGTTCGAACGGAATCGAAATCCCTGCGCAGACAGGCCTGTGTACAACGCGGCATTCGGATTACGTGATTGTATGCTCTGGGAATGCCGGGTACTTGGAAGCCCGTCCCGAAACCCTGCAATGGTTGCGTAGACATGCCAGGTTCGGCGGTCGGGTTGCCGCGATTGGAACCGGCGCGTTTACATTGGCGCGGGCCGGGCTGGCAAACGAAGCGCAATTGACGTTGCACTGGTCACTGGCCCCGGTCTTTGAAGAAATGTTCCCGAAACTGGACTGTTTGCCGTCGCGGGTTGTGGCGGATGACGGTGTGGCCTCAAGCGCTGGGGGCACTGCAGGCCTGGATTTGACTCTGTCCATCATCGAGTCGGATTTCGACAACGGCACTGCTCAGAAAGTGGCGGATTATTGTGTCCACGACTTTGACTGCCACAGCAACCGGTCGCAACGCCAGGCCATGTCGAAAATGGCCGGATCCCGGAACCCCGCGTTTCTGAGTATCCTCAAGAAAATGGAGGACTCGCTGCAGGACCCAATTCCGGTTGATGAACTTATCGAAGACGAAAAAATCTCGAGGCGGCAGATCGAACGTTTGTTCAATAAACACCTCAAGACAAGCCCGTCCCGTTACTATCGCAATTTGCGTCTTGATCGGGCGCGGGTGTTGCTGCGCGGTACCGACCTGTCCATCATTGATGTTGCCGTCGCAACAGGGTTCGCCAGTATCGTTAATTTCTCGAAAGCCTACAAAACGAGATTTGGTGAGCGTCCAACAGCCGACCGATCAGCCGCGTAATCACGCGGCTATCTGAAGGCGGTCGCACGCGTCAATTGTACAGGCAGACTACATCGCGGCCTCTGCGACCAGCCAGTCCCAGAAGGCGCGAACCCTTGGCTGGCGCTGGCGATGGGAAACCGCGCTCAGGAAATAGCGCGGGGCAGGGGGTAAGGTTTCGGAAGGCAGTTCAAAGGGAATGCACAGTCGCCCTTCGGCCAGCATCCTTTCGGCATTGGCCCGATTGCCCAAAGCCACGCCGATCCCTCGGGCAGCTGCTTCGAATGCGTGCAAAGAGTAGCTGACCGAAAAGAAATGCTGACGACGCAGCCAGGATCGCCCTGCCAGTACTTTTTTCCACGATGTCAGTCGCCTTTCAGTTTCTATCAGTGTCGCGCCTTTCAGGTCATCCAAACTGTGTAAGGCGTTCGCCTCAGCATAATCTGTACTGGTCAACGCAACGAGTTCGTCCGGTAAAAACTGCAGTGAAACCAAATCCGGGTCGGCCTCGAACCGGTATTCAATGGCGACATCAATGCCTCGTTCTTCGGGGTTGAATGTCATCCGGTCGAGAAGACGAATGTCATAATCGGGATACAGTTCCGAGAACCCGTGCAGCTTGGGCATCAGCCACATTGCTGTCAGCGTAGGCGGGGCTGCAATTGTCAGAACTTCACGTTGAGACTGCCGGGTTGCAACCGATGTCGCACGCCCTATTGCTTCTATGCCAGGGCGGACTTCTGTCAGATAATCATGTGCGCCTTCGGTGAGAACCAGATTGCGCCCTCGGCGAATGAACAAGGGCGCGCCAAGAAACCCTTCCAATTTGTCCAGCTGATGGCTGACGGCTGGGGGGGTTACGTTCAACTCGGCTGCGGCTGCCCGGACACCGCCCAGACGGGCGACGGTTTCAAACACATGCAACGCGTGAAGGGGAGGGAGTCTGTGAGTCGTCATTTTGTTAAAAATAACTAAACAGAAAATGCAAAAGCAATGAATTTTATTTCAAGTGAGCCGCATTTATCCTGCTTAAAATTGATCGCAGCAAGGATCCCGAAATGAAGCCGTTGAAAGACATTCTCGTGGTCTCGGTCGAACAGGCACTGGCGGCACCGCTGTGCACTGCGCGACTGGCCGAAGCCGGGGCACGTGTCATCAAGGTCGAACGCGCGGAAGGGGATTTTGCGCGTGGCTATGATCGTGCGGCTAAAGGCACAAGTTCGTATTTTGCCTGGACCAACCAAGGCAAGGAGTCGCTGGCGCTTGACTTCCGCACTGAAGAAGACGCGGCCTTGCTGCATCGGATTATCGCTCAGGCTGATGTTTTTGTTCAAAATCTTGCTCCGGGTGCCATGGCACGCGCCGGGTTTGGTTCGGCAGAGTTGCGCGAAATGCACCCGCATCTCATTACCGTTAACATTACCGGCTATGGAGAAAGCGACGCGGTCAAGCATCTGAAGGCCTATGACTTTCTGATTCAGGCTGAATCTGGTCTCACTGGAATCAGCGGTGGTGTTAACGAAATGGGACGCATCGGCGTATCGATATGTGATATTGGTGCAGGCATGACCTGCCACGCGGCCGTTTTAGAAGCCCTGATGCGCCGTGAAATGACGGGCGAAGGCGCAGCTTTGGCCGTTTCGTTGTTCGACGTTGCAGCAGACTGGATGAGTGTCCCGCTAATGCACAGCGAATACGGGAAAGGTGCACCGCAACGCGTGGGTTTGCGCCATCCAAGTATGGCCCCCTATGGTGCTTTCGAAACGAGCGAAGGCGCATTGACGTTAATCGCCATTCAAAATGAACGTGAGTGGCAGCGGTTTTGCCAAGAGGTTTTGCGCTCGAACACCGCAGGCTCAGACTCTAGATTTGCGTCCAACAATGACCGGGTCGCCAACCGTGACGCGCTTGAGGACCTGATTTCCAAGGTGTCGCGAGAGCTGACCTTGCAAGAGTTCCGGGCTCGGTTGGCTGCAGCGAACATCGCGTACGGCGCGGTCAACAGTGTTGAAGCGCTGGGCAACCACCCAGCCCTGCGCCGTCGCGAAGTGACAACTGAAGGAAATAAAACGATCGCGATACCCGCAGCGCCCATTCGTTGGGTGGATGTTGAAGAGGTCAGCCCGTTGTCGTCTTCTCCTGCAATCAATCAGCATGGCCCGGCGCTGCGCGCTGAATTCGCCTGACCAAAGCAGAAAGGTCAACATGATGTCGCAAGCCGTAGACTCCTGGATCGGACGTTCGCAGACGCACGAGGACAGTTTGCGCGCCGAGCCCGCCCGTTTCATGCAGGCCACGATTGGTCGCGAATCAACATTGCAAAACGGCGATGTTTTGCCGCCTCTTTGGCATTGGCTGTACTTTCTTGAAGCGAAACCAGCTTATGAGTTGGGCAGGGACGGCCATCCGAAAAAGGGGGGATTTCTTCCTCCCGTCGCGCTGCCCCGTCGGATGTGGGCCGGTGGCAGGTTTGAATTTCTGGCACCCATTCCGATTGGCGATCAGGTCAAAAAGCGGTCTACGATCAAGCATATTGCGGAAAAGAACGGGCGCAGCGGCTCATTATGTTTCGTGACCGTTCTGCATGAGGTTTTCCTGGGCGACGGTACGCTTGCACTGACTGAAGAGCATGACATAGTGTACCGCGAAGATCCCCACCCTGACGCCCCAAAACCTGAGCCAGCACAAGCGCCTGACAACGCCGAAGTGTCCGAGGTGATCTCGCCCACACAGGTTATGCTGTTCCGCTATTCGGCGCTGACCTTTAACGGGCACCGGGTTCACTATGACGTGGATTATGCCCGTTCGGTTGAAGGGTATGACGGTCTGGTCTTTCATGGGCCGCTCACGGCAACCTTGTTGGTCGACCTTGCCCAGCGCACCATGGGAAAAGCCCCGAAGACCTTTGAGTTTCGCGGGACTGCACCTCTGGCAGGGATGAATCCCTTCGATATCGAAGGTGTTCGCGAAAACAACATGATGCAGCTGTGGGCGCGCCGCCATGACGGGGCCAAAGCCATGCAAGCAACAGCCACTTTCTAAGGTTCAGGCCAATGCAATCGAAACTCGACGCGGATCAATCCATGGCAAAACCAAATGTGCTGAACTTCTCGGAGCGCCTTGCGGACTGGGCAACGCAGTCGGACCTTGGCGTTGACGCCGAGGTGAGAGAACAGGCGCGTTTCACGCTGATCGACACATTGTCCTGTATGGTTTTGGGCGCGACAGAGCGTCAGGCCATTGCGGCATCGGATGCAATGCTTTTTGGCCTGAGACAGGGGTCAGTTCCGCCGGTTGGTGGCGGTGAGATGCTGTCGATAAACGGTGCGGCGCTGGCCAATGGCGCACGTGCAGCGGCGCTGGACTTCGATGACTACGAACTATCCGGGTCCAGTCACGCAAGCGCGCCGGTTCTGAGTGCTTTGCTGAGCCTTGCGCACAAGGTGCCGATGACAATTGACGAAATGAATGACGCCTGGATCGTGGGGTATGAGACCATCATCTGGATGGGCAAAGCGCTGGGATATGGTCACTACGACATCGGGTGGCACTCGACATCCACATTGGGCCCGATCGGAACAGCTGCCGCAGTGTCCAAGGCACTTGGGCTGTCGGCGCGGCAAATGTCTAATGCAATGGCGCTTGCGG
Source organism: Ruegeria sp. HKCCD4884 (assembly GCF_013110855.1). Classification (NCBI taxonomy): domain Bacteria; kingdom Pseudomonadati; phylum Pseudomonadota; class Alphaproteobacteria; order Rhodobacterales; family Roseobacteraceae; genus Ruegeria; species Ruegeria sp. HKCCD4884. The sequence continues at coordinate 21,814 of NZ_WVRJ01000008.1, forward strand.
TGTCGTCTTCTTCCGGGTTGCTGACACAGATCGGCTATGACGCCAAAGCGCTTCATACCGGATTGGCGGCGGAAGCTGGACTGAGGGCGGCGCTTTTGGGTCGCGCGGACGCAACTGGAAACTGTAATCTGTGGGATTCCGAGTTTGGGTTTACAAAGGTTTACGGCACGCCGGAATCCATTGGTTTTCGTGAAATGATGAAGACGATGGAACTGGGCCAGGCGGTTCAACAGTACCCGGTTATCCGAAAGCTATGGCCGAGCTGCGCCTACACACAACGCCCAATTTACGGTGCGATTGAGCTGAGCCGGCAGATCAAACACCCAAGCGATATCGCTTCTGTCAAAATCCGCATGCCCGCGCCGTTCCATCGCGTTGCAGGCTTTGGTGTGCCGGACAACGACGCCGAGGCCCGCTTTTCGGTGCGGTACTGCATCGCCGTTGGTTTGCTGGAAGGCCGTGTTGTCCCCGGCGACTTTGAGCCAGACGGATTCAACGATCCTCAGCGCCGGGAACTGACAGCTTCGATCAAGCTGGATCTGTACGATCTGCCGAAAGGCGACACTGGTGACATCGGTCCGACAACCCCGGAAACGATCACAGTCGAACTTAAAGACGGTCAAGTGGTCAGCCATGAAATGACTTTTGTTCCTGGCGGTGCGTCCATGCCCATGACCAAAGCCGACTTAATGCAGAAGGTGCGCGCCTGCGGCTGCTCGGTCGAATTGGCACAGGCATATCTGGCGGCACATGGCGATACGCCTTTGTTGGACACCGGATTGCTTGGTCAGGTGTCGCCCCCAATGATGGCGCGCGCGGGATGAAAAACAGCTCTTTCAGGTCGCTTCTCTATATCCCCGGGCACGTTGAAGCCCTCGTCCCCAAAGCTGCAAGGACGGAAGCTGATGTTATAATCCTTGATCTGGAAGATGCAGTGCCGCAGTCCGAAAAGGAGAATGGGCGGCAAAGGCTTCGCGGTGCGACGACCGTATTGCGGAATAAAGGCAAATCGGTAGCGGTCAGGATAAACAACGACGACGCTCTTCTAGAGGATGACCTGTCTGCAGCGACTGCGGCAGGGATCGATTACTTGATCCTGCCAAAAGTCGAAAACCGTGAATTTATTCAGAAAGTTGCCGATTTCGTTCATGCCGAGGGATGCGATGACGTGTCCCTGATTGGTTTGATCGAAAGTCCGGTGGGGTTGCTTAATGCGCCGATGATTGCTGCAGCACATGAGCGATTGATCGCGTTGAATCTCGGCACGGAAGACTTTTGCCTGGAGATGGGCATGGAGCCCGAATGGGACGGTCTGCTTTATCCGAGCCAACAGATCGTGACAGCAGCACGGGCGGCCGGCAAAATCCCTTTGGGCTATGCTGGCAGCATCGCGCAGTATCACGACATTCCCGCCTTCAGCACGACAGTGGAAAGATCTGCCAAATTGGGGTTTGAGGGCGGTTTTGCAATCCACCCTTCACAAGTGTCACCGTTGAATGTTGCGTTTACCCCGTCTGAAAACGCAGTCGCTCAGGCGCAGAGGATTGTCGCTGCATACGAAAAATCCCTGGCTGAAGGTCGTGGTGCCGTTTCGCTCGACAACAAGATGATCGACCTGCCGATTGTTGAAAAAGCGTGGCGCGTCCTTGAGGCGGGATCTCGGTTTTCTGACCGTTTCGCATGAGCTTATGCAGTTCTTCGGTGTCAGAGCTGATAAAACCGCTTTGCTGTTTCACGAAACACTGCCGACTTGGCCTCTTCCGGGATTAATTCTGCATATGCTTTCATGAGGGTTGCGTAGTCGCTGTACAGACTGTCGACCGGAAAATTCGAACCATACATGGTTCGGTGCGCGCCGAATTGGTCAAGGCATGTCTCGACAATCGGGCGGATGCTTTGGGTTGACCAGTGATGGTCAAACATGCCCAAACCCGAGAGTTTACAGGTCACGTGCGGCAAATCTGACAGTGTTCGCAGATTTTTGGCCCACTCACTCAACCCCTCAGAGCTGCGGTCATGGGGTGATCCAGCGTGGCAAAGCGCAACGTGCGTGTCTGGCGCTTTGGCCAACACACGAGCGGTTTTCTCGTAGAGTTCGGGGATCAGTTGCAAATCAAAGCTTAACCCTTGTCGCCCGGCCTCTTGCAAACCGGTCAGAAAGCGGGGGTCGTCCAACAGGGCGTTGGTGCCGGTTTGCGCATCCTCCCCAGGCGCGCGGCCAACGATCTGGCGCACGCCACGTACGGTGCTGAGGTGCTGGAACGCATCCAATTGGTCCATCAGATCCGGCGCGGTCAGGTCGCAAAAGACCACTTGTGCCATGGGCCAGTGGGGGTTGGCATCCGCCACCGATTGAACCCACTGGGCTTCGACCATCCCATCTTCGGCCCCCACCTGAATATGGACCGAGGCGCGGATGCCCTGAGCTTGGGCGTCTGCGCTGAACTCGCTCAAAAGGTAGTTCCGCTGAATGGGAGACGGATCACCAAAAAACCGCTCAACGCCTTTGGCCATCAGCCACGGGTAGTGAACGGCGTTTAGATCCCATAGGTGATGATGCGCGTCTATCCAGCCAGTCATGTGCGCGGCACCTGTTGCATACGTCCCAGAATGTCTACGCCTTGCTGTTTCCAGAAATGCAGCAAGTCAATGAAAATCCAGTTTTCCGCCAGCTTGTCACCCGCGCGACGGTAAATGTCGATTACGCGGAATTCTCCGGGTTTGTCTGTGGCGGGCATGCCCATGAAGCCTCCGGTAGGGCGGGCGGTGAAGTTGGGCCAGCCGAAGAAGCCTCCAAAATGCCCCTCTGCCATGCGGCAGAGATGTTTGGTTTTTGACCGGTCGGTGAAACTGGCGCGGAACGGCCCTGCATGTTGCTTGGCGTAGCGCTCAATCGTGTAGGTCGCGCCGATCCCTGTGGGTCCCCACCACAACATATCTTCGCACCATGTGCGGCGCAGTTCATCCTCTAGGCTCAGGCCGCTATTCCATTGACCCAGATCCGAGATCATCGCGTTGATCGCCGCCAGAGTCTGTTCGCCTTCCTCTGGGGGTTGGGGATCAAGCATCAGCCCCTCATGAGTCATCGGTCCGGGCTGTACCAGTTGGGCAGCGGTTTGCGGCGGAAACGGCTGCAGCCCTGCTTGCAGCATCAGATGTGGAACATCGAAATACATCGCTGTTTCGGTGATCTTGCCGTCTTCCACACGGTTGAATTCGCAATAGCGTAAAAAAGCCAACTTGCCGGTTGGCGCGATACCCAACCAGGGTGTATCGAACAAGCCCATCAGATGTCCCATCGACACCACCCAGACAGACGAGAAATCGTCCATTTCGTTGGCGCCTGCCATGAAGACATCCTGCCGCCTTTGTAATTGCGTCAGCGATGCGCGCAGGGGCGTCCAGAAGGTATCTGCAACGGCCTGAGGTCCGCGTATCTCGTCAAACGGATGAAACCCGCGCCAGATGTGATTCGAGCTATAGTACTCTGACAGAACCTTGTGTTCCGCTCCTGTTTCGGAGCAGTCCAGTTGCTCATAAAACTCTTTGATTACTTGCTTTTCTGCCGAGAACCCGGACATCGAGTAACGCCTTTCTGCATACGATTGCAAAAAAACCTTGCCAAAATGACGCAGTTAAGTCTACCGTATTTGCAAGCGTATGCAAAAAATTTCCAATCCAACGGGAGAAGCGGATGGCCGAGATTCAATTGCGCAATGTTGGCAAGCGATGGGGTTCGTTTGTCGGCGTCGACAATTTCGATCTGACCATAGCTGACAAGGAGTTCCTGGTTCTGCTGGGTCCCTCAGGCTGCGGCAAAACCACAACGATGCGGATGATCGCGGGCTTGGAAGATGCCAGTGAAGGCGACATCATGATCGACGGCGTGCGCGTCAACGAAATGGAGCCGAAAGACCGCGATGTGGCGATGGTGTTCCAGTCTTACGCGCTCTATCCGAACATGAATGTGTACGAGAACATCCGCTTCCCGCTACGGGTACGCGGTATCGATCCTGCAACGCATGATGATAAGGTGCGCCGTGCCTCGGCCATGGTTGAACTGGACGACTTCCTGCATCGCAAACCGGCGGAACTGTCGGGCGGGCAGCGCCAGCGTGTTGCTTTGGCACGCGCCATTGTGCGTGAACCGAACGTCTTTTTGATGGACGAACCACTGTCCAACCTGGACGCGAAACTGCGGGTTTCAACTCGGGCGCAGATCAAGAACCTCAGCCATGAACTGGCAGTGACAACCATCTACGTGACACACGACCAGATCGAGGCAATGACGCTGGCAGATCGCGTTGTGGTGATGAAAAGCGGTGTCGTTCAGCAGGTCGGCAGCCCGACCGAAATCTACGACACCCCGGCCAATACATTTGTGGCCAGCTTTATCGGCAACCCGGCCATGAACCTGATGGAAGGCCAAGTCCGCAACGGCACGTTTGTCGCCGACCACGTGGAGATTCCGAATATCACTGCGCCTGATGGTCCCCTGACACTTGGGTTCCGCGCTGAAGATGCGACGCTGGCGGCGGAAGGGCAGGGGCAGATCAACGCTCCGATCTACACGCAGGAACTGCTGGGCGATGCGACGATGATTTCGGTTCGTGTCGGAGGCGCATTGGTATCCGTGAAGGCAGACAAGAACTTCCGGGCAGAGATCGACGATATGGTTTCCATTTCGGTTCCCACCGAAATTTGCCACCTGTTTGATGGCACGTCTGGACAACGGATCTGAAGAAAGCCCCGCCAAACCACCGGGAGCAACCCCGGGAATCTAACCCATGCGCGTAAGGGGCGCGCATCACTTTTCAAAGAAACAGGGAGATGAGATGTTTCTGAAAAATCTAGCTACCGCAACCGCCTTTGTGGGTCTGATGGGTACGGCTGCCTATGCGGCCAACTGTGGTCCCGAAGGTCAATCCATTCGCATTCTGGCCAGTGACTTCCCGGCCATCCACGCTGTCGCAGGTACTGCCGAGAGCAACTGTGCCGCCGGTGCGTCTGAGTTTTCCACCAACCACACGACCGAAGCCCGTCAGATCATGAACGCGGCCCTGACGCCGAATCCGGCTGAGTATTCCTCGGTGATTTTGGCAAACGCGACGCTGACTCAGCTGATGAATGACGGTCTGGTCCGCCCGCTGAACGATCTGGTTGATAAGTACGGCGAAAACATCTCGCCCAACCTGCTGATCACCATCGACGGCAACGTCATGGCCGTAGCGTTCATGGCGAACTCGCAGCACCTGTTCTCGCGCAAGGACATTCTTGAGCAGGCAGGTTTCGAAGGCATCCCTGCCACGTACGAAGAGGTTCTGGAAGCCGCAGCCATGATCCGCGAAGCGGGTATCATGGAGCACCCGATTGTGATGAACCTGCAAACCGGCTGGAACGTCGGTGAGGTGTTCAACATGATCTATCTGGGTCATGGCGGTGAGTTCTTCGAGCCCGGTTCGGCGGAACCGGCGGTCAACAACGAAAAGGGCCTTGCTGCTCTGGAAGTCATGAAATCGCTGGCCGAGTATGCCCATCCTGACCACCTGACCCACGCCTCGAACGAGACGCAGGGCCTGTGGGAATCCGGTCAGGCGGCACTGGGTGTCATGTGGGGTTCGCGCGGTTCGCCAATCCTGGACGATGAAGGTTCGACCGAAGAAGTGACATCGAACACCGTTCTGTCTGCGGCTCCGACCGTTGGAGGTGGCTCGATCCCTTCGGCCACGCTGTGGTGGGATGGCATCGCGATCTCGTCCAACGTATCGGATGAAGAGGCCGAAGCCACCTTTGCGGCTCTGGTCAGTGCCCTGACACCGGACATGGTTGCAGCCAACAATGACGACGCCGTTTGGCTGCTGGATGGCTTCCAGCCCGGGCCGGCTGCGGCAGGTGTAGCGCAAACCGCTCAGGGTGGTGCCAAGCCCTATCCGATGATCCCGCAGATGGGCCTGCTGCACGCAGCGCTGGGCGCGGAACTGGCGGACTTCCTGAAGGGTGACGAAAGCGCTGAACAAGCGCTGGCCGATGTTGAGGCCGCCTACAGAACATCCGCAAAAGAAGCTGGTTTCCTCCAGTAATTCTGCCGGAACCGAGGGGGCTGTTCAGGCCCCCTCACACAACTCGGACTTCAGATCGGGACGAACGCCATGAAGCACCGCACCTTTTTCTGGTTCATTCTGCCGACGCTTTCCGCGATGATTTTGTTCATCGCCCTGCCTATCGTCTCGGTCTTTATTCAGTCGCTGTTTGTTGCGCACGAACAAGTTCTGGTCGTGTCTGAAAGCTGCGGCCCGTTCGGTTGTACGCCGACAACGTCGGTAGACCTTGAAGCAACGGCCAAGCTGCAAGAGGAACGGCCGCTGGGTCAGTTCAATGGTTTAGGAACTTACACCAACCGCTCGCATCTGGCTTTTGCAGAAGTAGGCGAGGCTTGGGCAAGCTCGGCTTCGATGGGTGAGTTCTTTTCGAAGGTCTACAACCTTCCGTTCTATAGCGCGCTGACCTTTACACTGGCCTACACGGCGATCGTAACCCCACTGGTGCTAGTCCTTGGTATGGCCATCGCAGTTGGCGTGAACAACTTGCCCAATATGCTCAAGGGGTTGGCGATCTTCATCTCGCTGTTGCCCTTCCTCGTAACTCCGCTTGTGGGTTCTTTGATCCTGTTCTGGATGGTCGACAGTGATGGTGTAATTGGGGCCACGATTCAAAACATCTTCAACGATCCAACGCTGAGTTTGAAAGCGTCGACCGCGCTGACATGGATCATGCTCATGTTTTATGGGGTGTGGCACACCTTACCCTTCAGCTTCATCACCTTCTACGCGGGTTTGCAAACAGTCCCCGAGGACACGATGGAGGCCGCACAGATCGACGGCGCCACCAAATGGCAGCGTATGATCCATGTGATCGTGCCGCACCTCGCCCCGCTGGTGTCCTTTGTAACGCTGATGATGATCATGGATAACTTCCGCGTCTTTGAACCGATCGTCAGCTTCAAGGCTGAAGCGCACGCTCAGTCGCTCAGCTGGATCATCTACAATGACCTGCGCGAAAGCGGCAATCCGCTTTACGGTTCGGCCGGTGCGACTTCGCTGATTACCATTATTCTGGTGGTCATCCTGATGACGCCTGTGCTGATCCGCACCTGGCGCGACTTCACCCGCAAATCTCACTAGAGGACACGACATGGCGACCAAAGCACAATCTCGCATGACCCCGCTCAAGCTGTTCTCATACGCCTTTGTGGCGGTGTGGCTGATCATTGCGGCGTTCCCGTTCTTCTGGACCTTCTGGGGCAGTTTCAAGGTGCAGGCCGACTTCTTGTCAAAGGCCGACTGGATGAACGCCCTGACAGGTACCAACACAATCGAACAGACCGGAAGCGCCTTTACCGGGGCCGGATATTACGGCGCTTGGGTTCTTGAGGACTTTTGGTTCAATTTCAGGAACACCGGCATCGTTGTGTTCTTTACCGTGGTCATCTCGCTGACCTTCGGTACGTTGGGCGGCTATGCTCTGGCTCGGTCCGGTTTTCGCTATGCCTTCTGGATCCTGATGGCTGCGCTGGTGTTCCGTGCCATGCCGCATATCACGCTGGTCTCGGGCTATCTGTTGCCGTTTTTCGAGTGGAATGTCTGGGGTATTCTGCCCACAACGATCATCGTGCTTGTGGCGATCAACCAGCCGTTCACGCTGTGGATGCTGCATTCGTTCTTCAAGAACATCCCCAAGGACATGGACGAAAGCGCCATGGTCGATGGCTGTACGCGGTTCCAAGCTTTCTGGCATGTGATTGTACCGGTCATGTGGCCCGGCGTGATCACTACAGGTCTGTTCAGCTTCCTGCTGGCCTATAACGACTTTGCCGTCACGGCGATGCTGCTGAGTGAAGAGAATGAGACCATCATTCCTGCCATCAACAGCTTCATGGGCACCACGCAAGTTGAAGGCAAGATCATGTACGCGGTTGCTGCCGTGGTCTCGACCACTGCCCCGCTGTTTGTCCTGATCTTGTTCTTCCAGCGCCAGATTGTCAGTGGTCTGACAGCCGGTGCGGTCAAAGGCTGATGAGTGCATCTGCAAGACATAACGCGGTTGCGCGCCACCCGGCGCTCAACCGGATGCCAAGAGATTTTCTGACACGCGGCTGACGTCCCTCTGCCAAACAGATCATCTCATTTGAATACGATTAAAGGACTGAAAACATGAAGGGTTCACGCCCCGAACAAGCCGTGCTGACCAAAGACACGGATATGAGCAAAACCGAAGAAACACGCGCCGTCATCGAAGGGATGGTTGACGGGCTGAATGACCACCGCATCGATGACATCGGTGAGTTTTTCGCGCAGGGTTTCCGCTGGATGGGCAACCAGGGCTGCGGCACCAAGACCGGGTTGAATGAATTCCAGGACAATTGGCAACGCCCGTTTCAGGCGGCGTTTTCCGACAAGACCTGCATTGATGAGGCGCGCCTTTACATGGGTGAATGGGCTGCGGCCTTTGGTCGTCAGGAAGCCACCCATTCGGGTGAGTTTCTGGGCATTCCCGCCACGGGTAAGCGTGTCGAAATTCGGTACATGGATTTCTGGAAAGTGGTTGACGGCAAGATTGTCGACAACTGGGTGAATGTCGATTTTGCCCATGTGGCAGCCCAATTGGGCGTTGATCTGTTCCAGGGGAACGGATGGGAAGCATATGACCGGGGCGAGAAAACTCCGCCTCGGCCCGCAAACTGAGGATTAGGACAATGGCTATCGAATACCTGAAACGTGGCAAGCCCGAGGCTGACAGGGCCGAGGATGACGCCAAGACCCGCGCTGTCGTTGAGGCGACCTTGAAGGACATCGAAGCGCGCGGCGATGCGGCCGTGCGTGAACTTTCTGAGAAGTTCGACAATTACTCACCCGAAAGCTATCGGCTGAGCCAGCAGCAGATCGATGATCTGATTGCTTCGCTTTCGGATCGCGAGCTGGCCGATATCAAGTTCGCACAGGAACAAGTGACAAATTTCGCCCAAGCGCAGCGCGACTCGATGCTAGACATCGAGGTCGAGACGATGCCCGGCGTGATCCTGGGCCACAAGAACATCCCGGTTCAGTCGGTGGGTTGTTATGTGCCCGGCGGCAAGTTCCCGATGGTGGCCTCGGCGCATATGTCGGTGGCAACAGCGAAAGTGGCGGGTGTTCCGCGCATCATCGCCTGCACACCTCCGTTCAATGGCGCGCCCAACGCTGCTGTGATCGCGGCGATGCATCTGGGTGGCGCGCATGAGATTTATGTGATGGGCGGTATTCAGGCTGTGGGCGCTATGGCCATCGGCACCGAAACCATCGACCCGGTTCATATGCTTGTCGGTCCCGGCAATGCTTTTGTCGCCGAAACCAAACGCCAGTTGTTTGGCCGTGTTGGTATCGATCTGTTCGCTGGTCCGACCGAGACCATGGTCATTGCAGATGAATCCGCGGCTGACGCCGAACTGTGCGCCACTGACCTGCTGGGTCAGGCCGAGCACGGTTATAACAGCCCCTGCGTTTTGCTGACAAACTCGCGCAAACTGGCCGAGGATACTCTGGCCGAGATCGAGCGCATTCTGGGCATTCTGCCGACTTCGGGCACCGCGCGGGTCAGCTGGGATGAATACGGCGAAGTGATTGTCTGCGACACCTATGACGAGATGCTGCAGGTTGCTGACAATATCGCCTCGGAACACGTTCAGGTCATGACCGACCGCGACGACTGGTTCCTTGAGAATATGACTTGTTATGGCGCGCTGTTCCTGGGTCCGCGTACAAATGTGGCCAATGGCGACAAGGTGATCGGGACCAACCACACGTTGCCCACCAAAAAGGCCGGTCGCTACACCGGCGGTCTGTGGGTTGGCAAGTTCCTGAAAACACACAGCTATCAGAAAGTTCTGACGGATGAGGCCGCAACGATGATCGGTGAATATGGCTCGCGCCTGTGCATGCTTGAAGGCTTTGTCGGCCATGCCGAGCAATGCAATATCCGTGTGCGTCGCTATGGCGGCATCAATGTTCCTTACGGTGAGGGTGCGCCGTACCGGGAGGCTGCGGAATGAGCGACGTACACTCAGCTAACAAAGCGCTGATCGCGCCGCTTCGGGCGGCGATGTATGACTTTGAAGAAACCGGGGTACGCGCAGTGCTGGAAGCGTTGATTGCCCCGGATGCGGTGGTGCATATGTGCCACCCCTTTGGTGACCTGACCGGCCCGGTCGAGTTGTATGATCAATGCTACGCACCGTTGCTAGCCTCGATGCCGGATTTGGAGCGGCGTGACTGGATCGTCATGGGAGGGCGTACCGAGCATGGCGGTGACTGGATCGGTTGCGGCGGCCATTACTATGGTACCTTCGTAGCACCTTGGCTGGATATTCCGCCAACAGGCCATCTGACTCATATGCGGTACCACGAATTCTACCGATTTGAAGATGGCAAGGTGGTCGAGATCCAGACGATCTGGGATATTCCAGAAGTCATGATTCAGGCCAAAGCCTGGCCGATGGCACCGTCGCTTGGGCTTGAATTCTGCATTCCGGGCCCTGCAACACATGACGGTCTTGTGCCGGGGCCCTGGGATGAGGCGAAGTCGCAGGCGTCCTGTGAGCACATCGTGACAATGCTGGCACATCTCAAGAAGCACCCCACTCAGGGTGGTCCGGAAGTGATGGAGATGCCAAAGTTCTGGCACGAGCGCATGAATTGGTACGGGCCAGCCGCAATCGGTACGGGGCGGGGAATTTCCGGGTTCCGCAACTGGCACCAAATTCCGTTTCTGAACGGAATGCCGGATCGTGGTCAGTATCTCGACGAGATTCAGTATCACTTCTTCGGTGACGGTGAATATGCAGCTGTGACCGGTTGGCCCGATATGATCCAAACTGTGACTCACGATGGTTGGATGGGCATTGCGCCGTCAGGCAAACGGATCTCCATGCGCAGCTTGGACTTCTGGCGTCTTGAGAACGGCAAGATCCGCGAAAACTGGGTCACCGTCGATATTCTGGATGCCTACAGGCAACTGGGTGTCGACGTGTTTGCCCGTCTGCGTGAGTTCAACAAAGCGCGGGTCCCTGGGTCGATCTCGTTCCCGGTCGGGGATGTCTAATATGGCGCAACTCCCCAGTACGCCCAGCTTCAACCTTGGCGGCAAGCGCGCTTTGGTTGCGGGGGCATCGTCCGGTATCGGCATGGCCTGTGCCGTGGCGCTGGCGGAACATGGGGCTGAGGTTACTCTTGCAGCGCGTCGGACGGGCGCGCTGCAAGAGATCGCGTCCGAGATGTCTGCGCGCGGCTGGTCGGCCAAGGTGCTGGAACTGGATGTATCCGATGTTGATGCCACCGCTGCGGCCGTGGCGGAAAACGGTCCGTTCGAGATCCTTTTAAACTCGGCCGGGCTGGCCCGTCATGGCAAGGCGATTGACACGTCAGCGCCGGATTTCGATGCGGTGATGAATGTCAATGTACGCGGTGCCTATTTCCTGACTCAGGCCGTGGCAAAGGGGTTGCTCGACGCAGGGCACCCTGGCTCGTTGATCAATATCTCAAGTCAGATGGGGCATGTGGGCGGGCGCGAGCGTGCTGTCTATTGTGCCTCAAAATTTGCAGTTGAAGGCTTCACCAAAGCCATGGCGCTTGAATTCGGTTCTGCAAAAATCCGGGTCAACACTATATGCCCGACATTTATTCTGACCGATCTGACACGTTCGACCTTCGACGACCCGGATAAGCGCGCTTGGATTCTAGACAAGATCAAGTTAGGCCGCCCTGGTGAGATTGAAGATATCATGGGCGCGGTGGTCTATCTGGCCTCGGATGCTTCAGCACTGGTAACAGGCACTTCGATGTTGGTGGATGGAGGCTGGACAGCGGACTGATGGGAACTCAGAAGGTCACATCATTGGACGTGGCACGGCGGGCAGGGGTAAGCCAATCCGCTGTCAGCCGTGTGTTTACGCCCGGTGCGTCGGCCTCGGAAAAGACCATCGCCAAGGTGCGCAAGGCTGCGGATGAGCTTGGGTACCGCCCCAATGTTCTGGCGCGTGCGGTGGTCTCTGGCAAAAGCCGGATCATCGGCCTTGTGGTCTCGTATCTGGACAACCAGTTTTATCCCGAAGCTTTGGAAAAGCTGACCAATCTACTGCAGGAACGTGGCTATCACGTGATGATCTTCATGGCACCGCAAGCGACAGTCAACGTCGACAAGGTGGTGTCTGAAATACTGGACTTTCAGGTTGATGGTATCATTGCGGCCTCGGTCACTCTGTCCTCTGAATTATCAGATCGGTGCCGCGCGGCGGGGGTGCCAATGGTGCTGTTCAACCGGGCGCAGGACGACCCGGCCATGTCTGCAGTCACGTCAGATAACATTGCAGGCGGGCGCAAGGTGGCTGAGTTCCTGCTTGCTGCGGGCCATAACAAAATCGGCTACATCGCAGGTTGGGAAGGTACTTCGACCCAACGTGACCGCGAGGCAGGTTTTGTCCGGGCGTTGCGTGACGCAGGTGTCGAACTGCATGCGCGCGAGATTGGTAACTTTGTAACCGAACAGGCGCAGGAAGCGACGCGGCGCATGTTCGCCTCGGATCCGCCCGATGCGCTGTTTGTGGCCAATGATCATATGGCGATTGCGGTGATGGATACGCTGCGCTTTGAATTGGGCGTCAAGGTGCCAGACGACGTATCTGTCGTTGGATATGACGATGTCTCGGTGGCCGCTTGGCCAACTTACGACCTGACAACCGTACGCCAGCCAGCCAATCGTATGGTGAGCGAAACGGTGGAAATTCTGCTCAGCAAAATCGATGACCCGGATGTTGGTCCGCGCCGGTTAGAGATTGATGGGCCTTTGATTGTTCGCGGCTCGGCCCGCATACCTGAAGGATGGAAGACATGAAGGGATTTGATCCCAAATTCAAAGATTTCCCCGACTATATCATCGGGATCACCAAGGAAATCTGGGAAGATCGCGGCATTGCAACGCTGCATCATTACTACTCACCAGACATCGTTGTACGCTCGCCCGCCTCGGTGGTGCTGGGCAATCAGAATGTCATTGGGGCAACGATGGCAACGCTGGCCGAATTCCCCGACCGGCAGTTGCTGGGCGAGGATGTGATTTGGTCCGGTACTCCGGAAGAAGGGATGCTGAGCTCGCACCGCATCATCTCGACCGCGACGCATCTGGCCGATGGTGTCTATGGCAAGGCGACAGGCAAGCAACTGCGCTATCGGATTCTGGCCGACTGCCATGCCATCGACAATCAGATCAACGATGAATGGCTGATCCGCGACCAGGGTGCCATCGTTCGCCAAATGGGCTGGGATCCCAAGGAATATGCTGCTGATCTGATAGCGCGTGAGGGCGGGCCGGAAAATTGCGTTAAACCGCTTACGCCTGCGACGGACCAGCCCGGCCCCTACAAGGGCAACGGCAACGACAATGAATGGGGTCAGCGCTATGCTGACATCCTGACCCGGATCATGAGCGCCGATATGGGCGTGATCGAGGCCGAATATGACCGCGCTGTACAATCCGAATATGTGGGCGGCGTCACCGGCCACGGCTGGGACTCGGTGGATCGGTTCTGGATGGGCCTGCGCGCCAGCTTCCCCAATGCCGAGTTCAAGATCGAACACCAGATCGGGCGAGACGATCCCAACATGGCCCCGCGCGCGGCTGTGCGGTGGAGCCTGCATGGCAAGCATGACGGCTGGGGCGTGTTCGGCGTTCCGACCGGGGCTGAGGTGTATGTGCTGGGCATCAGCCACGGTGAGTTTGGCGAGTTGATCAGCGGCCATCCGCAGTTGCGCCGTGAATACACCCTGTTTGACGAAACATCGGTCTGGAAACAGATCCTGTTGCAGACCGGCGGCAAGTAACATGTCCCGCCGTATCTCAAATCTGGATGCAGGGCAGGCGATGCGGCGGTACCACGCCCATCGTGCCAGCCTGCGCGCCCGGCGGCTAAATAATCGCCCGCCGGGGTTTGGGGTTTGATCCGTTCAAACCTCAAACCAAGCAAAGGAATACAGATATGAGTACCATTCAAAGCCGCATCGTCCGTTACGGAGAGCTGCAACCCTGCAAAACCGCTTTCATCGATGCCCACACACCGGGATCGGACCAGAAAGAGAACTTTACCATCGTCGGCGGTGGCGTCTCGGAAAGCCCGGACCAGCACGTTCACATCACCGACAAGATCGGGTTCAACATTGGCGCGGCGGGGCAGCCGCCGAAATGCCGCAACTCTTTGCACAGCCACACCACGGCCGAGGTGTTCTTTGTTGCCAAAGGCCGCTGGCGTTTCTTCTGGGGCCGGTATGGCACAGCAGGTGAGTTCATCGCTGAAGAGGGTGACATCTTCAACATCCCCACCGGCATCTTCCGCGGCTTCGAAAACGTTGGTCAGGACTACGGCATGATCATGTCGATCCTTGGTGGTGACGACGCGGGTGGTGGCGTGACATGGGCACCTCAGGTTATTGAAGACGCTCAAGCCCATGGCCTGATGCTGGGCAACAATGGCGTGCTTTATGACAGCAAGAAGGGTGAAGAGCTTCCGCACAATGTGCAGCCCATGCCCTTGCTGACCGAAGAGGAACTGAAAGCCTATCCCGAAGTTCCGGTCGAGGATGTGGTCGGTAAATATGTTGCCCGTTATTGGGACCTGATGGCGCTGTCGGCAAACAAGCCTGCTGTCGTGATCGGTGAAAACGGCCTGATCAAGGACAAACCGGGCTTCGAGGTTGATTTCCTAACCCGTGGCTCAGCTGTGAACGATCGTGTCAAAGCAGAAAAACCGGTGGTCCTGATGCCCGCAAGTGGCCATTGGCGGATCGAGATCAACGATGTTGTGACCACATTGTCCAACGGCGATACCGCAGTGGTAATGCCGGGCGAAAGCTACAGCGCTCAACCTTCGATGACCGGTCAGGCCGGGCTTTATCGTATCACCGCAACGGATGATCCGGCGGGTGCAACCTGGACTGGTAACTAACACAGACGGAGACCCTGCATGACCAAAATTCTTACTTCACATGTGGGGTCTCTGCCCCGAACTCAGGACGTTGTGGACTTTATCTTCGCGCGCGAGAACAACGAGGCTTACGACGCCGCTGCTTTTGATGTTTGCATGACAGAAGCGGTTTCCAAAACCGTGCGCAAGCAGGTTGAGGCTGGCGTCGATATTGTCAGTGATGGCGAAACCTCAAAGATTTCCTATGCCACCTACGTCAAGGACCGCTACGCGGGGTTTTCCGGTGACAGCCCGCGCAATGCGCCCGCTGATCTGAAAATGTTTCCCAGTTTTTTGGAACGCCTCGCCAATGACGGCGGTACTCCGCAATATGCGAGGCCCATGTGTACAGGTGAAGTCCGCTCGAAAGGTCAAGGCGAGCTTGAGAAGGATATTGCCAACCTCAAAGCCGCCATGGCTCAATACGGTGCTGAGCGCGGGTTTATGAACGCAGCCTCACCCGGTGTGATTTCCCTGTTCCTTCAAAACGACTTCTATCCCAAGCGTGAAGCTTATCTTGCGGCGCTGGCGGATGCGATGAAAGAAGAATACGAAACCATCGTGGCCTCTGGTCTGGACCTGCAATTGGACTGCCCCGATCTGGCCTTGTCGCGCCACATGCTGTTCACCGATCTGTCCGATGACGAGTTCCTCAAGATCGCCGATATGCATGTCGAGGCACTGAACCATGCCTTGCAAAACGTACCGCAGGATCGCGTGCGCGTGCATATTTGCTGGGGCAACTACGAAGGGCCGCATTGTTGCGATATCGGAATGGACAAGGTGTTCACCACGCTGATGGCAACCAAAGCCCGCTATATCTTGTTCGAGACCTCAAACCCGCGTCACGCCCACGAATGGGCCGTGTTCCGCGACCGCAAGGCCGAGATCCCGGACGACAAGGTTCTGGTGCCCGGTGTCGTCGACACCACCACCAATTTCGTCGAGCATCCCGAATTGGTGGCCCAGCGGATTGAGCGTTTCACGGACATCGTGGGGGCAGATCGTGTGATTGCCGGCAGTGACTGCGGCTTTGGCACCTTTGCCGGTTTTGGGGCCGTGGACCCTCAGATCGCCTACGCCAAACTGGCTTCGCTGTCCGAAGGGGCTAAGCTGGCTTCGGCATGACACCATTGATCCTTTTACCGGGCATGATGTGCGATGCCCGGCTCTTTGGTCCCCAGATCGAGGCGTTGTCGGGTAAGATGCCGGTCATGTCCTTTCCGCTGCATCAGCATGACAGCGTCGAGGCCCTGGCTGCTGAAATTCTGGCCCACGCACCGCCCGCCTTTGCGCTTGCCGGGCTGTCGATGGGCGGGATCGTGGCGATGGAAGTGTTGCGACAAGCGCCCGCGCGCACCCAAAAGCTGGCGCTTTTGGACACCAACCCCTTGGCGGAAACGTCCGAGGTCAAAGCCCGCCGTGCCCCTCAGATCGAGGCCGTAAAGAATGGTAAGCTGCGAAACGTGATGCGGGACGAGATGAAGCCGAATTATTTGGCAGATGGCCCTCATCAGGGTGCGATACTTGACCTGTGCATGGCAATGGCCACTGATCTGGGGCCCGAGGCATTTCTGCGCCAGTCCCACGCTTTGATGAACCGCCCGGACCAGCGCCAGACCCTATCTGCCTATTCCGGAAATACCCTGGTTCTCTGCGGCAGGGAAGATGGTCTTTGCCCGGTCGAGAGGCATCAGTTGATGCATGATCTGCTGCCAAACAGCGTGTTTGAGATCATCGAAGAAGCCGGGCATTTGCCCACATTGGAACAACCAAACAAAACCACGGCGGCGTTGATCCGCTGGTTGGAGGACACATGACACCGTCACTTTTGTCACTGCTCCGCAAAGTGGATACGCCCACTGTCTGCAACGCCATTGAGGTGGCGCAAGGCAAGCGCGGGTTCAACGGCTTTACCCGCGGCACCATGCTGTGCTCGGCTCCGGACGAACCAGCCATTGTCGGCTATGCCCGCACAGCCAAGATTGCAGCGGTCGATCCGCCAACCGAACCCGCCGATGTCATCAAGGCGCGCCGAATGGCCTATTACAAGTACATGGCCGAAGGGCCCGCGCCTTCGGTCGCAGTGGTTGAGGATTTGGATTTCCCCGACTGCATCGGTGCCTATTGGGGAGAGATCAACACTACGGTCCACAAGGGATTTGGCATGTCGGGGGCATTGACCAACGGCGTGATGCGGGATCTGGGGGACGTGCCCGAAGGATTCCCCGTTGTTGCTGGGTCTGTTGGCCCAAGCCACGGCTTTGTCCATGTCCGCGAGATTGACACGCCTGTCACGATTTTTAGCCTAACGGTCAATCCCGGTGACTTGATCCATGCGGATCGGCACGGTGCGTTGGTGGTTCCCGAAGACGTCGTTGACCAACTTGAGGTCGCAATCCAGAAACTGCTGACCACGGAACGTATCGTCCTGGACGCTGCCGCGCAGCCGGGATTTGATTTTGATGCCTTCTCGGTCGCTTGGTCTGAGTTCGAGAAAGCTCGCACCTGAAGACGTGTGACTCAACTGGATCGAGCCTGCGGATTCTGGTTCCAGCATAAAATTGTGGTTGCCGGTCGATAGATTACAATCCGGCTGTCACAACTTCGTTGAACAGTCCAAAACCGCAATGCGGTTCGTCTCTTATCGCCAGAGGGACAACATGTCTGAGTGCGCAGGGTATCGAGCGATCTCTAAGCCGTATTTTACGCTACACTGTGGCGCGCCAAAAAGCCCGACAGCTTTTTCAGCCCGGCCTTAAGATCCGCTGTCGGATTGGTATAGCCAAGGCGCAGCCAGCCCTCCATGTCCATCGCGCTGCCTGGTGTCAGCATCACGCCTTCTTCTTTCAAAAGCATCACGCAAAGATCACGTGACGACATAGGCAAATCATACTTTAGCAATGCCGTGGTGCCTGATTTTGGCGGCACCCAGCTTAGGAGTGGTTCATTAGCGATCCAATCTTCGACGATCTTCAGGTTCTCTCGCGTGATCCGTTGTGCGCGCGCCAAAATTTTATCGCGGTTTTCAAGCGCAATGGCCGCGAGCATTTCGTCAACCTGACCGACCGAAATGGTGTTGTAGTCACGGTGGATCATCACATCATGAAGCATGTCGTTGGGCCCCGCGATCCAGCCGACTCGCAACCCGGCCAACGAATATGCTTTGGACATACCCGCCGTGCTGATCCCTTTTTCGTAAAGATCGGCCACGGCCGCCGTAAAGCCATCACCGGTCTGGTCGGTGCCGCGATAGACTTCATCGCACAAAAGCCATGCATCAACGCTGCGCGCGATTTCGACGATTTGTTCCAGCAAGGCACGGTCCATCAAAGCGCCGGTCGGGTTGTTCGGATTGTTGATCGCAATCAACCGCGTGTTGGGTCGAACCATCGCGCGCAACTTGTCGAGATCGGGCAGAAACGCGTTTTCTGGGTTCAGATGCAACAGCTCTACTTCCGCTCCGATGCTTTCGGGGATCGAGTAATGCTGCTGATAGGTCGGGATCACCGAAATCACGTGATCCCCGCCCGCAACCAGCGTTTGATGCACCAAAGAGTTGGCACCGATGGTTCCATGGGTCGTCAGGATATTTTCACGAGTCTGGTTTTCGTACAGCCCACTGATGGCATCGCGCAAACGGTCCGAACCTTCGATTGCGCCATAGGTCATCTTCATGGCGGACAGATCGTTCAGAATGCTGTTGTGTTGGCCCGCCATCTCAAAGAGCTCACCCAGTGTAATAGACTCGACGCAGGTTTCAGCCAGATTGAGTTCGCACTTGGTTTCGAACTCGTTCATCCACATTTCGACACCGAAAGGCCTGATATCCATGGGTCTCTCCTATCGTCTCAGTAAAGCCGAAGCCGCGACATTGATGGCGCGTGCCACCATGGTATCTTCCAGACTCGGGTCAATGGAAAGTAGGAACACAAGATTTTTGCTCGGCTTCGTCTCTGAGACACCAAGCCGACAGAATTGACCTTTCAGATGAACAAGCCGTCGGCTCAAGAATTCAAAACAGAGCTGTCGGGATTAAGTTTGACAATGCCCGCTGACTTTTTCGCGAAACAAAAGGTGCATGCCCTTACCGCTCGCCAAAATTTGGCTGCCTTGCGTTAAAAACTCGTCCAGGGGTTCGCAGTCGATCTGCCCTCCGGCCTCCTGGATCATCGGAATGGCGGCAAAAGCATCCCAGGGGTTCAAATGGGCCTCATAGTAACCTTCAGCCTGACCGGTGGCCACGGCCAGCAAGCTGATCGCAGCAGAGCCGTTGCGGCGGTATTCTATACCTGCACCCAGCAAAGCCTCGATCAACTGAGTATGTTCTGTAAATGGTCGGCGGGTCGACCAGCCCAACATCAATTGAGAACGGGTTGGTTCAGCGCAAGTGGAAACACTCAGGCGTTTTTCGTTCAGCCAAGCACCACCCCCGACAGACGCCCAGGCCAACATGTTCAGGTCTGGCGCGCAGATGACACCAAGCGGTATGTTTTGGCCGTCATAAAACGCTATGCAAACGCCCCAGTCGCGATGCCCGCGCATGAAGTTGGCTGTCCCGTCAATCGGGTCCACAACCCAAAACGCATTGCCCGACCCGGATACGCCGTCCTCTTCACCCAACATGGCGTCGTCTGGCCAGCTTTCCGCGATGCGTTGACGTATCAGGTCTTCGACCGCGCGATCCGCGAAGGTGACAAAATCCTGTGGGCCTTTCTCGGCGATGAATTCAGCACCGCGCTCGTCGCGAAGACGCACAGCCAGCGCAGCGGCGTCTTGGGCCAAAGACTTGGCGAAGGCCAGCCGGTTCTCGACATCGGTCATGTCAGCTTCCCACCTTGGCCAAAACTTCCGATTTCAGAAACCGTTCGATGAACAACATGAATCCAACCGATGGGACCAACAGAATGAGCGCAGTGATTGAGGCGATTTGATAGTTCCCCTCCATTGATGCGGTGAACAACAGCAAGGGCATCGTCGTAATGTCCGGCACGCCAACAAAGTACGTTCCGGTGAACTCGTCCAGCGAGATCAGGAATACGAAGATTGCACTGGCCATCAGTCCGGGAAGGGCAAGCGGTAAGGTGACAGTGCGGAACACCGTGAAGGGTGACGCCCCCATATTTGCGGCGGCTTCCTCAAGCTCTCGATCCACGGCGGCAAACGCGGCGGTGGCGATCCAAACTGAAAACACCAGCCCTTGGATCGTATGTACCAGAACCACGCCGACATAAGTGCCATTCAGGCCCAGCCCATAGAATATGCGCGCGATGTTCATGTGTACGGCGATGGATGGAAAGGCTTGTGGCAACAGGAACAACAGCAGGAAGAATGTCCGCCATGGCAGGCTGCCGCGCCCCAACGCCAGCCCCGCCGGGATAGCAACCACCAGAGACGCCAGCACAGTAAACAGAGCGATCAGAACCGAGCTATAGAGCGATTCCATTGCGTTGCCCTGAGGACGGAACACACGCTCCCAGAAGGAAAAGCCATAACTTTGCGGGAGTTTCGCCGGAAAATACCACGTCTCGGCGACGGACCAGATCAGCATGTTGGTGATCGGTCCAAAGATAGCAAAGGCCAGCAGGGCCAACAGCACTGCCGTGAGGGTTGTGCGAAGAATGGTCATGCGGGCTTCCCTCCTTCACGGACGCCTTGACGCAGGTAGACCCAGGCGATCACGGCCGTCATTGCATATGAAATAAAGCCCAGCGCGTTTGCCACGCCATAGTCGGAATAGGCGTTGATGCGCCATGCCATGTCCACCGTGATCATCGTGGGCGTCTGTGCGTTGATCATAAGCGGCACGGACAAAACGGACATCATCACGACGTACGACAGGATCAGCCCGACCATGAGTGTTGTGCCCACTTGCGGCACCACAATTTCAAACAGAATTCTAAGTCTGGACGCGCCCAGATTGCGAGCGGCTTCGATCGTCGAACGATCCAATGACGCCATCGCGCCTGCAACCAGCAAGGCCACGAAGGGTGTTTGTTTCCACACAAAGGTAATCACGATGCCACGCCAGTCCAGATAGCTGGCGGCTTGCAAAGGTTCCATCAAACCGGTTGAGACAATGATATTATTCATCATGCCGTTCTTGGCGAGGAAGGTTCGCATCAGCTTTGCGGCAACAACAAACGGAATGAACAAAGGCCAGCGATAGAGCCAGCGCAGCACGGCAAGGGCCACGCGGTTTTCGCCTAAGGTCAGATAGCCACCGATGGCAACAGAAAGCAGGCCGATAATTACGGTTGAGATACTGACGATGATCAGGGTGAACAGGACATCGTTGGAATACAAAGCAAAGGCCTTTGTGAAGTTCTGCAGACCCCAACCGCCAAGCTCCTCATCACGGAACGCCCACAACAGGGAGTAGCCCAGAGGGTATAGAAACAGGCAGGCAAGCAATACGATTGCCGGAGCAATCAGGATTAATGAGGCTTTTCGGGTGATCATCGGGGGTCAGTCCAAGAATTTTGAGTGCGGGCCCCATGGGGGAGGGCCCGCACATTGGTTTCCATGAGGGGGATTTAGTTGGAAACCTTTTGCTCGTAGGCTTCGCGGATATCGTCAAAGAACGGACCCAGCGGGAAGGGTTTGCCTTTGGCAGCCAGATCTTCCGGCGTGACATCGGTGAACAGCTTGTTCCAGGTTTCCTGATCCAACGCGCTTTCGACATGCTGAGCGTCGATGCCAGGATACCAGTTGAAGCGCTTGACGATGCCTTCGGCCTGAACTTCGGGGCTGGTGGCCAGGGCGATGAACTTGCGCGCCGCTTCAGCGTTCTCTGCCTTGGCCGGGATCGCGTAGTAATAGGGCTGACCCGGCATGCCGGGCTCGGGCAGCAACAGTTTGAGGTTCGGATTCAGGCGGCCGTCGGCTTGCCATGTGTAGAACATGTCAACCCAAACCGGTCCTATCACGATCTCACCCCGGTTCATCATATCCAGAGTGCCCGCGTTGCCGGGGGTAAAGGTGACGTTTTCGTTGAAAGCTTTCAGGTCTTTCAGGGCCTGGTCCCAGCTGTTTTTCAACTCCGGATCGTAGGGGCCGTTCATCAACTGATCGGTGTTGCCAGCATAAGCATACATCCACGCTGCGGTGAATGCGACGCCCGACATTCCGTTCTTGATGCCGTTATAGCCGAACGCGCCTTTGTTTTCTGCTGTCCAGGTTTTCAGCTCGTCAAAGCTTGCAGGTGGATTTTGGACCAGATCGGGGTTGTAGGCAATCGCGGTCTGGCTGTGGAACATGGGCATGACATAGCCCTCGACATCTGTGCCCAGAGCAGTCTTGGACGTGTCGCGCGTGGCAAGCTGACCGGTATCGATGTCACCTACGTATTTCTGCAAGAGACCTTCTGTCACCATCTCACCAGATTTCAGCTGGGTCATGACAACGACATCTGTATCCCAAGCTTCGTTTCCGGCCTGTGCCTTGATTTTTTCAAGAATTGCCTGGCTGCCTGCGTTGCCTGGGCCTGTGCCGACAACGTTCACTTCCCAGCCCGGGTTCTGTTCCTCGAACAGCGGGCCGAGATAATCGGTTACGTAATCAACCATGTTCTGACTGCCGCCAGAGGCCACGTTGAGCACGTTTTCGGCCTGCGCCGTGCCTGTGACAGCGACGACTATGGCCGCTGAGGCAAAAAGGTTTGCAATTTTGGAAGTCATGGTGTTTCTCCAGGGTCTCAGAGGTGTTGTGCGGCCGGGGTCGCCGCCTCATGTCCGGTCACGGCTGTCTGGGACTTTGCAGGAAACAGACTTAAGGCCGTGGCCGGTACGCTTACATCGACAACCACGCCGATGGGCATTTTGTGGGGATTGTCCACCATGATCCGGGCTTCGCCGACCTGTATTTCATGGCGATAGACCGATCCCAGATAGGAATGCTGAAGGACCGTTCCGGGCAATGACAAACAATCATCAGACGCGCCACCCAATCGGGCAGCATCGCTGTGAAACAAAATTTCAACCGGTCCGCTTTGGCTTTCGGGGAAATGGACGCCAGAACGATCCTGACCGGGCACCGGAAGGCGATGGGTTTCGCCATCCAATGTCAGATCAATGGATGAAGGGCCAATCTCGGCGACACCATGCAGTGTATTTCCCGCACCCATGAACCGGGCGACATATGGATTGGCGGGTGTGTGAAAGACATCTTCCGGAGTTCCGACCTGCGCGATGCGACCTTGGTTCAGGATCACAACGCGGTCTGCCATCGACATGGCTTCTTCGCGGTCGTGGGTGACCAGGACTGTTGTCAGGCCAAGTCGCTGTTGCAGGCTCCGGATTTCGTGCCGCATATTCGCGCGGATGCCTGCATCAAGGTTGGACAACGGTTCATCCAGCAGCAAAACCGGTGGGTCTATGGCCAAAGCACGGGCAAGCGCCACACGTTGCCGCTGACCACCCGACAAAGCGCCGATCTTGCGATGGATCAGATCACCCAACCCGACAAGCGCGGCCATTTCCTGTACGCGCGATGCAACCTGAGCTTTGCTTTTCTTGCGAAGCCTCAGCCCGTATCCGATGTTTTGCGCCACATTCATGTGCGGCCACAGCGCATAGGATTGGAACATCATCGCCATGCCGCGGTTCTCGGGGGTGGTGTGGCTCATATCCTGCCCATCGACAGAAATCGACCCGCCGCGCACTGGAACAAAACCAGCGAGGGCCCGCAGCAAAGTTGTCTTGCCACAACCCGACGCCCCGAGCAGGGCAATGAACTCACCGGCCTTTACGTCAAGGTCGATATTGGAAAGCACATCCTGCTCGGCGTACCCCACCCGAAGGTTGCGCAGCTTGATCTCGGCCCCAAGCGTGGAAGAAGAAGATTCGTAGTCGACCGGAGCAAGGTTCATTTTGCATCTTTCATAATTCTGCTACAAACGTAGTGAACACGTGTTCATGTAACGGTAAGAAATGACATCTTTATGACGCAACCCTAAATTTCAGATATTCGGAAAAGAAGTTCCGGTCCTTCGAGATGAGCCCCGACTGACACATGAATACTGGTAAAGAAATCAAGCCTCGCCGTGTAACGGCAAAACAGGTCGCCGAGGCCGCAGGCGTTTCGCGGTCAGCAGTATCGCGTGCATTCACGCCGGGATCGCCTTTGGATGAGGACAAGAAGAAGAAAATTCTTCAGGTTTCTGAACAGCTTGGCTACCGTCCCAATGCGCTTGCGGCGGGGTTGCAAAGCAGGGGTCGATCTAACCTTGTCGCCATTGTTACAGGTGATCTTGTCAATCACTACGACAGCGAAATTCTGGCAAAGCTGATGCGGGGATTACATGCAATGGGCAAGTGGCCCGTTGTACTGGGAGGCTCTGCCGAAACATCCGAAGCCGAAGTTCTCGAAGTGCTGGCGTATCCGCTGGATGCCCTGATTCTGCGAGGGGGCAGTGTGGACGAATCAGTAGCGATCCATTGCGCCAAGTTGAACATTCCCCTGATCGTGTCTGGTCGTGTGATGGACGCCGACAGAGTGGATTGTGTCTGTTGCGACAACGCGCGCGGGGCGGAACTGGCGGTGGCGCGGCTGATCGCCCAGGGTAAAACCCGGTTGGGCTATCTAGGCGGCTTGGCGCATTTGTCGTCCGATCAGGAACGGAAGGCAGGCTTTGAGAATGCTCTTGCCAAGGCAGGTCTGAAACCAGCGGCCGTAAAACACTCTGACTTCAGCTACGAGGGCGGATACGCGTCACTCATTGAAATCTTAAGCAGTGAGGTCGAACTGGACGGGCTGTTCTGTGCGAATGACGCTATGGCGTTGGGTGCGATTGCTGCGGCCCGGCAACAGTTTGGCATGTCTATCCCTTCTGACCTGTCCGTTGTCGGATTTGATGATATCGCGATTGCCCAATGGCCCAGTTTTCAGTTGTCGACCATCAGAAACGATATGGATCAGACTGTTTCGCAGATATTGCGGCTGCTCACCGAACGTTTGGATCAACCTGAAAAGCCCAGCGAAACCATTCTCATCGAACCGGAGTTTATTTCTCGAGGAACGCATTGATTATGAAGGCTAATGTTGCAAGTTTTTCAATCTGGATGCTGCCAGAAGAGCCTTTGCTGACTGACTTGAGTAAAAGGATCAAGCAATTTGCTGATGCAAACGGCACACCATCGTTTATCCCACATGTAACTCTGGTGGGTGACATCAAGGGGGAAGAGGCAGAACTGAAGGCGACTCTGGGCAAATTCTCAGCGGGTCTTTCCAGTTGCAACCTGACCGTGACCAGGATTGGTGCTGAAAACGTGTTTTATAAATCGCTTTATCTTGATCTTGCACCTACGCCGGATTTAGTGCGCGAGCAGGAAAAGTTGGCCAGTGCCTTGCCGGCATCCCAGCGCCCAAGGGACTTTCTGCCTCATGTTAGTGTGGCTTACGGTCCGATTGCCCCGGAAATCAAATCCGCAGAAGCCCATGTTTATGAAGACATGATTGGAACGCAGATCAGTTTCCGGCGCTTACATTTGGTAAGGTCGAGTCAAAACGTGCCTGTCGAAGACTGGAACATTCTCCTGTCTTTTGATCTTGCATCCATTTAGGGCTCTCAGATCCGGTCTCTTGGGACTCAACCGTTACCGAGAAAACACCTTGCTGCATATGGTGCACTGGTCATTGCCAACTAGGTCTATGAGGACGTATCAATCAATTATGGATTTTGGATCCAAAATCCCATATTGAAGCGATAGTAGGTGATTCATAGAAGCCAACGTTCGTGAGAAATTGTGAATATGGCGGCTTTGACCACCTGTTTCGCTACTGGCGGTCAGGTTCGCAAGTGTCACGCATCGCGGTTCGTTTGAGCCACTGAGACGTCCGGAGAACGACTGGGCGACCTGTAAAGTTTCGGCCAACGTGCCCAAAGCACTTTGGCCGCTGACGCATTGAGGAAGGATAGCTTCATGTCCAAGAATGTCTTTACCGGCATCATGCCCGCCCTAATGACCCCCTGCAAAGACGATCGGACACCCGATTTCGATGCCCTGGTCAAAAAGGGCAAGGAAATGATCGCGGCCGGTATGTCTGCCGTTGTGTATTGTGGTTCGATGGGTGACTGGCCGCTGCTGTCGGATACTGAGCGGATGGAGGGTGTCGAGCGTTTGGTTTCAGCAGGTTTGCCTGTTGTCGTCGGTACAGGTGCAATCAACTCGAAATCAGCGGTCGCGCTGGCGGCGCATGCGCAAAAAGTGGGCGCAGCAGGGCTTATGGTCATCCCGCGCGTTTTGTCTCGCGGGTCCTCGGTCGCGGCACAGCGCAACCATTTCAAAGCAATCCTGTCCGCAGCACCCGACGTTCCGGCCATCATTTACAACAGTCCTGTCTATGGCTTTGCGACCCGGGCCGAGTTGTTCTTTGCCCTGCGGGCCGAGCACCCAAATCTGGTGGGGTTCAAGGAATTCGGCGGCAAGGACGATCTGCGCTACGCGGCAGAGCATATCACCTCACAAGACGATCAGGTTACGCTGATGGTGGGCGTAGACACCGAAGTTTATCATGGTTTTGTCAATTGCGGAGCAACTGGCGCGATCACCGGGATTGGAACGGCGCTGCCGAAAGAGGCGTTGCTGCTTGCGGCCTTGTGCCAAAAGGCGGCGGCTGGTCATGCCGAAGCGCGCTTGCGCGCGCGTGAACTGGAGGAAGCCTTTGGTGTGTTGGCAAGCTTTGACGAAGGCACCGATCTGGTGCTGTATTACAAGCATCTGTTGGTTCTGAACGGTGAAACGGAATACCGACTGCATTTTGTTGAGACCGACGAATTGACGGATGCGCAACGCAAGTATTGCGAACAGCAATATGCCCTGTTCCGCGTGTGGTTTGCCGACTGGTCAAAGCAGGGCGGAGTGATAGCTGAATGCATGTGATCGACAGCCATACGGGCGGGATGCCCACGCGGGTGATCCTGGATGGGGCACCCGATCTGGGATCTGGCTCATTGGCCGAAAGGGCCCGTCGTCTGGCCACAGAGCATGAGGCATTTTACAAGTCTGTTTTGCTGGAACCACGCGGGCAGCCCGGCATGGTGGCCGCGCTACTTGTACCGCCAGAAGACCCGAATTGCGAAACTGGCGTGATCTATTTCGATGCCGATGCGGTTCTGGGAATGTGCGGGCATGGCACGATTGGTCTGGCGGTGACGTTGGCGCATCTGGGCCGGATCGCGCCGGGCACGCATAAGATTGAAACGCCAGCCGGTCAGATCACGGTCGATCTGCTGGACGCGATTACCGTACGTGTCACCAATATCGAAAGCCGCCGGGTAAAGACGTCGGTTGCGATTGAGGTCGCAGGCTATGGTCAGGTGACAGGTGACTTGGCGTATGGTGGAAACTGGTTTTTTATTGTCGATCCCAGTCCAATTGCTGTGGAACCAGGGAACATTCGCGCTTTGACTGACTTATCCATTGCCATCCGCGAAGCTTGTATCTCTCAGAAGGTATGTGGTGAAAACGGACAACCGGTGGACCATGTGATCCTGCAGGGCCCGTCGCCCACAAAGGGCATTCACAGCCGCAATTTCGTGCTGTGCCCAGATGATCAATATGACAGGTCCCCCTGTGGCACGGGCAGTTCGGCGCGACTGGCGTGTTTGGCTGCGGATGGAGTGCTGGTCCCCGGTGAAGAAATCACTCAGGAAAGTGTGATCGGCAGCTCGTATCGCCTGAGCTTTCAACCCGGGCCAAACGGGGGCGTGATCCCAACGCTGACCGGCCGGGCGTATATCATGGGGGAAGGCAAATTGATTTTTGCACAGAACGATCCTTTTCGCGAAGGGATCTTCCTTTGACGTAGATGTCAGGGGGCGGCGTACTCGGCCTCTGAATTTGAACTACAGATTGAGATTTTCGAGCGATGCAGCAAAGCAACCCTACAGAAATCGTTGTGATCGGCGCTGGTGTCGTTGGTATCAGCGCGGCGATAGAGTTGCAAAAGCGCGGCAAGCAGGTTCTTGTTCTAGACCGTGAAGGTATCGGGTCAGGGGCTTCGAAAGGCAATGCCGGTGCGTTTGCCTTTACCGACATTGTGCCGCTTGCCACGCCCGGGATCATGCGCAAAGCGCCGGGTTGGCTGCTTGATCCGTTG
The DNA here is from genome assembly GCF_013110855.1 of Ruegeria sp. HKCCD4884. Lineage (NCBI taxonomy): Bacteria > Pseudomonadati > Pseudomonadota > Alphaproteobacteria > Rhodobacterales > Roseobacteraceae > Ruegeria > Ruegeria sp. HKCCD4884. Next base: position 49,958 of record NZ_WVRJ01000008.1, read on the forward strand.
GGTCCGTTATCGATTCCTCCCGCATATGCTTTGAACATCGCGCCTTGGATGCTGCGGTTCTGGCGGGCCAGTTGGCGTGATCGCTATGCGGCATCACTGTCAGCGCAGGCCGTTTTGATGAACCACTGCCGCGCGGCGCTGGAACGTCAAATCAAAGAGGTGGATGGCGAGGCGCTGATACGGCGCGAAGGCCAGTTACAGCTGTTCGAAAGCGAAGCTGAGTTTCGTGCCAGCCTGCCCACTTGGGACTTGCGCAGGGACCATGGCATTCCGTTTGATCTGTTGGATAGCCCAGAACAGATTGCCGAGGTTCAGCCCGGTCTGAACCGCCGATTTACCCATGCAGGCTTTACACCAACTTGGATGAACACGGTTGACCCGGCCCGCTGGACCAGCCATCTGGCCGCGCAATTCACCGCGCGCGGAGGTCGTGTTGAACGCGCGGGTGTTGTGGCGTTGACCCGGTCCGATTCGGGCGTGACTCTTTCAACGACAGATGGTGACGTTCCGGCCGGTCAGGTGATTGTGGCTGCCGGGGCATGGTCGCACCAATTGGCTGCAACCTTGGATGATCACATTCCGCTCGAGACCGAGCGCGGGTACAACACCACCCTGCCAGCAGGCGCTTTTGATCTGCGCACTCACCTGACCTTTGGCGGGCACGGGTTCGTGGTGACGCGGATCAACGATGGTGTCCGCGTTGGAGGCGCGGTTGAACTGGGTGGGTTGAAGCTGGCCCCAAATTACAAGCGTGCCGATACACTGTTGGCCAAGGCTGGGCGGTTCCTGCCTGCCTTGAACCTTGAAGGTGGAACGCAATGGATGGGTTTCCGCCCATCGCTGCCAGACAGCCTGCCGGTCATTGACCGCTCTGCCCGAGCGCCTCAGGTTCTATATGCCCTTGGCCACGGCCATCTGGGCCTTACCCAATCCGCAGGCACCGCTGAGCTTATCGCTGATCTGGCCACGGGCGCCAAACCCGTGCTTGACTTGACACCTTACGCATCCACACGGTTTTGAGCCCGAGGATGCGCGATGAAAATCACTACGGCATTCGCGGTAACCAGCGCCTGTCGCGCAACATGATTGAGGAGCCAAATGCGTAGCAGCAAGACGATACACGTGATTTCGGCGCATGCTGAAGGCGAGGTGGGCGATGTCATAGTTGGAGGTGTTGCCCCACCACCCGGCGAAACGGTTTGGGCGCAGCGCAATTTCATCGCGCAAGACCAGACCTTGCGAAACTTTGTCCTGAACGAACCACGCGGCGGTGTGTTCCGCCATGTCAATCTGCTGGTGCCACCGAAACACCCCGAGGCCGACGCAGCCTGGATCATAATGGAGCCGGAAGACACACCACCAATGTCAGGGTCAAATTCGATCTGTGTCTCGACCGCGCTGTTGGATGGCGGGATCATTCCGATGCAGGAACCCGAAACCCACATGGTGCTAGAGGCCCCGGGCGGGCTGGTTCGGGTCAGGGCTGAGTGCAGCAATGGCAAGGCGCGGCGTATTTTTGTACAGAACCTGCCCAGTTTCGCCGATAAGCTGTCGGTCCCGCTTGAGGTGCCGGGGTTGGGCACGATCACTGTGGATACGGCCTATGGCGGCGACAGTTTTGTGGTGGTTGATGCCAAGGCGCTGGGCTTCGAAATTGCCGAACATGAAGCCCGCGGCATCGCCGGTTTGGGCGTCAAGATCACAAACGCAGCCAATGAGCAGCTTGGGTTCTCGCATCCTGAAAACCCCGAGTGGGATCATATCTCGTTCTGTGCCTTCTGTGGTCCGTTGACTGAGACCGAAACAGGGCTGACCGGTAAGTCCGCTGTCGCAATACAACCGGGTAAGGTCGACCGCTCGCCCACCGGAACAGCAGTATCCGCACGCATGGCGTTGATGGTCGCAAAAGGATTGATGACGACTGGTCAGACGTTTGAGGCCACATCAATCATCGGGTCGAGCTTTACGGGCCGGATCGTCAACGTTACGCACGTGGGCGGTCGCGCGGCGATCATACCCGAGATCAGTGGCCGAGGATGGATCACTGGTATTCACCAGCATATGCTTGACCCTGACGATCCTTGGCCCGGCGGCTATCGTCTGTCAGATACCTGGGGTGTTTGACCGCGTGTATCCATACCCCGCGCACGGGCTGGTGGAAGCATTCTGCCGGTGCGAAATCATTGGTTCGGCATTGAGAAATTGCGAAAACTCGGTACCCCTAACTAAAATGCTGCAGGGCTAGACTTGAAATGGCAGGAAAACGAGCAATCACCAAGCAGAGCTTGCCGGAGGCCATCGCAAATGATCTGCGGGAACGTATTCTGAGCGGTGAACTGGCCGAGGGTGAAACCATTCGGCAAGAGGCACTGGCTGAAGAATACGATGTTTCTCGAATGCCGGTCCGTGAAGCGCTCAAACGCTTGAACGCCGAGGGTCTTGTGCAATGGGCCAACAATCGAGGCGGCTCTGTCACCAAACATTCCCTCAGAGAAATTGGCGAAATTTTCGATCTGCGCATCCTGATCGAAGTGGATCTGTTCCACCACTCTATCCCAAATATGACAGCCGCTGACTTTGCACGGTGCGAAGAGATTCTGACCGAGATGGAGAGATCCTATGACGAAAACGATGTGGGGAAGTGGGGTGTCCTGAACTACGAATATCATTCAGCTCTTTACGCTGCCTCGCAGCGGAAACTGACCAACGAATTGCTGGATCGCATCAGTCTGCAATCGGATCGGTATGTGCGTATGCATCTGAGTGTGATGAAGCAGCGTGAACCGGCAAAGAAAGACCATCGCGACCTGTTGCGGCTGGCGCAAGAGCGTAAAGTTGAAGAGGCTTGCGACGTCTTGGCCAACCATATCCGGCGCACCAAAGAGCAGCTTCTGGGCATGATCGCCGCGAAACGCGCGGCTGAAGAGGTGTGACGTTTTTCGCGGTTATGTTCCCCTTTTCAATCAGCTGACGAATGAGGCTGCGTGACCTTTACCGCGTATGGTGAATCTATGATTGCTGACCGTGTCGCGGTGGGACGCGACTTGACAAGTTGTCGGGACAGGGTGCCTTCTTTTCATATTAGGGTGGTGGCAAATGTTCGGGACGCCTCAGTTTGGCGTTAAAACCGTTTGACGAGGCACTTACCGTCCGAAGAATTGAATAAGAAAGTTGCAGGTTTTGACAGAGGCAAACGAGAACGCAGCGCTAAACCTGCATGATGTCGCGATTGATGTGCTTCCGCGGTCGAAGGCGGTCACATGATCCAACCTGTTCCCATCGTTTCGGCCCGAGCCTGGCAGCAATACCAACCCTTTGCCGCAGGAAAGTATGTGTGCCGCGGGCAGACCGAACATGGCTTTCACGCTGTGATCGTAGCGCTTGAAGCGGCTGACGGCACCATCGGCTGGGGAGAGGCGGCGCCCCTTGGGGCGTTTTATGCCGAGGCTTTTCCCGAAGAGATGGCGGAAGGCACAGCGCGGTTACTACCAGAGGTGATTGGTCGACCGTCTGACGCACCAGCTCAATTGGCCGAGGCGTTGAACGCGGCCATGCTGGGCCAGCCCGCGGTGAAATCCGCAATTGACATGGCCGCGTGGGATTTGGCGGCGCGCCGGGCAGGGATGCCGCTTTGTTCCTTTCTAGGCGGGGGCGCCACTCGATCCGTTACGCTCTATCGCTCGATCAGTCAGGCTGCCCCAGATGAGATGGCGCAGAGCGCGCAGTCCTATCTAAAGCAAGGCTACCGGCGTCTACAGGTCAAAGTTGGACAGGACCCGTTGGAAGATATTGAGCGTTTGCGCGCAGTCCGAAGCGCTGTTCCTTCTGATGTTGCGCTCTATGCGGATGCCAATGGCGGATGGCTGGTTGAAGATGCGCTTCGCTTTTTGCGGGGGGTGGGCGATCTGGATTTTTGGCTTGAACAGCCTTGTATGTCGATGGCCGAAAACCGGCGTGTTGCGCAATCTTGTCCTCATCCGTTCATTTTGGATGAAAGCATTACGGGTCTCGAACCTATGCTAGTCGCTCATGCCGATGGGATGGTTTCGGGGGTAACGCTTAAAATGGCCCGGATCGGTGGGGTTGGCCCAACCCGGCTGCTCAGTGATGTGGCCGTGCAGCTGGGGTTGAAGGTGACCATTGAAGATACTGGCGGAAGCACCATCAACACGGCCGCCACAGCTCAGATGATGGCAAGACTCCCGGTGCGGCTTGCAGCTCACTCGGTGGACTTCATGAATTGGGTGACGGTGCAGAATGCGACCGGCATGCCGCCCTGCACTGACGGATTGCTGCACGTGCCGAAAGGAGCAGGTCTGGGGGTTAAGGTCGACCCTGATACCTTGGGCGAGCCGTTTTCTTTCAGTGCCTAACGTTGATTTGTGTGTGCGAAAGCGCCCGGGTTGGACGCTGCCGTCTTAGTCTTGGAACGGCCCGGAACGAACCGCTCTGGGCGAGCATCCGTTCACTCTTTCGCGTAGATGATCACAGCGTGACGTGTTCGGCCAGCCCTGCTTGATCTGCGAGTTTTGCGGCGACTGATGCGACGGCGAGGTCTTGTAATCCGACGCCTGTTCCGTCGAAGAGGGTGATTTCTTCGGCGCTGGTGCGGCCCTTGTGGTCGCTGTTGATGACGGCGCCGATGGGGGTGATCTGGCCCTCGGTCAGGGTGCCGCCCGCGATGGCGTGTTGGGCCTCGCCAATGGTGGTGGATTGTGCGACCTCGTCGGTGAAGACGGTGGCGGCTGCGACCAGCGCGGCGTCGACCTCTTGCTTGCCTTTGGTGTCGGTGCCCATGCAGGCCAGGTGGGTGCCGGGTTTGATCCAGTCTTTCATCAACAGTGGTTCAAAGGCCGAGGTGATGGTGATGATGACATCCGCCTGTGCACCCAGATCTTCTTGGCTGACGGCCTCGAACTCCAGACCCAGCTCGGTTACGACCGCGCCCAGGCGAGGCAGCATCTCGGGGTGCGGGTTCCAGGCGACGACTTTCTCAAAGTCGCGCTGCTCGGCAGCGGCGCGCAGCTGGAAGGCGGATTGGTGGCCTGCGCCGACCATGCCCAGCACCTTGGCATCCTTTCGGGCCAGATGTGCAATCGACACAGCTGAGGATGCCGCTGTGCGCACGGCGGTCAGGTAGTTGCCGCCGACCAGTGCCGAGAGCCGCCCGGTATCGGGGTCGAACAGGAAGACGGTGGACTGGTGATTGGTCAGGCCCTTATCGATGTTGCCAGGCCAGTAGCCGCCGGATTTCACACCCAGCACCTGACCGGCGCGGTCAAAGCCGGATTTGAAGCCATAAAGCGCATCGGCATAGCCGATGGCCTCACGAATGACCGGGAAGTTATAGGCGTCGCCACGCGCCATGGCAGCGAAGACGTCCTGAACCGCATCGAAGGCCTCGCGGCGTCCGACCAGTTGCTGGCAGAGGTCTTCTCCAACGATCAGCAGGGGTTTGTCTGTCATATCTTTCATGACCTTTTCCTTGAGCTTTGGGGTGCAGGTCCGGGCGGCAGGGGAAGGGATAACTGCCGCCCGGGACGCATGTGCGGCGGCTAGTAAGCCTTGCCGCGCGCGGAGACCGGCCAAAGCGCTTCAACTTTGCCGTTCCGAACACCCACATACCAATCATGCACATTGGCGGTCGGGTCACAGTGACCGGGCACCAGATGCAGCTTGTCATTGACCTTGAGAACACCGTCGGGGTCGGCGACCACGCCGTGCTCGTCCGAGCATTTGACATATTCCACATCCGTGCGCCCGAAGATCACCGGCAGGCCGCTGTCCACGGATTGGGCCTTGAGACCGGCATCCACAATGGCCTTGTCGGCCTTGGCATGGCTCATGACGCTGGTGAGGATGAAGAAGGCGTTCTCCCACTGTCCCCGGTCGATGCGGTTGCCGTTTTCATCAAGGATGCGGCCATAATCGGCGTCCATGAAGGCGTAAGAGCCGCATTGCAGTTCATTGTACACGCCCGAGGTGCTCTCGAAGTAATACGACCCGGTGCCGCCACCGCCGACGATGTCACAGTCCAGCCCTTCGGCGGCCAGCCCGTCCACGGCGTCTTTGACCTGCGCCACGGCGATGTCGATCTTGGCTTTGCGGTCCTCATACAGATCCATGTGCTGCATCGCGCCCTGATAAGCCTGGATACCGGCAAACTTCAGCCCCGGGGCCGCGTCGATGGCCTTGGCGATGGCGATGACCTCGGGCGTGGTGGTCACGCCGCAGCGACCCGCGCCGCAGTCGATCTCGACCAGACATTCGATCTGGGTGCCGTGGCGTTCAGCCGCTTCGGACAGATCGCTGACATTGTCGATGTCATCCACACAGCAGATCGTGCGCGCACCCAGCTTGGGCATCCGCGCCAGCCGATCAATCTTGGCCGGGTCACGCACCTGGTTGGAGACCAGAACATCCTTGATACCGCCACGGGCAAACACCTCGGCCTCCGAGACCTTTTGGCAGCAGATGCCACAGGCGCCGCCCAGCTCGACCTGCAGCTGCGCCACGTCGACGGATTTATGCATCTTGCCATGCACCCGGTGGCGCATGCCGTGGGCCTTGGCGTAATCGCCCATCTTCTGGATGTTGCGTTCCAGCGCGTCCAGATCCAGCACCAGCGCCGGGGTCTGAATCTCGGATGCGTCCATGCCGATGGCGGCGGGAATGTCGTAGCCGACTTCGAGTTGCTCGATGTTTGCGGGCTTGTTCATGATGTCCTCCTCAGCCCCGGGTCCAGGGCAGTTTGTCCAGATCCACATTGCCGCCGGTGATGATCACGCCGACGCGTTTGCCTTTGAAGGCTTCGGGGTGCTTCAGGATGGTGGCCAGCGGCACGGCGCAGCTGGGCTCCATCACGATGCGCAGGTATTTCCAGGTGGTCTTCATCGCCGCGATGATCTCGTCTTCGCTGGCGGTGTGGATGTCGCGCACGAAGTTCGACACAAAGTGCCAGGTGTTTTCCTTCAGCGGCACTTTCAGCCCGTCGGCAATGGTGACCGGGGCGTCATCAGCGATGATGTGACCGGCCTTGAAGCTGCGATAGGCATCGTCGGCCTGTTCCGGTTCCGAGGCATAGATCTGCACCTCAGGCGCCAGGTTCGACAGGGTCAGGCAGGTGCCCGAGATCATGCCGCCGCCGCCGATGGGCGCAACCACCGCGTCCAGCCCGTCGGTCTGTTCCAGCAGCTCCGCCGAACAGGTCGCCTGCCCCGCAATCACGCGCGGGTCGTTATAGGGGTGCACGAACTCACCGCCGGTGCGCGCCTGCACCTTGGCAAATACCGCCTCGCGCGAGGTGGTCGAGGGCTCGCATTCGGTGATGATCCCGCCATAGCGGCGCACCGCGTCCTTCTTGGCCTGCGGTGCCGTGCGCGGCATCACCACGTTGCAGGGAATGCCCCTGCGGCCCGCCGCATAAGACAGGCTGAGCGCATGGTTGCCGGAAGAATGCGTGCAGACGCCGCGCTCTGCGGCCTCGTCATTCAGGCCAAAGACCGCATTGCAGGCCCCGCGCACTTTGAAAGCGCCCGCCTCCTGGAAGTTCTCGCATTTGAAGAACAGCTGCGCGCCGGTCAGATCGTCCAGATACTCCGATCGCAACACGGGGGTGCGGTTGATATGGGGTTTGATCCGCTCATGCGCCTCGCGCATATCGGCGATGGTCAGGCAATCGGCTGTGGTCATTGCATCCAACATCGGGGCCTCCTTACGCTGCAGATTGCATGGGTGTGGCACGGCCCGCGCGGAAGTATTCCTGCGCTGCGGACACACCGCTGCCCAACTCGATCGGATAGTCCAGATCGGCCATGGCCATTTCGATCGTGGCCAGACCGGACAGAACCATCACGTCCGTCAGGCTGCCCAGATGGCCGATGCGGAAGGCCTTGCCGTTCATCTCGCCCAGACCAATGCCAAAGCTGACGCCATAGGCGTTGAAGGCGTGATCCGTCAGGGCATTGCTGTCGAACCCGTCGGGTACATAGATCGCGCTGACGGTGTCCGAGTAGAGATCCGGCGACTGCGCCACCAGCTCCAACCCCCAGGCCGAGGTGGCCTTGCGCACGCCTTCGGCGAGACGGAAGTGGCGGGCATAGACATTGTCCAAGCCTTCCTCGAACAGCATCTTCAGGCTCTCACCCATGCCATAGATCAGCTGCAGCGGCGGGGTATAGGGAAAGCCGCCCGATGCGTTGGCGTTCATCATGTCGCGGAAGTCAAAGAAGGTGCGCGGCAGTTGTGCCGTCTCCATTGCCGCCAGCGCCTTGGGGCTGACGCACAGGATCGCCATGCCGGTCGCCAGCATGAAGCCCTTCTGCGAGCCCGAGACCGCGATATCAACGCCCCAGTCATCGAACTCGAACGGCATCGAGGCCAGCGAGCTGACGCAATCCACAAACAGCATCGCCGGGTGAGCACTGGCATCCATCGCCTTGCGCACCGCCGCAATATCCGAACGTACGCCGGTGGCCGTCTCATTATGGGTGACCAGAACCGCCTTGATCTCATGGGCCTTGTCGGCTGCCAGAGCCTCGGCAAACTTGTCTGCCGGCGCACCGCTGCCCCACGCGCATTCGATGATCCGAACATCCAGCCCGTGACGCTGACACAGGTCGATCCAGCGATGGCTGAACATGCCATAGCGCGCCACCAGAACCGTATCACCGGGGCTGAGTGTGTTGGTGATCGACGCTTCCCATCCGCCCGTCCCGCTGGCCGGGAAGGTGATGATCTGACCCGCGCTGGAGCCAAACACCCGCTTGGTGTCTTCAAGCACGGGCGCAAATGTCTCAACAAAATCCGGCGCGCGGTGGTCCTGCGTCTGAACCTGCATCGCCAAACGCAAGCGATCCGGGATGTTGGTCGGGCCGGGAATGAAAACTGGGTTCTGTGTGGACATATGAAAATCCTCCGGTTTGGTAAAATTATCTTACCAAGACGCGCGCTTTGCAATTTTCTCGAAAAAGTTTTTCACTATACGGAAAAATACCATAACGTATTGAAAGAAATGAAAGAGACAGTTTTTCAATATTGGCGAAAGAAAATGCCGATTTTGAAAAAAACGCTCCGACGCCTAAAATCAAGGTCCTAACCACACAGGAAAAACCGGTGCAGAATCACAAAAAACCGCGTGGACGGCCCAAATCAATCTTCAAGGAAAGCTCGGCCGGGACATTGCAATCCCTCGACCGCGCGTTGGAAACACTGACAACGCTCGCAGCCCTGGAACGCTCTACGCTCAGCGACCTCAGTCGGGAAACCGGCGTTCCAACGGCGACGACGCATCGCATACTGACGACGCTGTCCAACCGTGGCTATGTCAGCTTCGACGAACAACGCCAGGAATGGATGGTCGGTATCGAGGCCTATCGAACAGGCGCCTCCTACCTCAATCGCAACAGTGTGGTTGAAATCGGCCGGCCCATCCTGCGCAGGCTCATGCGCGATACCGGTGAGACCGCGAACATGGCCATGCCTGACGGAAGCCACGTCGTGTTCGTCAGCCAGGTCGAAACCGGAAATCCAATTCGCGCTTTCTTTCCTCCGGGCGCGCGGACGCCCATGTACGCGTCCGGGACCGGAAAGGCATTGCTGGCCGAAATGAGCACGAATGCGGTTCAAGCTCTGCTGTCAGATGTCGCTTACGAAGCCTTTACTGACCGCACTCATCGATCAACCATATCGTTGTTAGAGGATCTGACGCTGGTCCGGCAACGCGGCTGGTCCTTTGATGATGAAGAGCGCTATGCAGGCATGTCATGCACAGGTGCCGCTATCCTGAACCAGTTCGGCATTCCTTGTGCTGGTATTTCAGTCTCGGGCCCAACAGCAAGGATCAACAAAGCCAACGTCGCCTATTTCGGCGAAATGGTCCTGGATGCAGCACGGGAAATAACTATCGCAATCGGAGGGTCGCCACGCTGAAGGCTGCTCAAGTTGGATTTACGGCTGTTATTGTTTGGTCAGCGACCAAAATCGAATGGGTAACGCAACCGCCGCGACGACCAAACCGATCGTATACCCTATCCAAACACCCATGGCACCATAATCAAAAACGAAGCCGAGGGCATAGCTTGCTGGCAGGGCAAGTGGCCAATACGCGGTCAGTGTGATGACAGTAGGCAAGTTCATGTCAGACATGCCCCTTAACGCACCAAGCGCAGTACCCTGAACACCATCGGCGACCTGCAATAGCGCGACGATAAAGAACAGAGTGACGGCAAGATCCACGACGGCAGGATCGTCGGACATGGATTCCGCCATCATTCGACCAGCGGTTATGAACACGATTGCTGCAATCGCCTGCCAGAGGGTCACCATGACAAACGAAGCTTTCAGGATTGGTCGCAGCCGTGAGGTGTCGCAAGCCCCCACTGCAAGGCCCACGCGGATGGAGGCCGCGCCAGCCATTCCAAGCGGGATCATGTAAGCCAATCCTGCCAGCGCGTTGACAATCTGATGTGCCGCAAGGGCTTCGGCACCAAGCCACCCCATCATCAGACCAACCACGGCGTATGCGCCGCCTTCGCCTGCATAACCAAGACAAAGCGGCAGGGCGTCTTTGGCCTGCGCCCAAACATCGGCCCAGACAACCTGAACCCGTTGACGAGACGCAGCCAATCCCGGGGCCCGTTTAAGAACAACAAGAGCAGCAATCAGAGACACGCATTGTGAAAGAATACTGGCCAGACCTGCGCCTAGAATTCCGAGGTCCAGAATATGGATCAGGGTGTAGTTGGCCGGCACGTTGATGAGCACGCCGAGATAGGACAGGCCCACTGCCGTCCAGGGCCGTCCCACCGCATCGAAAAGTGCCTTGAGGCCAAAGAACAAGGTGAATGGGATGATCCAGACCGCCATTGACATCCAATAGGGCAAAAGGATCTCAAGAACTTCCGTTGGTTGACCCAAAAGACCTAAAAGAGGGTAAAGAGCCATCATGAGAAGGGCCGCAAGCCCGCCGCCCAGCAAGCAAAGCAAAAGCCCGCCACGCAAAGCGAGGGCGACCTTTTTAGGGTCCCGAGCCCCCTCTGCCTGACTGATCTGAACTGAAAGCGCTGTAACAACGCCCCAAAGGGCAGAGATCAGAATGATCAAAACCGCAGTAGTCACTCCAGCTGCCGCCAAAGGCACAGTTCCAAGGGGTGAGATCATCGCGGTATCGACCACACCGATCAAAAGCGCTGCGGCAAGTCCCACCATCAAAGGGACGGCAAGCTTGATCAGCGGTAACAACTCGGCGCGCGTTTGCGCCTGGGAAACAAAGATTTGGTCTGTCATGATTCAAACACCGGACTCGGTCCGGCCTCAAAGTCGCAAGATTGAGCGTTTTTGCTCTGGATGATTTGGGGCGTTCAGCCTAGCGACGGATGAATCATGAATTTGGTCCTTTTCTGGACGGAGTGTTTCACTTGGTTCTATGGAATAAGCTGAACCGCGTCCAGAGGGTTGAAGTCTGGTATCCTAACGCGTTGACTGAATTTCCACTCGTTCACATCGGCCAAGAGCAGGGCACCCGCACAAGAGAGTTTTCCTGGGAGGAGTGGGGCAATCTTTGTTTGAGTTGTCGATATCCAACGCGTCGAGCGGACATGTCGTAGCCGAGCATGCTGCCATTGACGCGGTTTAAACCAGTGAAAGCATCGCCTTGGTCGTTCTGGTCAATGCGGAATGTCTGCTGCGCGCGGTATTTTTGAACTGCATCAACGGAACAACTGTCTTCTAGGGTTAAACGTGCCGGGTTCGGTCCTGGTCTGGAATGATCGAAAAGGACAAATCAGTTTAGAAATTCGAATGCTGGTTGAGAGTGAACGCGACAAAAACTTGGCGCAGAATTGATAGTTTTTTCGAAAAACTTTGCTCAATCCTGCCTGCGCGACGTGCTTTTTAGTGATGAGACCCTCACCAATGCAAAATACTGTGCCACAGCGCCCGGACACGATGGTTTTGGATGACAACTGGAGTGATCTACGTCAGTTCCGCGAACTGCCAGACATCGATTTGGAGCGGCTTCTTGAGTACCGAACAGGTCGGATTCGGGAACAGATGAAGCTGCAGGACGTGGCGGCGCTGGTCATCGTGAACCCGCTTAGTATGCAATACGCCGCGAATTACGATTCCTATCAGCTGTATCAGTCGCGAGTACCCACAACCTATCTTTTCATGGCGCAGGACGGACCGACCATTGTGTTCGGAGGTTATGGTAACAGTCCACTGATAGACCGAGAAGAACCGGCGGACTTTATCGCGTTTTTTGATGCGGGCCCTAACCTGGCGGACAATGCACGCAGGTTGGCTGATCGTCTGCGCGGTTACCTCGAAGAAACCGGCTCTGACAGTCGGCGCGTTGCGATTGAATATGTGAACCCGTCTGTCACCCAGGCTTGCTTGCAGCGCGGTCTTGAGGTGGTTGACGGCGTGACACTGACTGAAAGCGCCCGATTGATAAAATCTCCTGACGAGATTGAATGTATCAAGTGGTCAGTGGCGGTGGCAGAGCTGGGAATGGCGAAGATGAAGGAGGCTTTGCGTCCTGGCGTGACCGAAACCCAGCTTTGGGGCATTTTGAATTACACAAATCTGGCAAACCAGGGCGGATGGCATGACGGGCGGATGCTGTGTTCTGGCCCGCGCACCAACCCTTGGCTGCAAGAGGCGACCCAGCGGGTGATTGAATCCGGGGATCTGGTTGGATTTGACACCGATATGGTTGGTCCGATGGGCTACTTCTGTGACGTCTCGCGCACGTTCCATTGCGGATCTGCCAAGCCCACCGCCCGGCAGAAGGAAATCTATCAGATTGCCTATGACGAGGTTCAGCACAATATGGCGCTCTTGCGTCCCGGGATAACCTTTCACGAATTGCAAAAGCAGTCGTTTGAAATCCCGGAACCCTTTCAGAAACAAGCCTACCCCTGCATCTACCACGGGGTGGGTATGTGTGACGAATACCCGAAGATCATTCCCTATCACTCGGGACTGAACCCGTATGACGGCGTGGTCGAGGCTGGCATGGTGCTGACTGTTGAAAGCTACGTAGGGGCCGTGGGCGAGCGTGATGGGGTCAAGCTGGAAGAACAGGTACTCATAACCGACAATGGTTTTGAGCTGCTTTCCAGTTATCCTTTCGAGGAAGAGTTGCTCGATTAAACCATATCTGTATTGGTGTAGAAGGCGTCGCGAAGGGAGACGTGAGAGGTGGAAAAACGTCTTCGACCAACTGCATTGAAATTGGCGCGTAGATGTGTTGGCTTCCGGTAAAATCAAGCGGCGTGCACCGCGTAAGCACAAAACGCAGAACCGATCAGAGGACCCAATCCGTCAGCTGTGATGAACTTCAGTCCTTTGAAGAAAGTTTAGTTTGGATGACGAACTGCGTGACCGGATCAATGTCTTCCATGTGAAGCAATTTGCCGAGCTGGGCGTCCAAGCGTGTCTCATCCCAATTGCGCATGGCAATTGCAATCTCCATGGCCGTTAGGTTGTCCCGGGCAAGTTCGCGAGAGAAGATTGGAATGATCTGATCCCTTAGGCCAGGCGACACAGTACCAGAATCTGTCAAAGCGCGAATGAGGGATTCTTTGTGGTCTTGTTTGACGTTTGCGGCCTGCAAAGCCGAGCCAATGGCGTCTACTGCTGTTGGCCCATCTATGGCTATGCCAGCCAGCGCCCAATCATACGCATAGCCAGAGCTTCGAAGAATAGACCCGGGGTATCGAGACCGAACAATGCGTTTGGCCTTTTCATCGTTGGGCTGCAAACCCAATAGTCGGATCGCAACCGGAACGAAGCTCAACCGACCGAGGCTGTCAAACTCACGCAACAGATTGTCTGCGGCGACCGTATTTCGCAATATCTGGATGCTGCTGTACGGCACCCGGTCGATTTCTATCAGGGCGGTGTCTCTTAACACCTGATCCTTGTGTGAAAGGTATCGTGCAAAAAACGCAACGCGCGCGCCGGATGCGGACTTTCCACCCGGCCAAAGATTTTTCTCCGCCCAAAGGGCATTCAAAAATTCTTCACGCTCTGGGGTCAGATTGAAAATCCGCGTCCATTTGCGTGAAACGCCGCGCCCTGCGCCATCCTTGGTAACGGTTCCGAACGTCATCAGGACCGTCATCGAGGGATTTGCGCGGAAGGCGGCGCGTGTCCTGCTATCTACAAGGAAAGGGATGTCAGGAGTTCTTTCAAGGTCGGTCTGTGCCCCTTTTATCTGTCGCTTTGGCACGAATTTGAACGGATTACCCGGCGCGGGTGCGGCCAGAACGACGACGTCGGCGGTAATCAAATGATCCGCCAGAGAAGCCTCAGGCAAGGTGACGCAAACTTGGCAGGCCAACGCTGAACGAGACCCGAAAAAACCAAAACAAAAGAGTGAAAGAATGATGATGGCCCGCAAAAAGGGCGCGGGTTTCCGTCCCAAAGTTTGACTGTGGCTATTGGGATGACCTACACGCATCAACTTACTCCTCGACCACTTTCCGCAAACCGTCCAGATAAATCAATAAAGTTCGCCTTTAATCTGAAAGTGTCAGTACTTCATTCGCCATTTCCCCAAAATAGACAGAGATCTGCGACAGGGCGATTTTGGACAGATTAGCAGGGTCCTGTTGTCTCGCATCTAAAGAATTTGCGAGTGCGGTACCCTGTAAAGCGCCTCGCCGTCCATCCAATCGCAAAAACGCTGCGGCGCTGTGTTTTCGGGTGTTTCGTTGCGGTCGGTCGTTTTCTCAATCCTACTCAAGTGTGAGGTGCGCACTGAATTGGCGGATGGCAGAGGTTTCGGATCGAGCGTGCGGCATTACGCAAACGTAGTCCTTTTTCATTTTCAGGGCATGCTGCGAAGGCGTCACGAGCAATCCGGATGCGAGATCGGTTTTTGCCAAAACGGATGGAACCAGGGCGATGCCAGCTCCTCTTTTTGCGGCAGAGATGGCAAGCGTCAGATCGTTGATCGTTAAACCTGCATGGGAAAACTGCGTCGCATCAGATCCGGCCTGCTGTCTCCAATCCGACCAGAGTGGTTCGCTGGCATAACTGGGGCCCCATTTGTTGTGAATGAGCTTGCTGTCGGGGATATGTGACAAGGATTCATCCATGTTCGGATATGCCTCTTGGAACGAAGGGGCGCAGACCGGTATCGCAACATCCCAAAACAGGCTTGCTTCCCGGTATCCTGGATAGAGTGTCGAGCCATAGGTCAGGCGAACGTCGATGGCTTCACGTTCAAAATCGATTGGGTCTTCCTGCACGCGGATATCCAGCGGTATTCCGGTTTCTTCGGAAAATGTGACTGCCTTGGGTAGAAACCAAAGCTCTGCCAATGCCGGTAGCACGCTGATCACCAGTTGTCGGGGACGTGTCGCGTTTTGCACAATTCGGGCCGCGTCAGACATTTCCTCAAAAGCGCGGGCAAGTTTGGGGTACATCATTTCGCCTGCATCCGTCAGTGAAATCCGATTGCCCTTTCTGACAAACAGTCTTTTGCCCAGGTGATCCTCGAGCGTTTTGATCTGCAGGCTGACGGCGGCCGAACTGACGCCCAGTTCTTTCCCGGCCAACACGAAGCTGCCGCATCGTGCGGCGGCTTCGAAGGCCCGTAACGCTGTCAGAGGCGGAAGGGAGTCACTATAGCCCATAGTAAATCTTATGATACCCAATAATTTTTCTGGTTGTCTTAGTCATAGATTGAATTTCAATGCTGTAAAGGAGGACGCCATGAATCATCTGCTTGATCTTGAAACTTACCCGTTGGATCGGCCTGACAGTCCAGAATACGCGAAGTTGGTAGAAAAGTGCCGGGCAGATCTGGCTTCTGATGGCATGTTTAATCTGCCGGGGTTTTTCAGAGCCGGGGTTGCGCAGCAGGCGGCAGACAAGGCGAAACCCGCTATGGAAACGGCCTCATTCCGGCATGCGCGCAAACACAACGTCTACTTCAAGGACGAAATGCCCGGTATCGATGACAATCACCCCGCGATGATCAAATCGCAGACGGTCAATCACACGCTCTGTGCCGATCAGCTAGAGGGTAACCCCGTGATCGAAGTGTATGAATGGCAGCCCTTCGCGGACTTTCTGGCCGAAACTATGGGCAAGGAACGGCTTTATCAAATGGACGACCCGATGGCCCGAGTAAACGTGCAGGCGACGCGGGATGGCGAAGGGTTGAACTGGCATTTCGACCGCTCAGAATTTACCACCACGATCCTGCTGCAGGCGCCGGAGGTGGGTGGTGAGCTTGAGTATCGCAAGGATCTGCGCACACCGGATGACCAGAACTATGAAGGCGTGGCCGCTGTTCTGGCTGGCAAGGATCCGGAAATCAAACGGATCATGCCTGCGCCGGGTGCGCTGAACGTTTTTCGCGGGGTGAACACACCGCACCGCGTGGTGCCGGTAAAAGGCGACACGGAACGCGTGATCGCGATTTTTTCCTTCTACGAGACACCAGGCGTCGCTTTCTCGGCTGAGGAACAAATCGGTTTTTATGGTCGATCCGTGTCATGACGCGGGCGCGCAACGCCTTCAAAGATGACCGCAAGCTGACACATTTGAACAGCGACGGGGCGGACAAGCCGCTGATCAGCCCGGTATCACAAACCACGTTGGACAAGGCCCGCGCCTATCGGTTGACACGGTTGCGCGAACAAATGGCAGAGCATGATGTGGCAGGCTTGTTGCTTTATGACCCGATCAACATTCGGTATGCGTTCGACAGCTCGAATATGCAGGTATGGACCAGCCACAATCCGGTCCGGTATGCGATGATCCTGGCAGGTGGTCCTGCGATCCTGTGGGAGTTCAAAGGCTGCGAACATTTGAACGAAGGCCTGCCGGGGATAGACGAAATCCGAACTGCTGTGTCGTGGATGTTTATGACCAAGGGCGACAAAGCCTCCGCCGGGGTCGAAACCTGGGCCGATGAAATAGCCGATGTGCTCGGTCAGCATGGGGGTGGCAACAAGCGCTTTGCGGCAGATAAGCTGGACGGCCCAGGATTGCACGCGCTGCAGGAGCGAGGGTTAACCTATGTCGAAGGGGCCGAATTGACGGAACGCGCCCGGTCGATCAAATCCCCAGAGGAAATCGAGTTGATGCGCTGGACCATTCGGGTCTGCGAAGCCGGAATGGCGCGCATATATGATCATTCAGTGCCGGGCGTGACCGAGCGCGAGCTTTGGGGTCATCTGCATTTTGAAAACGCGCGTTCGGGCGGTGATTGGCTCGAAACCAAGCTTTTGACCTGTGGCCCGAATACCAACCCTTGGTACAAGGAGTGTTCGGATAGGGTTTGCCAACCGGGGGAAATGATCTCGTTCGATACGGATATGGTCGGTCCTTATGGCTATTGCGCGGACCTCAGCCGCAGCTGGACTTGCGGGTACACGCCCATGACGGATACGCAGCGGCGGATCTATGCGACGGCTTTAGAGCAGATCAACCATAACCTTGACGTGCTGAAGCCGGGTGTGAGCTATGCTGAGTTTAACGAAAAAAGCTGGCGTATCCCGGATCGGCATGTCGATTATCGGTATTCGCTTGCTGTGCATGGCGTGGGCATGGCGGATGAATGGCCCGTCATCCCTTTGCACATAGATTTCGATGAGACGGCCATGTCTGGATTTATTGAACCGGGGATGGTCGTTTGTGTCGAAAGCCTTGTGGGCGAAAACGGGTCGGAAAGCGTGAAACTGGAAACGCAAGTTCTGGTGACCGAAACAGGGATTGAGCGGCTCGACAGTTTCCCTTGGGAAAGTGTCTAGGCGCGTTCCCAATCCAAACCAGGACGGGCTTGGATTAACGTTTGAAATGGCCTTGCCTGCAGCCTTGGATTGGCCATTGTGGCGAAATGAGCGAACCAAACCTGAGAATCGACGGAGCGACGCTGCTTCCAGAGCAGGGTTTGATCAGTGGCGCAGATCTGTTGAACGCTGGCAAAAAAATGGTGTCGGACTGGAAAGTCGGTACAAGCGCGTTTCAGGCGTCGACCGGCTATAGGAACGAAATTGACTATAAAAAGGCGATGATCCAATCCGGGCAGGTGATGCAGCACGCACATCTGGGGTTTCGCGATTTGTCACATAGCGTCGATGCCACCCAAAGGGTTTACGACAGTTGCCTCAGACGCGGTGCGCGGGTTGATCGGTTCGGCATGTGCCTGGATTGGTCGATGGGATTTCCAAGACATCAACGAACGGAAAACACGCGCGGGACCGGGGTTATTTTGAATGACGCAGAGGCCTTTGCACGTCTGACACAGGCCAGCCCAGCGGCAATGCACTTTGGTGACTTCATGCTAGGTTTTCCGGCAGCCCTTGAAAACACGTGCGCGGCGCTGGCGGCCGGGGCCACGACGATCGGCAATCTGGGGCAATATTTCACGTTTCGTTTGCCGGAATACGATAATGACGTAGAAACCACACAAGCGACGGTTCAGGCGCTTGGTCTGATTGCCGCTCAGCCGGTGCCGGTATTGGTGCACTCCAATCTGGACGACGGGTATGCTGCGGTTTTCGAGGATCTGACGTCGGTTCTGGGTCAGGCGTTGCTTGAAAAACACATTGTGACGGGGCTGATCGGTGCGCCTTATGCAGTGTGTTACGGCCACCATTTCACTGAACCTTTGACGCGGATGGCCTTTCAACGCGCTTTGGCACAGATCAGTGATGGAGTGCCGGGATCGCAGATTTACGGTGCAACGGTGCTGTACAAAGGCACACATGCAGAAAACTATGCGGGGCTGTCCTCATATCTTTTGCCCGACATTGTGGCCCAGCGGCTGAGCCCAAGCGGGCACGCTTTGAATCCGGTTCCGGTGAGTGAGAATGAACGCATCCCCGACGTGACCGAGATCTGTGACGCGCAATGTCATCTGCGCAGATTGACCGAGTTGGCAGAGGGGTATCTGCCGCTGTTTGACACGGCCGAGATTGACCGGATCAGCGACACGCTCTTGCGAGAAGGTCATCGTTTTGCAGATCGGGTTCTTGCGGGATTGTCGCAAGGTGGCATCGACACTAACGATCCGTTCCAGATGCTGTTGGCTCTGCGCCGTATCGGTGGGCGTGCCTTGGAACGGACCTTTGGCGGAGGCGCGCAAAGGCCTGATGCACCGCGGCGCAGAATTCCCATCGTAAGTGCCACAACATATCGCGAACTAGAGGAAGAAGCCGCGCGCTTTCTGGCATCTGACGCGGGTCAGGCAATGACCCGTCTGGCTGAATCTCCCGCCCGCATTCTGACGGCTACCACCGATGTGCACGAACATGGAAAAATGCTTCTGGATCTGGTGTTCACCAAAGCAGGTTTTGATGTTGAAGATGGCGGCGTCTCCACCGACCCGGATGATGTAGTGGCATTGGTCAGGCAAAGCTCTGCCGACGCCATCGCACTAAGTACCTATAATGGCGTGGCGCTGCGCTATTCCAAATCCCTGCTGCACAAGCTGAAAGAAGCCGGGCTTGATGTGCCGGTTTTAATTGGTGGCCGGCTGAATGAGATACCGGAAGGCAGCAATACAAGCCTGCCAGTGGATGTCTCTGACCGATTGACCAAAATCGGTGTCATAGTCTGCGCTGATCTGGAGGCCGCCGCCGAAGCGCTGCGCTCTGTGCTGGCCAGCAGCAGGTCAGATCAGGCGTAATGATCACCGCGTTCCTCTCGGCGTCAGGCGCAACAACGACCAATAGGTAACACTCGTTAAGGATTGCCCTGTGGATATGTTTGCAAGGGTCCGCATATCCATTAGCCTGTGTACGAGGGCTGAACAGGAATAGCAGGCACATGGCCGATTATATCGTACATGCATTGGGTGCCAGCCAGGTTTCGATCACCGGGGGTGAAAGCCTGAGTGGCTTCAGCCAGGGTGATGGGTCCAACCTTGTCGGCGAGTTTATTACGATCGGCACTGGCCCATTGACCGATCTGAACGTGTCAGACGGTGGTTCAGACGTCAATTTTGACGACAACGACGGGAACCAGCGTTTAAACGGCGATCAGGTATTTGATGGCACCACCTATTCCGATGGAACGCGTATTGAGGCCGAATACGTCATTACGCTGCGCGACAACAGCACCGGTCAAACCTATCAGGTACTTGGTGTCAACATTGTTAGCTCGTCTCCTTCGTTCGGAACCACCGAAGGCGTGGCTTTTGTCGGCTCTTTCCCACCGCGCGGGGTACCGCTTGAGGTTATTTCGGCAGCAGAAGGCCCGGGATCTGGGGGCCGCCCGCCGATCAACGAAAACACACTTGTGCCGTGCTTTACCCGGTCCACGTGGATCGCAACGACAACCGGACCAAAGCAAATTGAACAGATCACATTGTCGGACCTTGTTCTAACGCGGGACAATGGCCCACAGCCGTTACGGTGGATCGGCAGGCGGCGTGTTGAAGAGGCAGAGCTTCGGACCAATTCCAAACTTTACCCGGTTCGAATTCTGGCCGGTTCGCTTGGAAATGGCTTTCCGCAGCGGGATTTGTTGGTGTCCCGGCAACACCGAATGCTGGTTTGCTCGACCATTGCCAGCCGCATGTTTGGTGTCTCAGAGGTTCTTGTTCCGGCAATCAAGTTGACAAGCCTTCCGGGGATTTACGTGGACACGTCGGTTCGGGAGGTCGAGTATTTCCATTTACTGTTTGATCGACACGAGATTGTCTTCGCGGAAGGCACGCCGTCCGAGAGTTTGTTTACCGGACCCGAAGCGCTGAAAGCGATCAGCGACGCGGCACGGGAAGAGATCACCGCGCTTTTCCCGGAACTGACGCAGACAGACGTGTTGCCAGAGCCTGCCGGGTTCATACCTACGGGCAAGCAACAGCGGAAACTGATAGACCGCCACCTGAAAAACGAAAAACCTCTCATGTCTGCGCCTGGAACAATCCTGTAGCTGCGGTTTAGCCAGACTTTGACCTTAGGGTTCAGGTTATGTGAAACCCACAGCCCGGTAAGCCACACCATTCAGACAATAATTCTGCGATCTGATGAATCGGATCACCTTCCTCCAAATCCTCCGAGCGCAAAACCGCATGCCAGGGAACAGTGATGCCATCTTGAGTGACCTGCGCGCCAACGATGCGACCTTCTTTCAGCGCGGATTGCAGCGCCCAGTTGGACAGCACGCTTGTGCCCAGATCCGATGCGACCAACTCGACAATTGCCTCGGGCAGTTCAACGGTTGCAGCCCATTTCGGGTAACTGTCCGTCGGGCGGAACAGCAATGCAAATTCCCGGTCGGGTTCTGGGATCTTTGTATATGTGATAAAGGGCTCTCCTACGATATCTGAGCCTTCGACATATGCACGCTCGGCCAGTCGGTGCGACGGTGGCATGATGTAAAGCAGGGGGTCATCGAACAGTTTGATGCTGCTGAGTCCTGCTTGCGAAACCGTGCCCGAAGTAATCGCAATGTCCAGATGCCGGTTCAAAAGACCGGTCAGCGGATCGCTACGTGCGCCCGCCATGATCTGGATATCGATCCCGTCGGTGCGCGATTTCATATATTTGATGAAAGAAGGCAACCAGCGATAGTTGCTGTAAGCTTCGACCGACAGACGCACCACATGCTGGACGTTGGCGTTCATGCGCCGCACGTCTTCTTCTGCACGGCTAAGGTCGGTCAGGATGCGTTCGGCCACGATTGCCATATAGTCCGCCGCCGGTGTGCGACGCAGTTTCTTGTGCATTCGGGTGAAAAGGGGCACGTCAAGGCGGCGCTCGGCCTCGCGCAGACGGTGCGAAAGGGCCGATGGCGTCACCCCCAGTTTCTTGGCGGCATCGGTGATCCGACCCGTTTCGTTGATGGCTTGGATCAGTTGCAGGTGGCGCAGGTCAAGCAGCGGTTTCATGTGTTTCTAGCCTGAAAAAAATTCACAAAAACCAAAAAACTTCGAAATTGAAATTCAGTCAATAACAAGGTGAAGTCCCGCCAGGTTTTCTTTTGGAGCATCCCCCATGAACGTTGACGCCCGACGCGCGATCGAACAGGACAAGGCCCATCACGTCCATCCTCAGTCGAATCTGCGCCAACATGCCGAGAACGGCCCGACGATGATCACTCATGGTAAGGGGGTTTTCATCTATGACAGCGAAGGGCGCGAGATCATCGATGGTTTTTCCGGGCTGGGGTGCGTGTCGCTGGGTTACCACAACGAACGTCTGTCAAACGCGGCAAAGCGGCAAATGGATGTGCTGCCTTTTGCGCCCACATTCTACAATCGTTCACATCCACGGGTTGCGGAGTTGGGTGAGCGTCTGATTGGAATGGCGCCGGTTGATATGGACCGGGTGATGTTCCAGTGTTCGGGGTCCGAGGCGAATGACACCGCAATCAAACTGTTGTGGTACACCAACACCGCCAAAGGCGAGCCGAACCGCCGCAAGATCATAGGGCGGGTGCGGGGTTACCACGGCAATACAATCGCCACGGTTTCGCTGTCGGGTCAGCCACATATGCACGCCAAGTTCGGTCTGCCGCTGCCCGAATTCAAACATACCGAGCTGCCGAACTATTACCGCTTCCACATAGACGGTGAGAGCGAAGAGGAGTTCTCGGCCCGGATGGCTGCAAAATTCGAGGAGCTTTTATTGGCGGAAGGTCCTGAAACTGTTGCAGCTTTCTTCGCCGAGCCCGCCATTTCCGGTGGCGGCGCGCTGATGCCACCTGAAGGCTATTGGAAGGAAATGCAGGCAGTTCTGCGCAAGTATGACATCAAGTTCTTGGCTGACGAGGTGGTCTGCGGCTTTGGTCGAACCGGCAATATGTGGGGTTCTCAGACCTGGGGGCTGGAGCCTGACATGATCTCTTGCGCCAAAGCGCTTTCGGCAGCGTTTTTCCCAATCTCTGCCCTGATGTTCAAGGACGAGATGTATGCCGACATGATGAAAAACTCGGATGAGGTCGGCACCTTCGGGCATGGCTACACCTACGCAGGCCACCCTGTTGGGGCGGCTGTTGGGCTTGAGGCACTGGTCATCTATGATGAGATTGATCTGGTGGGCCACGTTCGCAAGGTCTCGACTCGGTTCCTTGAAAAGTGCCACGCCATGGCCGACCACCCTTTGGTGGCCGAAGTGCGCGGTGTTGGTCTGTTCTGCGGCTTTGAGCTGATGAAGGACGCAAAAACCCGCGAGCCGTTTGATCCCTCTTGGAAAGTTGGCGAGCTTGTGCAGAACTTTGCGCATGATCGGGGCTTGTACCTGCGTGCGATCGGTGACCGGATGAGCTTTATGCCGCCGCTGGTCATCAATGAAGACGAGATCGACATCGCAACAGAGCGGTTCAAAGGCGCATTGGACGATGCCTGGGCTGTGGTGCGCGCCAAAATCTGATTACGTTATTGAGGTTGGGCATTTGCTCTCGCCTGATCTCTGCGCCGCCGGCTCTCCCAACTTTCGGCGGCGCGCCTTATTTTGAATTGCCCCAGCCTGCCAAGGAGAACAGGGATGACAACACCGCTGGAACCGAAACTGCCCGATGCGGGTTTGGCTGGAAACTATATCAACGGGGCTTGGCATTGGCCTGAAGGGCGGCTCGAGATCGAAAACCCCTCGCGCCGTGCGCCGATTTGCGAAGTCGGTCGCGGCACGTCGGCCGAGGTCGACTTGGCAGTCGAAGCCGCCCGTGCTGCGTTGCCAGCGTGGCGCGCTTTGGCTGCGAGTGAGCGTGGAAAACTGCTCACCGAACTCGGACGTCGCCTGGAAGAAAACGCTGAAGAGGTGGCCCGTGTCTTGGCGGCAGAGTCCGGTAACGCCATCAAGACGCAATCGCGCGGCGAGGCGATGGGGGCTGCTGGTGTTCTTAAATATTACGGCGGCGTGGCGGTTGAACAAAAAGGCGAGACTCTGCCGCTTGGGCCTGGATTACTGAGTTATTCGACACGCGAACCGCATGGGGTTGTCGGGTCGATCATCCCCTGGAACTCTCCTTTGCAGTTGGGGGCGGTGAAGATTTCGATGGCATTGGCAACCGGGAATTGTCTGGTGCTGAAACCGGCCGAAGACGCACCGCTGGCGATCCTGAAGCTGGCTGAACTTGCGGATGGTCTGTTTCCGCCGGGGGTCTTCAATGTTGTGACGGGGCTGGGTGAAGAAGCAGGTGCAGCGCTTGCTTCGCACCCGGGTATCGACAAGGTGTCCTTTACCGGTTCAAGCGAGGTCGGCAAACTGATTGGCAAGGCCACGGCTGATCGCATCGCCAAGCTGACTCTGGAACTGGGCGGTAAATCCCCCACAATCGTCTTCCCAGACGCCATTGCCGATGGTCGTCTGGACAGCACAGCGCAGCAGGTGGCGAATGCCATGCGCTTTGCCCGTCAGGGTCAAAGCTGCACCGCGGGTTCACGGCTGTTTGTGCACAAGGATATCTGGGACGAGCTGATGCCCAAGGTTGCCGAGAAATCCGCCGCACTGAATGTGGGCGACGCGCTGGATCCGGATGTAGATATGGGCGCGGTCGTGAACGCTGAACGCTATGGCGAGATCCGCGCCTATGTGGCCGAAGCCGAAGCCGAAGGGGCCACTTTCCTGATCGGGGAAACTCCGGCTGAGGATCCGGCCGGCTTCTGTCCCAACCCGACCATCATCACCGGCGTCGACAACAATTGGCGCATCGCGCGGGAAGAGGTGTTCGGCCCGGTTATGGTCGCCATCCCCTTCGAGACGGAAGAAGAAGTCATCGCCATGGCCAATGACACCCATTACGGGCTGGCCGCGTTTCTATTCACTCATGATGTCAGCCGCATCACGCGCCTGACGCGTGCCATCGATGCGGGTTGGATACAGGTCAATCAGGGCGGCGGGCAAATTCCCGGTATGTCTTATGGCGGCACCAAGCAATCGGGCATGGGCAGCGAATACTCGATCGAAGGCGCGCTTGAGGCCTATACTTACCGCAAATGCGTCACCATCAATATCGAGGGTGGCGCGTGAGCACGGATCGCTTCGGCAATGCCATTGATCCGGGTGTGGGATATGCCCGAGGGTCGCTTTTGCAAGGTTCAGCGGATGAGGTGCGCAGGCTGACGCAGGCGGGTCGCGTTGCTGCAGATTTCGTGGTTCGCGAAGGTATCGACAAGATCGCCATTTGTACCGGGAACCTGCGGTTCTACCCAGCGACGCCGGACGATCTGAGCCTGCTGTGCGAAGAATGGATTGGTCCCGGCCTTTTTGGCGAAGAACTGCGCCAAGCCGCAATCGCGCATATGGGTGGGCAGGGGCACGAAGTTGCAGCGGTGGTGAACCGTACAAGCGCCGGGATCGTTGCTACTGTATTGGCCCATTCCGCAGGCAAGCCGGTGTTGTCGTTGGTTGCAAAAGGTGACCGGAGCCATGCCTCGGTTCTGCGCGGAGCGCGGCTGGCCAATGTGCAGGTCCGTGAAGTTCACGATCTGGAGTCTGTCCAACAGGCGTTAGCCGAGGACAGCCCTGCGTTGTTTGTGATCACGCCTGTCACTTCAGAGCTGTCCATGCTGAGCGATGACCTGATCCGCGACGCGGTGGCGGCAGGCAAAAATGCGGGCTGCGTCACGTTCCTTGACGACGCTTACGGGGCGCGGTTCCGCCCTGTTCTGCATGGCGGTGGGGCGTCGCTTTCCTTTGGGGCCGATCTGGTCATCACCAATGCGGACAAGGCAGGTTTGTCCGGCCCGCGTGCCGGAGTTCTTTGTGGCGACCCGGTTGTGTTGGTCCCCGTGCAGGCCAAAGCCAGCGAATTGGGCATGGAAGCCCGCGCGCCCGTTGCTGTTGGTGCAATGCGCAGTTTACAGGGGTTCACTCCGGACCTGTTGCTGCAAGAGGCACAGGATGGGCAAGACCTGGCCGATGCGTTGGAAGCCGCATTGGGGAAAGGTCAGGTAACGCGATCAGCGCTGGGCCCGAAAATTGACGAACAAGACGCGATGGAAATCGTTCTTGGAATGGCTGGACTCGAAAAGGGCGATATCGTCCCTGCCGAGGTTACGGCCGCGATTGGTATGTTGATGTTGCGGGACAAAGGCATTGTGACGGTCAATACACATGGTCAACCCGGCGGGCGTGTTTCGATCCGGTTGAAACCAACATCTGGTGCTGTGGCCCGCGCCGGAGGCGCAGTGGCGGTGGCTGACTGTTTGATGTCGGCAATGCGCCAGACGGCGCAGCATTTGCACGACAAGACATGGTTCGCGGCAACACTGTTTGGAGACACGTGAATGGCCGATACAACTCTGATCACCCGACTGGACACCCGGCTGGACCAGTTGGTGAACATCGACATGGGTGAGCGTGGCGTCGAGCATCTGTTCGAGGCCGCACGTGCGCTGGAAGGTCGCTCGCTGATCGGTGCGGCAGCGGATGCACTGATGGCGGTGCCTGAAGGCGGGACGGTTGTGTTGACCACCGGTTCGGTCTCGCGCGCTTGGATCACGCCGGATTTGGGCGAAAACGATGGCCCCTCAGGTGCGGCGGCGATTGCAAGGGCATTGGTGCTGGCGCGGAGCGTGACCTGCGTGATGTTGTGCGAAGAAACTCTGCTGCCCGCAATTCGCAAAACCTGTCAGGCAGCGGGGTTGTTTCCTGTGACGCTGGAACAGGCGGCAATTGCCAAGGCCGACAAAAGCCTTGCCACGATTGTCATGTTGCCATACGCGACCGATGACGCGGGCGGGCAGGCGCAGGCGGAAATGTTGCTGGCAGACCTGAAACCCGATCTTCTGTTCTCAACAGAACGGGTGGGGCGCAATGAATTCGGTGTTTATCATTCCATGCGCGGTATCGACTATGGAATGGGTCGTGCGCGTGTTGATTTCCTGTTCGATCTGGCTTTGGAGCGCGGTATCCCTGTTGTCGCAGTCGGAGATGGCGGCAACGAGATTGGCATGGGCAAAGTCGCCGACCACGTAAAGGCACACGTACCGTACGGAGATAAGTGCCAATGCGGTTGCGGCGGTGGCATTGGGGCAGTGACCAGCTGTGATGTGCTGGTGACAGCCGCTTGTTCCAACTGGGGCTGCACTGCAATTGCCGCAGCAATGGCCGCTCGTGCGGGTGACGCGAAATTGATGCATACACCAGACCGAGAGGCCCTATTGCTAGATACGATGGTCGCAAGCGGCCTGATCAACTCAACTCACGGTATCGTCGATGACAGTGTCGACGGTTTCCCACGCCAAAGCCATATAGCGGTGGCCGAGCTTTGCCGCACGATCGTGAGCCGCGCGCTCTGAAAACTTACAGGACTGAACAATGATCCAAGACAATCCCGCCCTCATCGAAGCAATCCGTAACCGGTTCGCGCATGTCGATTCCTGCCCGTTTCAAGGTGAACGGATCTTTTTCGAGAACGCAGGTGGTGCGTTGACGCTGAAATCGGTCGCCGAAACCTCAGCCTTTTATGCAGCGATCCCTGACAATCCGGGCCGTATCAACCCAGCGGGGCAGGGCACCCAGGGCGTCATCAACAAGGTCAAGCAAGATCTGGCCGTGTTCATGAACGCCTCGTCTGGTCAGTTCTTTGCCGGGGAAAGCGGGACGGAACTGTTGTTCCGCATGATCCGCACGGCCTGCCTGGCCGCGCCAAAAGGGTCCAAGGTAATCGGGTCGTCCATCGAACACCCCGCCACCCGCAGTGCCGCGCGACGTTGGGCTGAGATCGCAGGTCTGGACTATGTGAATGTGCCTCATGACAATGAAACAGGTCTGGTAACACCTCAGGACTATGCCGCACTTATGACCCCGGATGTGGCCGTGGCGACTATCCTGCATGCGTCACCCGTTACGGGCATGGGTATGGATGTCGCTGCAATTTCTGCGGCCATTCGGGCGGTTGCGCCAGACTGTCTGATCGTTGTTGATGGCATTCAGCACGCGGCACACGGTCAATTGGACCTGGACGCATATAATGTCGATGGCTACGCGATCTCGCCCTACAAAGTTTTCTCGCGCCATGGCTATGGCATTGCCTGGATCTCTGACAAGCTAAGCGCCCTGCCGCATGATATGCTGATCGACGCACCCGCCACAGGGTGGGAGTTCGGTACCCGCGACACCGGGTCTTACGCGACAGTATCGGACGTGGTTTCGTATTTCGATTGGCTGGGTGGCGAAGTTTCGGATGAAAGCGACCCTCGCAAGCGGATCGAGGCCGCAGGTCACGCTATTCACGCCTATGAAACGCATCTGACCAACACCGCGATCAACGGCACAGGCAACCTGCCGGGACTACGCGACATGGATCACGTGACCATTTTGGCGGGGGCAGAAAACCCGGCGCGCGAGGGGTTGGTTTCTATCGTGGTGAAAGACAAAGCTTCGGAAGACGTGGTTGAAGTGCTGAACCAGCAAGGCATCCGCACCCATACGCGCAAGGCGGACCACTATTCGGGTAATGTTCTGACACCGCTGGGTCTGCCGGACTGTATCCGCATTTCGTTTTGCCACTACAACACAGAACAGGAAATCGCTCGTCTTCTCGCTGCGGTAAATGAGCTGGGTGGCGACTGACGGTCCCGCACATCAACGGAACTGAAACGTTTCCGCAAGGCAGGATGATCAGGATGGGGCACTTCGATTCAGAGTTCAAAGTAAGCCGGGGTTGCCCGGTTGAACTGAAGCGCTTCATCTTCCTTGCAATGCCGGGGTTTTCGGCACTTGATCTGGGCTCTGGCGTTGACGCATTGGCCGCCGCCAACAAAGCGGCAGAGCAAATTTTGTTCCGTTGGCAGATTGTCAGCGAAGACGGCGCCCCAGTGGTGTCATCAGCGGGTATGAACATCGCGGTTGAGGGCGCATTGCCAGCGGTCCAGAACGGCGATTGCATTGTCGTATGCGCCTCCATCGATACCCAGAAAACGCCAACATCGGAAAGGATCAATGCTTGGCTTCGCAAGGCCACACGGCAGGGGGCTCGGCTTTGCGGCTTGGGTGGGGGTGCGCTTTACCTGGCCCTCATAGGATTGGCGCAAAAAGGCAAGATCTGCGCGCATTGGCGCTTGCAGCCGGTTTTTGAGGAAACCTTCCTGAAACTGGACCCTGTCTGCACAATCTATGAAGAGGAAGCCAATTTCCTGTCCAGCGCCGGCGGGGCTGCGACGCTTGACCTGTTCCTGGCTTTAATTCGGCAAACAGCGGGTACGGCGATTTCGAACCGTGTTGCGGACGACCTGCTATGCGCGTCGGTGCGACCGGGCGACAGCCGTCAAACTATGACTGACCGTTGCAGATTGCAGCATAGGAACGAAAAACTCTCAAGGGCGGTCGCGGTGATCCAAGACAGTCTGGAAGATCCTCTCCCTACATCCATGCTTGCACAGAAAGTCGGAATATCTACGCGCCAACTGGAGCGTCTGTTTGGGCGTTATCTGGGGTGTACGCCTAAAACCTATATGACGAACCTGCGGTTGGACAGGGCACGCGTGCTGTTGCAACAGACCCAAATGAGCGTGATCGACGTCGCCGTCGCATGCGGCTTTTCCTCTGCCAGTCATTTTTCAAAACTGTATCGCAGGCAATTCGGAATCTCACCTCATATCGAGCAGAGCGCGCCTTAGGGCCAGCATCTAGTGGCTGGCAGAAGCATTCGGACCAAGGTCTGATCCGAACACCTCTCCCTATTTGCTTAACCGCGCATCCGGGCATTGTCTGGATCGTAGAGCGGGCGCAGGCTGGCTTGTGCCGTCACAGACCGTCCCGCCACCTTCACCTGATAGCTGCGTGCCGCAAGAGCTTTCATCGTCATGCCTTCGGGCCGCGAAACATAGCCCATGCCAATGGCCCCACCGACGCTCCAGCCATAGCTGGCCGAGGTCAAACGCCCAACGATTTCCCCATCGCACAGTATGGGTTCTTTTCCAAAGATCAGGGCGTCTGGATCGTCGAGCCGCAGTGACAGCAAACGGTTTTCGGGACCTGCCGATTTGCGGGCAACAATGGCCTCTTTACCCGTAAAGTCAGTTGTGAAGTCACATGCAAAAGTCAGGCCGCTGTCTACCGGGCTGTCATGTGGGCCGATGTCGTGACCCCAGTGGCAGAAGCCTTTTTCGATCCGGCAGCTGTCTACTGACATGCCACCGCAAAGGCGCGGCGCGTCAGGGGCGGCAATGATGGTCTCGAACACTTGCTGCGCGAATTCGGCCGGGATGTGCAATTCCCAACCTAACTCGCCGACATAGGTGATCCGCTGGGCGCGAACTGGCGCGTGACCAACATGCAGGGATTGCCAAGATCCAAAGGGGAAGGCGTCATTCGACAGATCCGCGTCCGTCAGCCCGGCCAGGAAGTCCCGCGCTCGCGGGCCCATCAGGGCCAGCGTCGCCTCGGATGAGGTGACGTTGACAACTGAAACCGAGGTGCCTGCCAGTTGCGTTTTCAGCCAATATTCCGTTTGCGGTTCAGCCCCGGCAGACGCCATGACCAAATAGCGGGATGTGCTAAGCCGAGCGACGGTTACATCCGCTTCGATCCCGCCTTGTGGGTTGAACATGTGGGTATAGATCAAAGCACCCGGCGCAACTGCCATATTGGCCCCGCAAAGCCGCTGCATCTGCGCTTCTGCGTCCTGCCCATCCACGATAAACCGGCCAAAGGTCAGGTCGATGCAGCCCAGATCGGTGCGCAGCGACTGATGTTCTGCTTGCCAGTCGTCGAACCACGGCTCGCGTCCGAACCCATCCGTCATCTCGCGCCCATAGTATAGCGGACGTTCCCAGCCATTGGCGCTGCCGAACTGTGCGCCCGCGTCGCGTAGATGCATGTAGTAAGGCGTACGCCGCAAACCACGTGCCTCAGTCTTGCGAAGATAAGGCCAGTGCATCGCATAGGCGTGTCCAAGCGTTTCGGCGGCCTTGGTCGCGGTGTAGCTGTGCGCGTTCAAGCCAGGCACGATGCGGCGGCTGTCCACATCGGTGAGGTCCATGGTCATGTGACCCGCCATGATCCATTCAGCCAGCGCCTTGCCCGCGCCGGGGCCATTTTGGATCCCGGTTGAGTTGAAACCTGCTGCGACCCAATATCCCGTCACATCCGGGACTGGTCCCAGATAATGCTTGGCGTCTGGGGTAAAGCACTCCGGACCGTTGAAGAACTTGCGAATACCCGACTCCGCCAGCGTGGGAACACGCACCATAGCCGCTTCGAGGATGGGGTAGAGGTGTTCTTCGTCGCAGGGCAGTTCGTCGAATTCGAAGGCCTCGGGCAGGCCATACTTGGGCAGCCAAGGGGTCGCGTTAGGTTCGGAACAGCCGATCAGAAGTTTGCCCGCATCCTCTTTGTAATAGGCGTATTCATCCATCACCCGCAGGACAGGCAGGTCTCCGGTCACGCCCTCAATCGGGTCGGTGACCACGTAATAGTGGTTGGTGTAATGCAGCGGGATCTGCACCCCATGAGTCAGGCCAAACTCGCGCGCCCACATGCCGGTGGCGTTGACCACATGCTCGGCGCGGACCAGACCTTCGGCGGTTTCAACGCCGACAGCGCGCCCGCCTTCGATCACAACGCGGGTGACCTTGGTATCTTCAAAAACCTGCGCGCCGCTCATCCGCGCGCCCTTGGCCAGAGCCATCGTCGTGTCGATGGGATTGGTATAGCCATCGCCGGGAAACCAGAACGCGCCCTTTGCACCGTCGACGGACAGCAGAGGCCAGCGATCCTGTGCCTCTCTCAGGCTGATCTCTTCTGCGCGCAACCCGCATCCATGGGCATAGTCGACCTTGCGCCGCAGCTCCTCCATGCGCGCCTCGGTCAGAGCCACAGTCATCGAGCCGTTGCGCTTGAACCCGGTATTCTGCCCTGTCTCGTCCTCGAGGTTTTCCATCAGGTCGAGGCCGTATTTCGCAAGCGCAGACATGACCGGCACGCCTTGTGTTTCGCTGACCAAGCCAGCGGCATGCCATGTCGTTCCGCTGGTCAGTTTCTTGCGCTCGAACAGGGCGACCGACCAGCCTGCCTTGGCGAGGTGATAAGCGGTCGCGCAGCCGACAATGCCGCCGCCGATGATAGCGACCTGAACGTCCGTCGGAAGAGATTTCGCCATGGGTCTTATCCCCGCAACCGGTCGTTTTCGGGATCGTAGAAGGGCACGCTCGACACGGTTGCGTTGACCGGAACACCCAGCACTTCGATCTGGTACACATCACCGGGCTTCGCGGCCTCTGTCAGATAGCCCAGAGCGATCCGCTGGCCGATGCGGAAGCCGGTGCCGCCCGAGCTGACATAGCCCACCGGCTTTCCATCCCGGCAGATGGGGTCGGAAGACAGCGCGTCGGCGCCGTGGCCGTCGAGTACGAAGGCGGTGAAGTGATAGTCCTTCGGCTGCTCAGCCTGCGCCAGAAACGCGTCGCGCCCGACAAAGCTGCTTTTCTTCTTGCTGACAAAGCGATCCAGACCGGCGTCAAAAGCAGTGTATTCGATGCCGAAATCAGCGCCCCAGCCGTGATAGCCTTTCTCAAGCCGCATGGCGTTCAGCCCGTAAGAGCCGAACTCGACAATGCCGTGATCAGCACCTTGTTCCATGATAGCGGTGTAGACGCGGACCAGATCCGCGCTGCGCATGTGCAGTTCCCAGCCCAATTCACCGACATAAGACACCCGCAGCGCGATGACCGGTGCACCTGCAATGGTGATCTCGCGCACCGACATCCAAGGGGCGTTTTCTTTGGACAGATCATCCTCGGTCAACGGTTGCAGCACTTCGCGCGATTTTGGTCCCATGACCATCAGAGCAGCGTCAAAATCAGAGCCTCGGGTCAGGGTCACGCCCTCGTCCGGTAGGAATTTCGACATCCAGTCGTGATCGCGCTGATCGGCCAGAGTGGGGCCGCAGAGCAGGTATTTGTCCTCATCCAGCCGCGCAATCGTGGCCTCGGACCAAATCTTCCCCTTGGTGGTCAGCATATAGGACAGCTTGACCCGGCCCACGGCGGGCATTGCGCCGCAGAAGACACGATTGAGGAACTCGGTGGCCTTTGGTCCTTCGACCTCGTAACGTGTGAAGCCGCCGTGATCCATCACGCCAACCCGGTCGCGTACGCCTTCGCATTCAGCTTTGACCGCATCGTGCCAGACCTCGTGATGGAAGCTCAGCTGGCTATCATCCTTGATTTGGTCCGTTTCAAACCAGAAGGCGCGTTCCCATCCTGCAACCTGCCCAAACACTGCGCCTTTGTCTTTGAGCGTCTCGTAAAGCGGCGTTGTCTGAACTGGTCGGCCCGATTTCCACAAGCGATGCGGGTAGGGGATCGCGTATTGGTGCTCATACAACTCACTTGATCGTTTGACAGTATAGTCGAACGTCGCCCACTCCTCGCCAAAGCGGCGCGGGTCCCAGAAGGACATGTCCCATTCGGTTTCGCCTTCGGTGATCCACTCGGTCAGGGTTTTCGCTGCTGCTGCTGAGTGGGTGATACCCACCGGGAAACAGCAGGCATGGTAGAAGTTCGGCAGACCAAACGCCGGACCGCAAAGCGGCGCGCCATCGGGGCTGTAGGGGATCGGACCATTCACGAAGCGGCTGACCCCGGCCTCACCCAGCAGCGGAACATGTTCCAATGCGGCTTCGAGGATTTCGGCGATGTCGTCGACGCTGTCGGGATAAAGCTGATTGGCAAAGCAATCGGGCATCCCGTCCAGCCATGCGGGCCGGCCTTCGTGACCGTATGAGCCCAGCAGCAGCGCGTTCCGCTCGCGCCGCAGGTAATACATGATGTCCGGGTCGCGGACGAGCGGGAAGTTTTCCGGATTGGCTTCAAGTTCCGGCAGGCTTTCGGTGACCAGATACTGATGTTCCAGCGTGACGACGGGCAGTTTCTGGCCGACCATCTCACCCACCTGACGACCGTAATAGCCCCCGGCGTTGATCACGATGTCACAGACAACATTGCCCTTGTCTGTCTGAACCTCCCACTCGCCCGAAGCGCGGCGTGAGATGCCGGTGACCGTAGTAAACCGCGCGATCGCCGCGCCCTGATCCCGCGCGCCTTTGGCCAGGGCCTGGGTCAGTTGCGAAGGGTCCACGTCGCCCTCATAGGGGTCAAGGATGCCGCCGATGATGCTGTCACCCGAGCTGAAATAGGGATGCATGTCGTCCATTTCGGACGGGGTGAGCATCGCCATGTCATAGCCCAAGCCTTTCGAGATGCCGACAAGATGGCGGAACAGGTCCATGCGTTCGGGCGTGTGGGCGGGCCAGAACGCACCGGTGTGGCGGTAGGTGATCGGATAATCGACCTCTTCCGCCAGTTCCTTATACAGTTGCCAGGCGTAGTTGCCCGCGCGCATGCCGCCCCAGCTGTTGGCATAGGTGGGGATGTTACCTGCTGCGTGCCAGGTCGATCCGCTGGTCAATTCGTTCTTTTCGATCAGCAGTGTGTCGGTCACCCCGGCTTTGGCAAGATGATAAAGGGTCGAGACACCAACCGCGCCGCCCCCGATGATCACAACTTTGGTTTGGCTTTTCATGTGTTTAATCTTTCAGATGGATGGGCAGGCGAGCGCGCAGGGCGGCCTCGATATCGGCCGGCAGGTGGGAAGGCGCAGGCTGCGCTTCGATCTCGGCAACGCGGGCTATGGCTTTGTCCCAGACGGTTTGCGCACCGCTTTCAAGCCAGTCATTGACGCTCTGGCGATCGCCCAGAGACGGATAGACGTATTCCTTGGTCATCAGATCCAAGGTCTGAGCGGTGCCGAGGAAGTGCCCTTCGCCGGTCACGACCTGTTCGATCATGTCCAGATCAATCGAGCCTTCGAACATTTCAACGCCGCGCACTGAACGCAGGATGGCACCGCACATGTCGTTGTCGATCACCAGAGCCTCTTTGCTGGCTGCCATGATCGAGCCCAGCATACCCACGGACAAGTTTATCATGTCAGCGCCGCCCTGTGCGGCCAGCGCAATTGTATAACCCTTTTCATAGCCCGACTGCGCGTCCGCCGTCTTGGCATCGGTCATGCCCGCTGAAACGGTCGAGGGCAGGCCGAGGTTCAAAAGCAGTTGCGCAGCGGCAGCATTGGCCACAGCAGCCTCGCCCGAACCGCCGGTCATAGCGCCAGTCCGCAGGTCGGAAATGAACGGCAGGAACGCCAGAATACATGGAAAGCCAGGCTGCATCATGTTGACCAGAACCAGACCGGCCAGAGACTCAGCCAAACCCTGTGCCAATGCGCCAGCCAGCGCGGCCGGACTTGTTGCACCCGCCTGCGCCGCTGAGCAGATCTGCAACGGCATCCCCAATCGGACGCATTCGCGCATCACCCCGCAGGCCTCTTCGGCCAGCGTCAGCGGTGGCACCACGTGACAAACGGATGCGAAACAGAAGGGCTGCGCCTTGAACGCGCCGTCGCCGCCTAAAGCCGCGTCGAACATTTCAACCACGGGGGTTACATTGGCGGGCTCGAAAAAGCTTGTGCCAATGGGTTTCGAGGTCGCCTTCATCGCGGCAAATGCCGTGTTGATATCCAGCGTCAGCGGGTCTTCCAGATCCCGGGCCACAACGGGACGCAGGGAATAGTGAATGCTGTCGCAGGCATCCACGATGCGCATCAGGCTGTACAAGTCTTGTAACGTGCTGTCGCGGAACGTATTTGTGGCGGCGTCAAGCACTTGCACCGCTGCGCCACCGGTACCGATATGGACACGACCGCCGCCAACCTCGATCCCGCGATCCCGATTGAAACCGGGCAGTTCTACGCGTTTACACGCGCCTGCGATTATGTCCTCGACCAAGGTGCGTGAAAAGGTGATGCGGCCATCAGTCCGTTCCGTCGCCCCATTCTCTAACGCCAGTGTGCGAATATCTTCAGGTGCCTCTGAGACACCAATTTTTTCCAAAATGTCGATGGCGGTATCGGTGATATGCGCCAGTTTGCTGTTATCCAGCGGCATAAATCGACCGCCAAGGGGCGGTAAAGTCATCTGTGGCGTCGCGGAACCAGAAGCCCGTCTTGATCGTGTTCGCCGCATGAGCGCGTCCTTGATGAGGTGTTTTCCCGCGCATCTTAGGAAGGGTGTAGTTTTAGCTCAATTCCATTATTAGCTGATTTTTGTGAATGCAATTCATTCAAATACACGGCGTAACCTGTAAACTTACGCACCGAAGTCTTCATGTTTCAATGAGGACGATACCGCCCCGTGAAAAGTCAACTATGTGGCGTTGACGTAATCACACCACGTTCGACCCAATCGTCAAAAAGCGTTAAAACGGCGTCGCAGAACGCGGTATCGTTGATATGGGCGTCCAGTTCGGTCATTGGCACCTGATCAGGCATCACCCGGCGGGCTTCGTCGATCATTTCGGCTAGTGCTTGTGGGTCATACGCCTCTTCACCTTCCTTGTCCCAGGCTTCGATGCCTTGCAGTGGCAGAAAGAAATGCGTTGGTCCTTTTGCTGCACCCAATCGATTGGCAAGTTCCCGAATCCAGGCGCGCCGTTCGGCCCCGTTGAAGACCGAACTTTTGATCAGCCGGTTGTGTTCGTGGAAAGGCCGGTCGGCATAGTGTTCGGGGATGTCCTGCCAGCCTGCAAAATCCAGCAAATCCAGCGCGCCGGGGGCTACCATCTGCGGGATACCCATGCGCCCGGCATTTGTAACCCGGTCCTCGCCGCTTGAAACGACCGAGCCCGCCATGAGGTTTCCGAATTCCTGCATACAGAAATCCATCACGCAGGCGAACGCGCCTTCGCTGGCCAGTTTTTCGTAGGCCATGCCACCCATCCCTGTGGAATGAAACACGGCCACTTCAAACCCGCGCTCTTCCAGTGCTGGTTTCAGGGTCTTCATGTACCGCAGACAGGATGATCCCAGGCTGGTCATGCCAACCAGCGGCTTGCCGCGGTCCGGTGCAATGGCGGCCTTTGTCGCGCCGACCACGGCCCCAGCCGCCTGACTGAGCGATGATTGGCAGATCGAATTCATGCCATAGAGCCCGCCGGCCCAAAGGATCATCTGAATATCGGGGGCCAGCCGGTGTGGCGGGATAAGCGGTGAAAAGCTGACGGTTGAGACAATGTATTTAGGCACGCCCATCGGCAGCGCCTGCGCACAATCCAGTGCAAGGTCGGTGCCCATTGTGCCGCCGGTGGCCAGCATCCCGTCAAACCGTCCGTCGGCATAGGCCCGTGCAACCACTTTGGCGGCCCCGGCAGACATGATGCGGAAGGCTTTATTTTCGTCTCCTTGGGCGATGACCTCATCAATTGTCATGCCACCAGCCGCGGCCACGTCATGCTTTGAGATGTCAGTTGGTGCAGAGGGATCGCCCAAAACAGACACATCCATCGTCAATACATTGGCACCCTGCGCTTGAATTGTTTCTTCGATAAACCGCATTTCGGGTTCTTTGGTGTCGTAGGTGCCGATCAACAGGATTGTTTTTTTGGTCATTTGTGCCTCACTTGTTTTTCGGCGGTCAGAGTTTGATCCAAGCGGTTTTCAGATCGAAGTACTTTTCCATTGCATGCAGCGACTTGTCATGTCCGTTGCCCGACTGACGAACACCACCAAGGGGAACGGTCAGGTCTGCGCCTCCATAGGTGTTCACGTGGACAACCCCGGCACGAATGCTTGCGACCATGCGATGCGCGCGGCCTAGGTTCGAAGTCCAGACCCCGCCCGCCAACCCGTAAACGGTCGCATTGGCCAAACGGATCGCGTCTTCTTCGTCCGTGAAGGGCGTGACGGCCAGAACAGGGCCAAAAACTTCGTTTTGGAAAAGCGTGTCAGTTTCTTTCACCCCGGCCATGACGGTCGGTGCCATGTAATAACCACCAGTCTCGGTCAGAATACGGGCGCCACCTGTGCGGCGCTCAGCGCCTTCCGCTTCGGCTGTGCTCACGAAATCCAGATTGGCCTCCAGTTCGGGCAGGCTGTGAACCGCGCCGATCTGGCTGTTCAGGTCCAACGGATCGCCAACGCGAAAGGCTGAGGCGTGGCGGGTGATTTCGGAGACGAAGTCCTCGTAAATCTCCTGTTGGATCAACAGGCGCGATCCGGCGACGCAGACCTGGCCCGAATTGCGGAAAATACCAGCGGCTGAAACCTTGGCCGCTTCGGTAAGGTCCGGGGCATCGGCAAAGACGATGTTCGGCGATTTGCCCCCCAGTTCCAGATAACAGCGCTTTAGGTTGGACCGCGCGGAATATTCCAAAAGCCGCCGCCCTGTCGCGCCGGACCCGGTGAAGACAAGGATGTCGACATCCATAGACAGCGCCAACGCTTCGCCGACGACTGGGCCGCGCCCTGTCACCACGTTGAACACGCCGTCTGGCACCCCGGCCTCAGCTGCCAGTTCGGCGATTTTCAACAGGCTGAGCGAAGCGCTTTCTGCTGGTTTCAAGACCACGGAGTTGCCTGCCGCCAACGCCGGGGCGATTTTCCAACTGCCGATCATCAGCGGAAAGTTCCATGGCACAACCGCGCCGACAACGCCAACGGGTGCGTGATGTATCAGACCCAGAACGTCGTCACCCGTGGGGGCGATCTGGCCGTACAGCTTGTCGATGGCTTCGGCATAATACCGGAACGTTGCCGCAGCCGAGAGCGCCTCGGCCTTATAGGCCATATTGATCTCGGTCCCGTTGTCGCGAACGCCCAGAACAGCAATCTCCAGCGTTTGGGATTCGATTAGATCAGCAAGCTTCAGCAGCACTTTCTTACGGCCCGCAGGGGCCAGTCGTGACCATCGCCCATCTTCAAACGATACCCGCGCCGCACGTACGGCGGCGTCGACATCTGCGGCACTGCCTTCGGCGATCAGCGCCAGCGGCTGACCGTTGATCGGGGAATGAACCTGATGCTGAGCACCGGTTTCACCATCCTGAAAGCGGCCGTTTATGAAATGTCCGCGCGGAGTGATTTCCTGAGTGCGCAGCGCGTCAATCGAGGACTGATCCATGAGGCTTTATCCTTGCTGTGTCGTGTCTTCGTCGAGAACCGGTTGCGGTTTGACGCGGTCCTTGTGTTCCTGGATCAGAGATCGAATGTGCAACAGGATGATCCCCAGGATCATCACAAACAGGATTGCCGCGATGGGCCGGTCGATGAAATCAAGCGGTGATTTCACCCGGGCCATGGCGCTGCGCAGTTTGACCTCCATGATCCCACCCAGAACCATACCTAAAATGATGGGCACGATCGGCAGGTTCAGGCGTTTCAGGATCAGGCCAAAAACGCCGAACCCGGCCGCAATCGCGCAGTCGGTGATCGAATTTCGCAGGCTGTATACGCCCACAAAAGAAAGGGTCAGGATCATGATGCCCAGAAAGCGGGTTGGAATCTGAATGAGTTTCAGCAGCAGATTGGTCGAAAACAGCAAAAAGATCAGAACAACCACGTTCAGAAGGATCAACGCCATATAGAGGGCCATGACAAAATCCATCTGTTCCGCAAACAGTTGCGGGCCGGGGATCACGTTGTGGACGTAGAAAACCGACAGCATCATCGCGGTCAGAGCCTCACCCGGAATGCCCAGCGCCAAAAGCGGGATCATTGCAGCCCCCGGAACAGCGTTGTTGGCGGCCTCAGACGCCACCAGACCTTCGGGCGATCCTTTGCCAAAAGCGTCGGGATCTTTCGAGCTCTTCTGAGCATAGGTGTAAGACAGGAACTGGGAGGTGAATTCGCCGGTGCCCGGCACCATGCCCATGAGAACGCCCAGTGAAGACGACACGGTGGCGATGCGCTTCAGGCCCAGAAGCTCTTTCAGGCCGGTGAAAATATTGCCGCGAACATGTGCTTCGCCGGGGGCGTGTTCCTTATCGACCAGCAAAAGCAGCGCTTGGCTGATGGCAAACAAGCCCAACACAACAACGATCAGATCGACGCCCGATGACAGCCAGGTTTGCTCGAAGGTGAAACGCCGCGTGTATTTGACAGGCTCAAGCCCCACCGTGTTCAGGAAGATGCCAAAAAACGCCAGCATCGCGGCGGAAAAGGTCTGTCCACGATGGGCCAGGATCACGAGTAAAATACCCATGAAAGCGGCCAGAAAAATCTCGCGACTGCCGAAATGCGGGGCGACCCAGGCCAGAACGGGCGAAAGGACAATTAGGCAAAGGATCGAAAATATACCACCAAAGAACGAGGCTGAATAGGCCAGCGACAAAGCCCGATGGCCTTCGCCGCGTTTGGTCATGGGATAGCCGTCATAGGTGGTCAGGGCGTTCACGGCCGTGCCTGGGGTGTTGATCAGAATGGCCGGGATTGCGCCGCCATACATGGATGACCCGTAGATGCCCAGCAGAAGGGTCAGCCCAACGATAGGTTCGAAAGCAAATGTAGCAGGCAGCAGGATCGCGATGGCCACGGCGGCGCCCACGCCGGGCAAGGCGCCAATGATAACACCCCCGACAGAGCCGATGATCAGCGCCACCATGACTTGCCACTGGGCCAGAATTGCAAATCCAGAAATCAGATTGTCCATTGCGGCCTCATAGATAGGTCAGCGCAAAGGCGCGCAGCCCGTCGGGCAGGTATTCATAAACGCGACCAGCGGGGATGTTCACCTGCAGTAGCGCCCGAAAGACGATTGCGACTACCGCGCCAAAGACAAGGGCGATGCAAAAGGCCCCGGGCAAGCGAAACCCCAGACGGACAGTTAAAAGGGCTGCAAACAGCATGGTCGAGGGCAAGTATCCAAGCCATGGAACAGCAACAACGTAAATCAGAAAATAGACAACGTATTCGAGCGATTTCAGCCAAAACGTGATCTCTCGCAAACGGCCTGGAATACGTGGTGACAGGAATGAGCTCAGCAAATGCAGACCGCTGAACACAACCATGCCCCAGATCGCGACAGTTGGCCACAAAGCAGGCTGCGCAAACCACTTTGTCCGTTTGACGACCTGAGTTTCGCTTCCAAGCTGGCTGAGAAGGAACAGCGAGAACACGAAGAACATCGTGGCAAACACGATGTCACCGGGGCGTCGATAGCGCCGGAACATGTCTTGCAAGGTCTTTGCAATCATCGTGGCCTCCTGTTGGATGGAAAGAGGCCCGGCAGTGTAAAACGTGCCGGGCCCGTTCCGGTTTATTCGCCCAGGATCTCTTCGATCTTGGCGAACGAGGCTTTGTCCTGCTCGATCTGAGCGTTGGAGGCATCCGGATCCTGCCAATAAATCAGAGCGCCGGTTTCCTCGGCCAATTGTTTGGCCTTGTCAGAGCTCAGCGCCTTTTGAGCCGCCGCCGAAATCTTTTCGCGGGCGTCCGCTGGGGTGTCCTTGTGGACAAACAATCCGTTCCACAGGGCCAAAGGCAGATCCGGGTTTAGTTCAACGACTGTTGGTGTATCGGGCACCAGCGAAATCCGCTCGCCGCCGATGCTGGCAAGGACGTTCACCTGATCCAGACAGGGCAGGATAAGCTGAAGGGTGGTGTTGATCACGTCGACGTCGCCCGATGCCAAAGTGTTGCAGTCCAGCGCGTCAAACGCCGCTTCGCTGGCAAAGTCGAACCCGCTGCTGACGGCTGCGGCAAAGGTCACCTGGGTCGGTGGTAAAACGGAACCGAAATGGCCAAGTGCGACGTCGTTTTCCTTGCCGTGTTCCGCCAGCTCTTCCCAGCTTGAGAAAGGCGCATCCTTGCTGGCTGCGATCACGAAGGGATAGGTCAAGAAGATCCCGATGGGATCAAACGGGTTGGGGTTGAGCTCGGGGATGCCGATTTCGGGACCAATGACTGGCACGCCGATGACAAAAGACCCGATGGTGTAGCCGTCCGCAGGGGCGGTTGCCACCTCGACGGCACCGGGGAACGGACCACCGCCACCGCCGGGTTTGTTCACGACAGCGGCTGGAACGCCGTACATGGCTTGAAATTCATCGGCGATCATCCGCGTCAGAACATCTTCCAGATCGCCCGGAGGCCACGGCACCACAAAGCTGACCGGCTTTTCGGGGTACTCGGCCAGTGCAGCGGTAGCTGATGCCACTAAAGCCGCAGCTGTAAGAAATTTCTTCATTGACTCCTCCCATACGTGGTTCATTATTTGATCCGCGTTAACAATAATAATGTTGCTTTGTTAAGTTAGTTCTGTCAAGTATTCCCTGAGCAAGAGGAAGTGAAACACATGGGCACAGCCCTTAATGCCTTAAAAATGCTGGATTACTTTTCAAGCGCGCGACCGGAAATCGGGCTGAGTCACTTTGCGCGACTGTCCGGATTGAACAAGGCAACCGCGCTGCGCCACCTGCGTGCGCTTGAGGAATACGGTCTGATCGAACAGAATCCTATGACCAAGTCTTATGCTATCGGACCGGCGGCCTTGCGCCTGGCAGCGCTGCGTGAAATCGCGCGACCAGGCATCGAAAGTGCGCGCCAGAAAATGCAAATGGCGATGCAACGCGTTGGCGAAAGCCTGCATTTGTCGCTATTGGAAAAGACTGGGCTGCAAACCGCATTGGTGGTTGAAACAACGCGGCACAGCGTGCGCGTCAGCCTTGACCCCAGTGAGATCCTGCCGATCAATGCAACGGCCTCGGGTCTTTGTATGCTCAGTTTTGGCCCACCCAGTCTGATGGAAGATTTGGATCACAAAGAGCAGGCGCGCTTCACGGACGCCACGCTCATTGATCCTGAAATCATCAAAGAACGGGTTGCGCGGATCAGCGCCTCAGGCTGGGCCAACAGCAACGGCAGCTATGAAGAGGGCGTCTTTGGGTACGCCGCGCCGATTTTTGGTATTGATCAAGTCGCTCTGGGGACCATTGCAATTGCTTTGCCAGAAGGCCGCGCCACCGACGACCGCCTGCCATCCATTCTGTCTGCATTGCACACTCTTTCGACGGACCTGACCGCCGATTTTGGCGGTCAGTTACCCGACACTTTTCCCACTGAATTCCACCCTTGACCGAGGGTGAACGATACTTCCGGAGGCCCGCACCATGAAAGACTCGAACTTTCTGAAGGAAAACAACGCCCGTTATTTCTGGCACCCGATGGCGCATCCTGCCGACAGTCAAAAGAACCCGCCGACCATTTTGAACGGCGGTGAAGGTGTCAGCATTATCGATGTTGATGGTCACAAAGCGCTGGATGCCGTGGGGGGGCTGTGGAACGTCAATCTGGGCTATTCCTGCGAACCGGTGAAACAGGCCATTGCCGATCAGCTGAACGCGTTGCCTTATTACTCGACCTTTCGCGGAACCAGCAATGACAAAGCCATTGAACTGTCTTATGAGCTGGCGCAGTTTTTCGCACCTGACGGTTTGACCCGCGCGTTCTTTACGTCGGGCGGATCGGACTCTGTCGAAATTGCGCTGAAGCTGGCACGGCAATATCACAAGGTGAGGGGCGATGTCGGTCGCACCAAGTTCATCAGCCTCAAGCAGGGCTATC
Organism: Ruegeria sp. HKCCD4884; assembly: GCF_013110855.1. Taxonomy (NCBI): domain Bacteria; kingdom Pseudomonadati; phylum Pseudomonadota; class Alphaproteobacteria; order Rhodobacterales; family Roseobacteraceae; genus Ruegeria; species Ruegeria sp. HKCCD4884. The sequence continues at coordinate 93,271 of NZ_WVRJ01000008.1, forward strand.
ACGGCACCCATTTCGCGGCGGCATCCGTCAACGGCAATCAAAAGTTTCGCGCGGTCTATGAGCCGATGATGCCGGGTTGTTTCCACGTGCCCGCACCCTGGACCTATCGCAACCCGTTTGACGAGACGGACCCCGAGCGTCTGGCGCAACTTTGCGTCAACGCGTTGGAGGCTGAGATCGCGTTTCAAGGGGCAAAAACGGTTGCGGCATTTATCATGGAGCCGGTTCTGGGGGCAGGGGGAGTGATCCCTCCGCACAAAAGCTTTATGCCCATGGTGCGCGAGGTGTGTTCCAAACACGGTATTCTTTTGATCTCTGACGAGATCATTACCGCATTTGGCCGCACCGGCAGCGAAAGTGGCGCACGGCATTGGGGTGTTCAGCCCGACATCATGACAACAGCAAAAGCGATCACCAACGGGTACTTTCCGTTTGGCGCGGCAATGATTTCGGGCGCTGTCGCTGAAGTCTTTGAAAAGGACACCACGGGTCTTGCATCGGTCGATCAGGGGTACACCTATTCCGGCCATCCGGTTGGGGCAGCGGCGGCGCTGGCTGCTTTGTCCGAGATCAACAGGCTGCGGGTTTGGGAAAATGCAGCGGCGCGCGGGGATGAATTATTTGCCGGGTTGCAGAAGCTGGCCGAAAAGCATGACGTGATCGGCGACGTGCGCGGTGGCGAGGGTTTGATGTGTGCGCTCGAACTGGTTTCTGATCGGGCGACCAAAGCCCCAATTGCCAAACACCTGCCGTTGCAGGTTCAGAAAGCGGCTTACGAAGATGGCGTAATGGTGCGCGTTTCCGGCAACAACATCATTCTGTCGCCCCCGCTGATTATCACGTCAGATGATGTGACCAAGATCCTGTCAGCGTTGGATACGGGTCTATCGACTCTTTGAGCGTTCAATCGGCCTCGTCTACCCAAGGCGAGGTCAAACTTTAACGGCCTGTAGTTCTTCAAGAAGATCCAGCAATTGGTCCAGCTTTTCACGACCCATCTGAGCCTCGATATTGCTGGAGATAGCAAGTGACGTGGCCAGGTTTTCCTTAAGAATGGACCGGCCTGCATCCGTGATCGTGACCATGGTGCGGCGTTTGTCGTTACTGTCCCGGCGGCGAGTGATCTGGCCATCAGCCTCCATAGTGCGCAGGATGCGGGTCACACTTGGAAGCAGCAGGCAAGCTTCGTTGGCAATGGTGCTTTGCTCCACTTCGCCAAGCTCATCCAGCACACGCAGGATCCGCCACTTCTGCTCGGTTATCTGGATTCCTTGCAACATGTCCCGGATCGGGGCCATGACGGTTTCACGGGCACGCAACAGCGCGATAGGAAGGGACCGGGCGGTGCTTTTGGTGTGGCTTTGGGTGGTCATGCGGCCTTCTAGAGCGGTAGTTCGGAAATTGCAAAGATTAACAAAGCAATCTCTTGACATGGGACACATTAAATACTAAACATGTTAAGTAAAAAAGGAGGAATCATGCCGCATTTCCACGTCGAATATTCCGGAAACCTGGAAGACAAGATCGACATGGGTGGCCTGTGCGAATGCATAAGGGCAACAGCTGCCGAGATCGACACCTTTCCGATGCCGGGCATTCGCGTGCGCGCAACGCGTGTGGACCACTATGCCATTGCGGATGGAAATCCGGCGCATGGATTTGTTGATATCTCGATCCGTCTGCGTGCAGGGCGGTCGGAAGACGTCAAGCAGGACGCGACGCGGCGTGTATTTGACGCGGTGAAAGCCTATCTGGCGTCGGCTCTTTCGCAAAATTCCATCGCTCTGTCGCTTGAGATGCGCGACATCGACCCAAAGCTTTCGCCCAAGACCGGCACGATCCGCGATCATCTGGCCGCGACCACGCAGGAGACCTGAAACATGAGTGCGCTGGAGACGAATATTGAAAAACTGACAGGCTTTCTGGCTCGATTCAGAGAAACCGGCATCCGCAATCGTATTGCCGGTGAGGATCGGGACGGGTCTGCGGGAGTGTTCCAATCCACTTCGCCTGTCGACAAATCTGTGATCTGCGATGTTGCTCATGGCACCGCAGCAGACATCGACGTCGCCGCCGAGGCCGCCCATGCCGCCTTTGCTGAATGGCGCGACATGTCTGCCACCGAACGCCGCCGCATCTTGTTGCGCGTTGCAGATGCTATCGAAGCCCGGGCCGAGGAAATCGCGCTGTGTGAATGCTGGGATACGGGCCAGACGCTGCGCTTCATGTCCAAGGCTGCGTTGCGGGGTGCTGAGAACTTCAGGTATTTTGCAGATCAAGTGGTTCAGGCGCGCGACGGGCAACATTTGAAATCCCCGACGCTGATGAACGTGACCACGCGCGTTCCAATTGGACCAGTTGGCGTGATTACCCCATGGAACACACCGTTCATGCTGTCGACCTGGAAAATCGCCCCTGCACTGGCTGCGGGCTGCACGGTGGTTCATAAGCCTGCTGAAGACTCTCCACTGACGGCCCGCCTGCTGGTGGAAATCGCCGAACAGGCCGGGCTGCCCAAAGGCGTGCTGAACACGGTCAATGGGTTTGGCCCCGATGCAGGCAAAGCCCTGTGCGAACATAAGCTGATCAAAGCGATTGCTTTTGTCGGCGAAAGCCGCACCGGCAGCCTTATTGTCAAGCAAGGCGCGGACACGCATAAGCGCAACCATCTGGAACTGGGTGGAAAAAACCCTGTAATCGTGTTTGATGACGCCGATCTGGATCGTGCGCTGGATGCGGTGATTTTCATGATCTATTCGATCAACGGCGAGCGCTGCACCTCATCTTCGCGGTTGCTGGTGCAGGACACGATCAAGGATGAGTTCGAGGCGAAGCTGGTCGAGCGTGTGAACAACATCAAGGTTGGCCACCCGCTGGACCCGGCGACCGAAATTGGGCCACTGGTGACCGAGGAGCATTACAACAAAGTCACCAGCTACTTCGACATCGCCAAACAGGACGGTGCAACCGTTGCTGCCGGTGGGGTCAAGGTGGGCGATGAAGGCTACTTTATCCGTCCGACCTTGTTCACCGATGCCACCAACCAGATGCGCATCGCACGCGAGGAGATCTTTGGCCCTGTTCTGACTTCGATCCCCTTTGCAACCGAGGGCGAGGCGCTTCAGATTGCCAACGACACGCCCTATGGTTTGACGGGCTATGTCTGGACCAACGACCTGACCCGTGCCTTACGCTTTACAGACAAGCTGGAGGCTGGGATGATTTGGGTGAATTCAGAAAACGTGCGTCACCTGCCTACGCCCTTTGGCGGGGTCAAAGCGTCTGGAATCGGGCGAGACGGCGGGGATTGGAGCTTTGAGTTCTATATGGAACAAAAGCACATCGGTTTTGCCACCGGTCAGCACAAGATCATGCAATTGGGGAAGTAAGCCCTTCAGGTGATCCCAAAACGGGGCCACCGGCACGCATCAGGAGGAACCGTCATGGGAAAGATCGTACAGGCCGCGAAAATAACGCATGTGCCCAGCATCTGGATGTCCCACACGATGCCGAAATACAAAGGTATCCGGCAATCTGCCATTGATGGGTATGCCCGCCTGCGTCAGGACGCGATAGACCGCGAAGTCGAGACGTTCATTGTGTTCGATACCCATTGGATCACCAATCAGGGCTTTCACCTGAACACGAAAGAGCACCATAAGGGTCGATTCATCAGTCACGAACTTCCGCATATGTTAGCGGATATGGAGTTTGACTATCGCGGCGATCATGAGTTGGGGAAAACGATCCTTGATGTTCTGCGCGAGCGTGGAGAGCGCGCGCTCGGCCATTCGCACCCAGATATGGGTATGGAATACGGGACCCTGTTGCCCATGCATTTCATCAACGAAGGGGTGAATGCGCGGGTCTTGCCCGTGGCTGTTAATCAATTCTCTTCAATTGCGGAAAACCGGGTTTGGGGTGAGGCCATTGCCGAAGGCATCCGGCGTTCTGACCGCAATGTGTCTGTTCTGGCATCAGGGTCTCTCAGCCATGATTTCACCCCGAATGAACGATCGGTCGAAGGGTTGAACGCGGTGAATGGTGAGTTCAATCGCCAGATGGATATGCGGGTGTTGGAATTGTGGGAGCAGGGCCGTTTTGAAGAGTTCCTTGAAATGCTGCCCGACTATGCCAAAAAATGCACCGGAGAGTGTGCAATGAACGACACCGCCCTGCTATTCGGAGCGCTGGGCTGGGGCAGCTACAAGGGTAAGATTGACATCTATACCCCATACTTTGGCAGCTCTGGCACGGGTCAGGCAAATGTCAGCTTTTCGGTCTGACATCAGGCATCAGGCATCAGGGATTGCTTCATTAGATCAAAACGTATCGGTTTGTTAAGACCGCTTATCTCGCAGGGTCGCTCGGGATGAGTTTTCTGCGACAACAAAAGGCTAACGCATGGATTGGGACACGTTTTCGCATTGGGGCCAGCACATTTCAAAATGGGCGGCCGATTACCATAAGACACATGCGGAACGCCCCGTGCGCGCGCAGACCGCACCGGGGGAAATCGCAGCCCAGCTTGTGGCAACCCCACCCGATGCGGGTGAACCGATGGATGCCATCATGGCTGATTTTGAACGGATCGTGATGCCAGGCATCACCCATTGGCAACACCCACGCTTCTTTGCCTATTTTCCAGCCAATGCCGCGCCCCCGTCGATGCTGGCCGAGATGCTGGTCACGACAATCGCGGCGCAATGCATGTTGTGGCAAACCTCACCAGCCGCGACTGAGGTCGAGGGCGTCATGGTCGACTGGTTGCGGCAGGCACTTGGACTGCCCGAAGGTATGACCGGAGTTATTCAGGACAGCGCCTCATCCGCCACTTTGTCGGCGGTTCTGACGATGCGGGAACGGGCCACGGGCTTTACCGGCAACCGCGAAGGATTGAACACCAAGGGCGCGCTGCGAATTTATTGTTCCGATCAAGTGCATTCGTCCATCGACAGGGCTTGCTGGGTCGCGGGGATTGGACAGGACAATCTGGTCAAGCTGCCCACGCAGGGGACCAGCTTTTCAATTGACGCCTCCGAGCTTGAAGCTGCCATTCAACGCGATCTAGCCGCCGGGCATGTCCCTGCTGGTATCATTGCCATCACGGGGGGAACCGGTGTTGGGGCCTGTGATGACTTGGCGGCGGTTGCAGACATCGCACAGAAACACGACCTTTACACCCACCTGGACGCAGCCTGGGCCGGATCGGCCATGATCTGCCCTGAATTTCACGAAGCCCTGTGGCAGGGTGCCGACCGCTATGACAGCATTGTTTTCAACCCGCATAAATGGATGGGCGCGCAATTTGATTGCGCCATCCAGTTCTTGCGGGACGCCGCGCCGCAGCTCAACACGCTAAAGATCGAGCCGGAATACCTCAAGACAACCGGAGCAGAGGTGACGAATTACTCGGAGTGGACGATCCCACTGGGGCGCAGGTTCCGGGCATTGAAGATCTGGTTTCTATTGCGCTCATACGGATTGGAAGGACTGCGCGAACGCATCCGCAATCACGTGACGTGGGCGCAGGAACTCGCTGATCGGATCGGCGCGATGGAGGGGTTTGAAATCACGACCGGCCCGATTCTAAGCCTGTTTTCGTTCCGGGGTCCGGGAGACGATGCAATGCAGCAGCGGTTGGTCGACGCGTTGAACGATGATGGCCGGATTTATCTCACCCAAGGCATGTTCGACGGCCGCAAGATCATCCGCTTTCAGGTCGGGCAATTCGATACAACCCGAGATGACGTGCTGATGGCGGCCGACGTGATCCGGGACGTGTGGGAGACACTTGAATGAAGTTTGCAACTTTCTTAGCGGGTGAGGAACGGTTTTTCGGAGCAATCACTGACGACGGTGCGATCGCATTGAACCAAGCGTTCCCCGATCACGACAGCCTTTACGAGGTGATTGTCGCGGGGGCGTTCGAGCAACTTGCAGAGGCCGCTGAGGGCAAAGCCGTCACGCATACCGAATTCACCTATGACATGGTCATGCCAGATGCGCGCCGCATCCTGTGTGTCGGCGTAAACTTCCCTGACCGGAATGCCGAATACAAAGATGGCAGCGAACAGCCCAAGTACATGTCGCTGTTCCCGCGCTTTGCCAGCGGGTTCACCGGTCATGACCGCCCTCTGGTCCGCCCACCGGAAAACCACACTCTGGACTATGAAGGCGAAGTGGCCATCGTGATTGGCAAGGCTGGTCGGCGCATTTCAAAGGACGATGCATACAATCACATTGCCGCGCTGACCTTGTGCAATGAAGGCACCATTCGCGACTGGGTGCGGCACGCAAAGTTCAATGTCACGCAAGGTAAGAACTGGGACAATTCGGGGGCCATTGGTCCATGGCTGGTGCCGTTCACTGACGCGGCCCAACTGGATGATGCCCGCATCCAGACCCGCGTGAACGGTGAGCTTCGACAGGACGATACTCTGAACCGCATGATGTTCCCGATCCGGCGCGAGATTGAATACATCTCGACCTTCATGACGCTTCAGCCGGGCGACATTGTTGTCACTGGTACACCAACCGGGGCAGGGGCACGGTTCGACCCGCCGAAATACCTGGTGCCGGGAGATGTGGTCGAGGTGTCCGTCGAAGGTATCGGAACCCTGCGCAACACGGTGGAGGACGAACAGGTATGACGCCCGAAGACCACGCCCGAGTCGCCGCCGAACTGCTGCAGGCCGAACGCAGGCGCGAACAGATCGGCCTGCTTAGTCTGCGCCACCCTGAGATGGGTATGGATGACGCTTATGAGATTCAGAACGCCATCTATCGCCAGAAACTGGCCGAAGGGCGCAAAGTGATCGGGTGGAAGATTGGGTTGACTTCGAAGGCGATGCAATACGCCTTGAACATCGACATTCCCGACAGTGGAATTTTGTTTGACGACATGGCGTTTCACAATGGCGCGACCGTTCCGGCAGGCCGTTTCATTCAGCCCCGGATTGAGGCCGAGATCGCCTTTGTTATGAAGTCCGCCGTCGGTGGCGAAAACGTATCACGCGACGACATCATCGCGGCCACGGATTACGTCGCCCCTGCACTGGAAATTCTGGACACTCGCATACAAAGAGTGGATTCCGAGACCGGCAAGGCGCGCACTGTCTTTGACACGATCAGCGACAACGCCGCCAATGCAGGCATCGTTTTGGGTGCCGAACGCCACGCAGTTGATGCCTTTGATCTGCGTTGGGTTGGGGCACTTACCTTCCGTAATGGTGAGATCGAAGAAACCGGTCTGGGTGCTGGTGTGTTGAACGACCCTGTTGAAAGCGTGGTCTGGTTGGCGCGTCGCATGGCGCAATATGGTCAGAGCATCGAACCGGGGCAGATCATTCTGTCCGGTAGTTTCATCCGCCCCGTCGAATGCCCCTCGGGCACCAAAATTCACGCGGATTTCGGGCCGTTTGGCTCGGTCGATATCAATTTCGCCTGAAAGGAATACCAATGCCTGCGCCACAAAATGCATTCAAGGCTGCGTTACAGGCCGGCTCTCCGCAGATCGGATGCTGGGTTGGTTTGGCCAATGCCTATGCGGCCGAGATCGCTGCCACAGCGCAGTTCGATTGGTTGCTGGTTGATGGTGAACACGCGCCTAACGATCTGCAATCGATCCTCGAACAGGTGCGCGTGATTGAGGGGTCCGGCAGTGTGCCGGTTGCACGCTTGCCGATCGGCGAAACCTGGATGATCAAGCAATATCTGGACGCCGGTGTTCAGAATATCCTGGTGCCGATGGTCGAAAGCGGCGATCAGGCGCGCGAACTGGTTCGGGCCGTTCAGTATCCGCCGCATGGCTTTCGTGGGGTTGGATCATCGTTGGCGCGGGCGTCACGCTTTGCTGCGATCCCGGACTATTTGAAAACCGCCGGTGAACAGATTTGCCTGCTTGTGCAGGTCGAGAACAACAAGGGCATGGACGCGCTTGATGATATTCTGGCGACTGATGTGGACGGGGTGTTCATCGGACCCGCCGACCTGGCCGCCGATATGGGTCATCTGGGGGATGCGAACCACCCTGAGGTGGTTGCCGCAGTGTTGGATGCAATCCATCGGATCGTGATGGCAGGCAAGGCCGCCGGGATTTTGACACTGGACCCACGTCTTCAACGCAAGTGCCTGGATCTTGGCGCAACTTTCGTGGCCACCAGTATCGACGTGACCTTGTTTGCCAAAGCAATCCGGTCTGCCGCTGTCGCGGGTCTGAGCCTGCTGCCTGATCAGACCGCGACAGGCATTGCGCAAACGAGCGCGGCCTCAAAATACCTGCAGCAGCTCTGCAAACACTGGTCGCACAAGGCCGAGATCTCCTTTGATGGAACGCAGGGCAGCGTATCTTTCCCTGACGGCGATCGGGTGACATTGACAGCAGATGCAACCACTTTGACGGTGACCGCCACAACCGGTCCGCGTGGCGATCTGCGTCGTTGGAAACAGGTTATCGAGACGCATTTGATCCGCTTTGCGTTTCGAGAAGACCTGAGCATCGACTGGACAGCTTGATGTTTTTGATGCGGTAACCCTAAATGCTGATGTGAGGCGTGGGTTAGTTCAAAAGGGTCGATGCTGAAGGTTGTCGTCCATCAAGGGTTTCACAAAACCGGAACCAGAACCCTGCAAACGATGCTGTACAGGAACCGTTTCCGGTTAAAGACCCGAGTCAATGTTTTGGTGCCACGGAATTTGAAAGACGCTGGTGTTGCCTCGCGCCGTTTTTCAGTGGTACCGGAAGAAAGAACGCTTGAAAAATTTCGTATGAAATTCCGTCAGGTTCTGCTGTCGTTGGATGGCCACTCTGAATTGCCGTTGCTGATCAGCAGCGAAGAGTTTGCAGGCATGATCCCGGGGCGCAAGGGTGTGTGGTCCTATGGCCAAGCGCACATCCTTGCCGAAGTTATCTGGGAGGAAATCAACAGACTCACAGACAACAAGGCGCGGATCACATTCTTTTACACGACCAGAGATACCGCGGATTGGATCAAAAGCGTGTATTGGCAGAACATTCGCGGAAACAGAATTCAAGAAGACCTGTGCGAATACACTGAACTGCTGAACCCGGGCGCGGACCTCGATGGCGTTGTGGCTCGGGTCGCAGATCAGATGTCTTCACGCGCGGACGTTATCTCTTTGAACACCTCGGGTTTAAGCGATCGTTTGTTTCCTGTCACCAAGGTGCTTTCGATTTTGAATGTACGGTCGGACGATCTGAAGCCCGTCAACAACCTGAATGTTCAGCCAGTTGGGGCAGCAGAACACTTTCTTGACCTGAACCGATCAAATATGTCGGACGAGGATGTTATGGTCGCAAAACAAGCCTACCTGAAGAGGTTCAAAGCGTCGACATAGCGTATTGTGGGCCGCGCCACGCGCCTACAGCTTTTGCACGCCATGCACTGTCAGCGTGCTGACCAGATCGGCATAGTCTTCGCGGGCTTTGGGGCCCGCGCCGGTGTTCCACATGTAATACCAGTTCAGCATCCCAAAGACCGACATCGTGGCACCGCGCAATTTATCTTTGGCATCGTCGAAAGCATCGGGAGACAACTCTTTGAGGATGTCGCGCACAAAATTCACTAAATCAAGCTGATAGCCCCGGAGGAGTTTCTGCTGCTCGTCCGTCAGCGCGCTCATGCCGCTGATTTGTACACGGTGTTCGTCATCCGCGCCCTGATAGGCAAACAGGATTTCGCGCACCGCTGTGCGCAGCTTCTGCTCGGGGTTCAAACCGCTCAGATCCACGTTGCAAATCCGATCCCTTAGCTCGCGCAGATAGGTTTCAAGGATGTCATACAGGATGGCATCCTTGCTGTCGTAGTAGTGGTAGATGTTGGCCTTCGAGATCCCGCACTCTTTGGCGAGCAGTGTCATCGACGCGCGATCAAACCCCTGATCGGCAAACACTTTGGCCGCCATTTTCAGGATCTGTTCCCGCTTTTGGTCGTGGTCTTTAGCGATTGTTCGGGCCACAGTTTATTCCTTATCGCGATTGTCGACGACACGCTTCGCCTTGCCCTGAGAGCGTTCGACGTCGCCGGGGTCACCTACAACAATTTCCGTTGAAACGCCAACGACGTCCTTGATCCGCTTGGTCAGCATGCGGGCCGCCGCAGTTTTGGAGAGTTCGTCGGTGGAATCGGTTGAGGATTCAACAAAGACCCGCATCGCGTCCATGCGGCCCGACTTATACAATTCGATCTGATAATACGGGGCAAGACCCCCCGTCGCCATGACCTGTTCTTCGATCTGGCTGGGGAAGACGTTGACGCCGCGCAGGATCATCATGTCGTCGCTGCGACCTGTGATCTTTGCCATCCGGCGCATGGAACGTGCTGTTCCCGGCAGCAGGCACGTCAGGTCGCGCGTGCGATAACGGATCATCGGCAACCCTTCCTTGGTCAGGGTTGTGAACACCAATTCGCCGGTTTCGCCGTCGGGCAAAACCTCACCAGACACGGGGTCGATGATTTCCGGCAGGAAATGATCCTCCCAGATCACCGGGCCGTCTTTGGTTTCAACGCATTCATTGGCCACCCCGGGACCCATGATCTCGGACAGGCCATAGATATCGACCGCATGCATATCAAACGCGGCTTCGACTTCGGCTCGCATGGCGTCTGTCCAGGGTTCAGCACCAAACACTCCAACCTTCAATGAGCTTTCGCGGGGGTCGAGACCGGCCTTGTGGAACTGCTCAAGGATATTGAGCATATAGGACGGCGTCACCATGATCCCGTCGGGCCGGAAGTCGTTGATCAGGTTAACCTGCTTTTCGGTTTGCCCCCCGGACATGGGAACAACGGTCGCGCCAAGGCGTTCAATTCCATAATGTGCACCCAGCCCGCCGGTGAACAGCCCATAACCATAAGCATTGTGGACCATGTCGCCTTTGCGCAGTCCCGAAGCACGTAAGGAACGCGCGCCCAAATCCGCCCAGTTGTCGATGTCATTCTTGGTGTAACCCACCACGGTCGGTTTACCAGTCGTGCCCGAGGACGCGTGAAGACGAATGATCTCGCTGCGCGGAACTGCGAACAAACCAAACGGGTAATTGTCACGCAGATCGTTTTTGTATGTGAACGGAAACTTCGAAAGGTCGGACAGTTGCTGTAGATCGTCGGGATGCACTCCGGCCTCGTCAAACCGCTGTTTGTACATCGCAACGTTGTTGTATGCGTGGCGTACGGACCACTTGAGCCGTTCAAGCTGTGTGGCGCGAATTTCATCGATCGAGGCGATCTCGATCGGGTCAAGATCCGCTTTGTTCGGGGATAGGTCTTCCATCGCGTCACTCCTCCAGTCGCGAAGCTATTCTTGAAAATTCTGACCGCCCACTGCGCGGGACATGCCGCGAAACTCGGCGATCAGAGTGTTGTTTTGGTTGGTGACGCGAACGTCATAGATACCGCTGCGTCCGGACACAGTGACCTCTTTCGCGGTGGCTGTCAGACGGTCGCCTTTGCTTCCGGGGGCGAGGAAGCTGATCATTGTGTGTTGCGCGACGGTTGCCTTGTTTCGGCTATTGCAGGCAAAGGCGAAGGCGCTGTCGGCCAGAGCGTGGGTGACGCCCCCATGGCATGTGCCATGACCATTGCAGTGATGGTTGGCGACGGTCAGTGTCAGAACTGCGTGGCCTTCGTCAATCTCGACAAGTTCCATGCCGAACCATTTGCTTGCCTCGTCATTTGCCCACATTGCAGCAGCGGATTTTTCGGCGCGTTCTTTTGGGGTCATCCTCAACGTCCCTGAAAATGCGGTGCGCGTTTTTCGAGGAAGCTGGATACGCCTTCTGCGTAGTCCGCGCTTTCCCCGCAAGTTTTCATTGCGTCAGCTTCAATTTCAAGCTGATCTGATAGGGATGTGGTGGCCGCGGCTTGAATGCATTGTTTAGTCAAGCCCAGCCCGAGCGTGGGGCCGTTGGCCAATTGCGCGGCAAGCGTGCGCGCCTCGCTCATCAGTTGATCGTCGGGCAGTGCTTTCCAGATCAGTCCCCAATCCTCTGCCTGTTTGGCTGAAAGAGGTTGAGCGGTTAGCGCCAACCCCTTAGCGCGTGCCTCACCCAACAGGCGCGGCAAGTGCCAACTGCCACCCGTATCCGGTATCAGGCCGACCTTGGAAAAGCTCTGAATGAATTTGGCATTTTCCCCGGCCAGAACCATGTCACAGGCTAACGCCAGATTCGCACCTGCACCTGCGGCGACCCCGTTTACGGCGCAGATGACCGGGAACTCCAGGGACCGGATCAACCGGACCAGAGGAGCGTAAAACGTTCGTACCGTTTTGCTCAGATCCGGAGGGCCATCCATTTTGGATGGATCGCGATCGCCCAGGTCTTGACCTGCGCAGAACCCGCGCCCGGCACCGGTCAGCAATATCGCGCGGGCCCCGTTGTCGCGCGCGGTCTTCAACGCGTCTTGCAGGGCGACGTGCATGTCTTCATTGAACGCGTTCAACTTGTCTGGGCGGTTCAGGGTAATTTCAACCCAGTTCCCGTGGTCTTGTGCAAGTATCGTATCGCTCATGACTGTCTCTTCTGGCCTCATTTCAACTTAATCATTGCATTAACCGAACGGTTGGTCAATATATAAACCAGTACCGAATCTGGGCCGATCAAAAAGGGTTGTCGATGTTGCAGTCGTCGCTGGTGAGCGTTGAATTCAAGGGTGACGTGGCTTGGGTCACGGTCAACAACCCGCCAGTGAACGCGACCTCTACCGCAGTGCGGCGGGGGCTGTCCGACGCAGTTGATGCGGTTCAAGGTGCGCGCGTGGCGGTGTTGTGTTGCGCTGGCAGGACCTTCATCGCTGGTGGTGACATGTCCGAGTTTGATGTGCCGCCGATTGAGCCGCATTTACCGGATGTTGTTCAGAAGATCGAAGACAGCAAAGTGCCGTTTGTCGCCTGTATGCACGGCAATGTGCTGGGCGGCGGGTTCGAAATTGCCATGGCCTGCGCGTGGCGGATCGCAGCACCGGACACCGGTTTTGGTTTGCCCGAGGTCAATGTGGGGTTGATCCCCGGGGCAGGGGGCACTCAACGTTTGCCGCGTCTTGTGGGGATGCAGGCAGCAATCGACATGGCGTGTTCCGGGAAGATTCAGAAAGCTGAAGCATTGGCGGCACTCGGGGGCGTTGATCTGGTCGCCGACAACCCCAAAGCTGCTGTAATAGAGTTTGTTGCCAAACTGCCAGAGCGGCCATTGGCTGTCAGTCGACGCTCTGTCCCTGATTTCTCGTCTGATCTGCTAGAGACAAGTCGTCAAACGTTGACGAAACGCGCGAAAGGGCAACAATCTCCACTGGAAAACCTGACCGCACTCGGCTGGTCCGTTGAGCCATTCGCTAAGGCGCAACCGAAAGAACGCGCCCGCCATCTGGCCCTGCGCCAAAGCGCTGAAAGCCGGGCGTTGCGCCACGCATTCTTTGCTGAACGCACCGTATCCAGACCTGCGTTGATCAAGGGCGCTACTGCGCGCGACATTTCCCGAATTGCCGTTGTGGGCGGCGGGCTGATGGGCGCAGGCATTGCCACGGCCGCCCTGAATGGTGGATTGTCGGTCACTTTGATCGAGCAAAACGCCGAGGCAGCATTGGCGGCGAAGGGGCGGGTTGAATCTCTGCTTCAAGGGGCTGTTAAACGGGGCAGGATGTCCGAGGCGCAGCTGCGAGACCACCTGTCCAAATTCAAGGCTGCCCATAGCTATGCCGCAGCTGCGGATGCCGAGTTGGCTATCGAAGCCGTGTTCGAAAACTTGCCCGTCAAGCAGGCGGTGTTTGCGGAACTGGCCAGATACATGAACCACGATGCCATCCTGGCCACGAATACATCCTACCTGAATCCGGTGGATATTTTTGCAGGTGTTGAAAACCAAACACGCTGCATTGGTCTGCATTTCTTCAGCCCGGCTCATGTCATGAAGTTGCTTGAGATCGTACATACGCCTGATACGTCGCCCGAAGTTTTGGCCACAGGTTTCACCTTGGGCAGAAAGCTGCGGAAAGTGTCGGTTCTTTCGGGTGTCTGCGATGGGTTCATAGGCAACCGCATGCTGGCGGCGTATCGGCGCGAGGCTGACTATTTGCTGGCTGATGGGGCGCTGCCTTATCAGGTGGATGCGGCGATGCGGGCGTTTGGGATGCCCATGGGACCTTATGAGCTGCAGGATCTGACCGGTCTTCAAATCGCCTGGGCCAACCGCAAGCGCAATGCCGCAATTCGGGAGCCAAACGAACGCTATGTGCCCATCCCGGATCAACTGTGTGAGATGGAGCGTTTTGGTCAGCGTGCGAGCAAGGGTTGGTATCGTTACTCGGATGGCGACCGCACACCGATCCGCGACCCTGAGGTTGAGGCGTTGATCGAAGACTACTCGGCTGAACAGGGCATCACCCGCCGAAACTTTACCGAGCAGGATATTTCCTCGCGTATTCTGGCGGTTCTGGCCAACGAGGGGGCTTTGATCATCCAAGAGGGTATCGCAGAGAACGCGGATGCTGTCGATATGGTACAAATCCATGGATACGGTTTCCCGCGTTGGCGTGGAGGGCCAATGCACTACAGCAAAGAGATCGGTATCGACGTGTCTCACGCAATGATGCTGACAGTTGCAAACGAAAACCCTGGGTCGTGGCGCATCGCGGACCGTGGAGGGAACCATTAACATGTTGATGGTTACAAAAGCGACCATTAACGCATTCTTGACTCATGTTTCACTGGGAGGAGACAGAACCATGAAATTCACCAAGCTAAGCACCTTACTGGCATCGGCTGCGCTGGCCGTTACGGGCACAGTGGCACTGGCGGCAGATTACACGCTGACCATTTCCAGCTGGGCGCCGCCGACCCATGGCATCAATGCCAAGATGTGGCCGAAATTCGTGGAGATGGTTGAAGAGGCGACAGACGGTCAGGTCACGGCCGAACTCAAGTTGGGCATTGCGCCGCCACCGGCACAGATGGACCTGATTATGGATGGCGCGGCAGATGCGTCGATCATCTTCCATGGTTACCAGCCCGGTCGCTTTGTCACCACCAAGATGATCGAACTGCCCGGATATGAGGGTTCGGCCGAGGACGCTTCGGTCGCTTACTGGCGCACCTATGACAAGTTCCTCAAAGAGGCAGACGAACATCGCGGCGTGAAGGTAATTGCGCTGCACACACATGGCCCTGCCCAGTTGCATTCCAGCAGCCCTGTGACCTCGCTGGATGAGGTCTCGGGTCTCAAAGTGCGTATCCCGGGTGGCGTTGGCGGGGACGTCGGCACGGCTTTGGGTGCGACCGGCATTCAGGTGCCTGCGCCGAAAGTCTATGAAACCCTGGCCTCGAAAGCTGCGGATGGGGTTGTGATGCCCTTTGAATCCCGCAAAGGGTTCAAGCTGACCGAAGTGGCGCAAAATGTTTACGAAGTTCCGGGTGGTCTATATCGCGGATCGTTTGCCTTCATCATGAACGAAGACACTTTTGCCGATCTGCCCGCCGATCTGCAGGCCGCGCTGGAAGAGAACGTCTTTGGTGAACCGCTGAGCCGTGAGATTGGCAAGATCTGGGACGAGATCGACGCTATAGGTCGCGAAGCAACCGAAACCACTGACGGCAACGCGATCAACGCGGCCTCTGTTGAAGATCTTGAGAAATTCAACACCATTGCCGTCGATGTGCGCGCCAAGGTCATTGACGAAGTCAACGGCGCGGGTATCGACGCTCAGGCCGCTTATGACATGATCGTAAATGAAATGGCTTCGCAGTAACGCAGCCCGGCTGGCGGGCGTGACCCGCCAGCCCTTTTCACCCGCCGGGGACCAATCATGCACTCACTCGTGACCCTTGCGCGACGCATCAGTGTCGTTCCGACGATGCTGGCCTGCGTGGCGCTATTCATCCTGATGGTGATGACCTTTTTTGACGTCATCCTGCGCTCTGTCTTCAACGCGCCAATCGAGGCTGCAACCGAGCTGACGCGGATTCTGATGGCGATCCTTGTCTTTTCGGTCCTACCGATAATCTCGGCCGGACGCGGACAGATCGCTGTGGACCTGACAGATGGAATTTTCGCACGTTTGCGGCTAAGCCGAGCGCGTGACGCGATTGTTTATCTGGTATCCGGTATCATGCTGATCTGGCCAATTCAGCGCGTGTGGGTGCTGGCAGAGCGGGCGCGGGATTACGGCGATGTCACCGAATACTTGTCGATCCCTGTCTTCTATGTGGGCTGGTTCATCGCCGCCTTCACCGCGATCGCTGCTGTCGCGATGATCATCACCGGGATTTTGCACATTTTTGCCCCCCAAGCCTTGTCGGAGCACTCCTGATGACTGCCGCTTTGATCGGTTTTGCCCTTGTCCTTGTTCTGGTGCTGCTGCGCCTGCCCATAGTCTTTGCGATGGGCCTCGTCGGGACGCTTGGCTTTGCATACGAACGCGGTGGCAGCATCCTGTCCGAGCGTGGGTTGAAGGCTGCGATGTCCATGGTGGGCCGCCAGATCACTGACACGGCGCAGGATTATGGGCTGTCTGTTGTGCCACTGTTCATCCTGATGGGCCTGTTCGTCAACAAGGGCGGCCTTGCGCGTGAACTTTATGCGGTATCGAATGCCTTTCTGGGCCATTTCCGCGGCGGCATAGCCATGGCCACGGTTGCAGCCTGTGGTGGGTTTTCTGCCATTTGTGGCTCGTCGCTGGCCACGGCGGCAACGATGTCGAAAGTCGCAATGCCGGAAATGCGTCGCTATGGTTATTCGGATGAGCTGTCGACGGCGTCGATTGCGGCGGGTGGAACACTGGGCATTCTGATCCCGCCATCGGTCATTCTGGTGATCTATGGCCTTTTGACCGAAACCTCGATTGGCAAGCTGTTCGTTGCGGGCATCATCCCCGGTGTGTTGGGCATCCTGTTCTATCTGCTGGCGGTGCGTTGGACTGTTTGGCGCAGACCCGACGCCGGACCAGCAGGAGAGCGGCACGGCTGGGGTGAACGCCTTTCGGCGCTGCGCTCGGTCTGGGCCGTGCTGCTGCTGTTCTTCCTTGTGATCGGCGGGTTGTACGGGGTGTTTGACTTCTATCCGCTGAACCTGACCTTCAGCCCGACCGAGGCAGCTGGCATGGGCGCAATGGGTGCCTTCCTGATTGCGTTGTCTCGGGGTGGGCTAACCCTTGGTTCCACCTTTGAAGTGTTGAAAGAGACCAGTTTCACCGCCGCAGCACTGTTTTCAGTTCTGATCGGGGCGCAGATCTTTTCGAACTTCATCAACTTGGCCGGTCTGCCCGAAGCTTTGATCGCATTGGTCACGGCCTATGAGGTGGAGCCGTTTGTGGTGATCCTGATGATACTCGGGATCTACATCATTCTGGGCTGTGTCTTTGAATCACTGTCGATGCTGCTGCTGACAGTGCCGATCTTCTTCCCGCTGGTGACATCGCTGGGATATGATCCGATCTGGTTTGGCATCGTCGTCGTTGTCGTGACTGAGATCAGCCTGATCACTCCCCCAGTCGGTTTGAACGTGTTCATTCTGAAAGGTGTGGTTGGGGACGTTTCAACCGGGACTATCTTTAAGGGCGTCACACCGTTTTGGGTGGCCGATATCTTCCGCCTGGCGCTGATTGTTCTGGTGCCATGGCTGGTTCTGGTTCTGCCTGAACATATGGGGGCGATGGGTCACTGATGTTCTCGTTGACCGCACTTCCAACCGGTTTTCACGCAGACCCTTATCCGGCCTATACCGCGCTGCGCGAAGACACGCCTGTCTGCTTTCAAGCCGATGGGTCTGTCATCCTGTCGCGCTATGACGATCTGGATCTGGTGTATCGGGACACAAAACGGTTCATTTCGGACAAGAAGGCGGTCTTCGGGCCGAAATACGGGGTCGACAGCCCTTTATTCGAACATCACACGACCAGTTTGGTGTTCAATGATCCGCCCTTGCACACCCGTGTGCGCAAGGTGATGGTCGGTGCGATGAACCCGCGCGCGCTGGCGCAGATGGAGCCGGGCCTGGTGCAGCTGGTCGACGGCTTGCTGGACCAGATGCAGACCAAGGGCTCTGTTGAGTTGATCGAGGATTTTGCCGGGGCCATCCCGATTGAGATCATCGGCAACTTACTGGGCATTCCCCGATCCGAGCGAGGACCCCTGCGGGATTGGTCTCTGGCCATTTTGGGCGCTTTGGAGCCTCAGCTGACTCAGGAACAAGAAGACTGGGGCAATCGCGCGGTGTCTGACTTCAAGGCATTCCTGCGCCACATCATAGATGATCGTCGCGCCAATCCAGGTGACCCATCAACGGACGTGCTGACACGATTGATGCAGGATGACACCGATGGCGGGTTGACCGAGGTCGAGCTGTACCAGAACTGCATTTTCATCCTGAATGCTGGGCATGAGACCACGACCAATCTGATCGGCAACGCGCTGGAGCTGCTGGACCGGCACCGTGACAAGCGTGCCGAGTTGCTGGCCGACCCAGAGCTTATAAACACAGCCGTGGACGAGTTTCTGAGAATGGAAAGCCCCAACCAATTCGGCAACCGTTTGACCACCGAGGATATCGTCTTCCACGGCCAAACCATTCCCGCCGGAACAGATATCCATCTTTGCATCGGAGCCGCCAACCGCGACCCGCGACAGTTTGAGCAGCCCGATGAAGTGAAGTTGGACCGGCGCCCCAACAAACACCACGCCTTTGCGGGTGGGCCACACACCTGCGTTGGCCTGACTTTGGCCCGAATGGAGGGGCGCGTCGCGGTCGGGCGGTTTCTGGCCCGCTTCCCGAATTTTTGCATCACCGATGGTGCTGAACGCGGTGGCCGTATCCGGTTTCGGGGTTTCGCGCGATTGCCCGCGCAGGTTTGAAGGCTACGGTTTGTGGTGTTGCTGCGCAAAAATAACGACCGACCGTACGGTTAAAGATATGACCTCACACGTTCGACTAGGTGATGTGAGGATCCAGACACTGATGAGGAGACACTCATGACCATCCAACAGATATCCAGCTTTGCCGCCGGTGCATGGGTGCCGCCTGGTGCCGGGGCGCGCACTATTTCCAGTGCCGTAACGGGCGAGGTGATTGCAACTGCGGGCAACGCGGAACTGGATGTGCAAGGAATGCTGGACTATGCGCGCGACGTCGGCGGGCCGGCCCTGCGCAAGATGACCTTTCATGAGCGGGCCAAAATGCTCAAGGCGGTGTCGCTGCATCTGGGTCAGCACAAGCAGGCGCTCTATGATCTGTCTTTCAACACAGGCGCGACGCAGTCGGACCACATGATCGACATCGACGGCGGCATTGGCACAATGTTTGTCTTTGCCTCGAAAGGACGCCGGGAAATGCCGGACGGGCATGTCTATCTGGACGGTGATGTTGAGCAACTATCGCGCAACGGGACGTTTTTGGGCCAGCACATCTGCACCCCGTTACACGGCGTGGCGGTTCACATAAACGCGTTTAACTTTCCGGTCTGGGGTATGTTGGAGAAACTGGCGCCAACTCTGTTGGCCGGTGTTCCGGCCATCGTTAAACCGGCGACGAATTCTTGCTACGTGACCGAGCTGTGCGTGCGGTTGATGTTGGACTCCGGTATTTTGCCCGCCGGGGCGCTTCAGTTGGTGTCGGGCGGTTTGGGCGACATGCTGGACCGTTTGACCCTGCAGGATGTGGTCAGCTTTACCGGCTCGGCGGATACGGCGCTGAAACTGCGATCCAACCCCGTGATCCTGGAAAACTCTGTGCGGTTTGTGGCGGAACAGGACAGCCTTAATTGCTCGATACTTGGTCCAGATGCCAAGCCGGGTACGCCTGAGTTTGACCTTTTCGTCAAAGAGGTCCAGCGCGAGATGACGGCGAAGGCTGGTCAGAAATGTACCGCAATCCGTCGGATCATCGCGCCGGAGGTGCAGGTGCAAGCCGTGATCGAGGCGTTGTCCGCGCGGCTGGCCAAAACCGTTATCGGCGACCCAAGGCTGGAAACCACCCGCATGGGCGCATTGGTCTCGAATGGTCAGAAACGTGACGTTCTGGAAAAGGCGACGATCATTGGCCAAGAGGCCGAGCGTGTCTTTGGCAACCCGGATGATTTTGCGGTCGATGGAGCAGATCCCGAAAAAGGGGCGTTTCTGCCGCCTATGCTTTACCATTGTGCCAACCCTGACGCGGCGCAGCGTGTGCACGATACCGAAGCTTTTGGGCCGGTCAGCACGGTCATGGGCTATCGCGATCTCGACCATGCGATTGAACTGGCAAACCGGGGGCAAGGATCTTTGGTGGCATCGGTCATTACGCATGACCCTGACGTGGCGCGTCAGGTCGCCATTGGGGCAGGGGCCTATCATGGGCGTTTGTACTTCAACAACCGTGACTCGATGAAAGAATCCACCGGTCACGGTTCACCTTTGCCTCATATGGTGCATGGTGGCCCCGGGCGCGCCGGCGGCGGCGAAGAGATGGGCGGCGTGCGTGGTGTTAAACACTATATGCAAAGGACAGCCATTCAGGGTTCACCTGATCTGTTGACCGCGATTGGAAAAAGATGGGTGCCCGGCGCGACCGAGGTCAAAGGCCCAGCCCACCCGTTCACGCGGCGCTTTCATGACCTTGCGATTGGCGAGACGATTCACACGGAACCCCGCACCATCACCATGGAAGACATTGAACACTTCGCCACTTTCACAGGAGATACCTTCTACGCCCACATGGATCAGGCCGCGGCGGAACGGAACCCATTCTTTCCGGGGCGCGTCGCCCATGGCTACTTGTTGCTGTCATTTGCCGCTGGATTGTTCGTCGAACCAAATGAAGGGCCGGTGCTGGCCAACACGGGTCTTGATGGGTTACGCTTTATGAAGCCGGTTGAAGCCGGTGACAGCATCAAAGTTCGCCTGACGGTCAAGGCCAAAACCAAACGCAATGATGAATATGGCGAAGTTCGTTGGCACGTCACGCTAACCCAGCAAGATGACGAACAGGTCGCAGAATATGAGCTGTTGACGATGGTTGCTTACTAGCTACTTGCATGCGTGCGATGGGCCGGATGGTAATTCCCTTCGGCCCGATTATACTTCGTGTATGAAAGACATCAGCCCTGATTGGTTCGAAACCTGTGTCAGTCAACTGACCAACACCGGCACACAGCGGGTGTGGTCAGTGCTGGTTACGATATTTGGAGATTTGGCGCCCAGCGGATCGGACCAGGTCAGCGGCAGCTTGATCACGGCGCTCACCAGTCTGGCCGGAATCAAGTCTGAGGCGACGCGTGTTGCACTACATCGGCTGCGGAAAGAAGGTTGGATCGAAAGTACGCGGGTGGGGCGCACCAGCGTGCACCGCTTGACGGATTTTGGTCGCAGCCAAAGTGCCGCCGCCGCGCCGCGTATTTATTCCCGTGAGACCGAAAAGCCCGACATCTGGCATGTGCTGATCGCCAGCAGTTCTGAAAGTTCCCGCAAAGAACTGTCAGATCTGATGCTCATTGGGGATTATATCTCTGTCAATGCCTCTATGGCCATGGCGCCGGGCCCGGTCCCTGATGGGCTGGAAGACCTTTTGGGGATTGAAAGCAGTGCCATATCAGTGCCCGATTGGATGCGGGATCTATGTGGACCTGAACCTCTGAAAGATGCTTACAGTCAGTTCTGGACCACACTTCAGTTCGTCGAACAGCATTTGCCCGCCAAGGGGATGGACGACCTCCTGCAAACTGCCGTTTTGCGTGTTCTGATCGTTCATGGGTGGCGGCGGCTTATCCTGCGCCATCCCCCTTTGCCACCTGCCTTTCTGCCAGAAGACTGGAAAGGTGCAGAGTGCCGACAGTCCGTGGCGCAGCTGTTAGACAGGTTGCCTCGCCCGAGCCTTGCGTCACTGGAAGCCGTATTGGGGGATTGATTCCGAGCGGGACGTGAGTGTCGCCCGGTCAGCTTAATGTTTTTTGGATCACCGCCCTAATCGGCCCCAAATATCGCAACGATAAAGTTCTGATCTTATATGTTACAAAAATGGTGAAAGAGATCAAATAAAGGTAACATAAAGCTTGCCTCGAATCGGTTGCTTTTATAAAAACCGACCAGACGGTTAATGAATACTGACGCTAACAGGAGACCTCGGGCATGGACGCATTCATTTGCGACGCGACGCGTACACCGATTGGGCGGTATGGCGGAGCGCTGTCTTCCGTTCGCTCGGATGATCTTGCGGCTTTGCCATTGGCGGCGTTGAAAGAACGCAACCCTCAGGTCGATTGGGTCAGCGTCGACGATGTGATCTATGGCGATGCCAATCAAGCTGGAGAGAGCAACAGGAACGTTGCACGCATGGCGGCCTTGTTGGCCGGGCTGCCAATCGACGTTCCGGGCACAACGGTGAACCGCCTTTGCGCCAGCGGTATGGATGCCGTTGGAATGGTAGCCCGCGGCATCAAGGCAGGCGATTACGATCTGGCCATTGCGGGGGGCGTGGAAAGCATGTCCCGCGCACCATTTGTGATGCCCAAGGCAACTTCGGCGTTCACTCGCAACAACGCGGTATACGACACCACGATCGGCTGGCGTTTCGTGAACCCGAAGATGAAGCTGGACTACGGCGTGGATTCCATGCCGCAGACTGCTGACAATGTGGCCGAAGACTATGGCATCAGTCGTGAAGATCAGGATGCCTTTGCTGCACGCAGCCAGGCCCGGTGGGCGGCCGCTCATGCGGCGGGTGTTTTCGGCGATGAAATCACTCCGGTTTCGGTACCACAGCGAAAGGGCGACCCGATCATTGTGGATACGGATGAACACCCGCGTCCGGGAACCACAGCAGAAAAACTGTCGGGTCTCAAAGGGGTGAACGGATCGGAAAAGACCGTCACAGCGGGCAATGCTTCGGGTGTAAATGATGGCGCGGCAGCCATTCTGATGGCGAATGAGGCGGCAGCGGCCAAGAATGGTTTGACCCCGATGGCCCGTGTGGTGGGGATGTCGGTTGCGGGTGTTGCACCGCGTGTGATGGGCATCGGCCCGGTGCCTGCAAGCCGCAAGGTTTTGGCCCGTGCAGGTCTGAGCATCGAACAGATGGACGTGATCGAGTTGAATGAGGCGTTTGCCTCTCAGGGCCTTGCCACCCTGCGCGAGTTGGGCCTGCCGGACGATGCGTCCCACGTGAACCCCAATGGAGGGGCCATCGCTTTGGGCCACCCACTGGGCATGAGCGGCGCGCGTCTGGTGCTGACCGCAGCATATCAACTGAAACGAACCGGGGGGCGCTTTGCGCTCTGCACCATGTGTGTGGGCGTCGGGCAGGGCGCGGCCCTTATTCTTGAACGCGTGTAACGGAGGAGACGGGACATGTATGCTCAGATGGTTAAATCCGAGGCATCAAACGAAGATCCGGAGAAACTGGCAGAGTTTCAGGCACGGATTGATGCCGATATCAAGATCGAGCCCAAGGACTGGATGCCTCAGGCTTATCGTAAGACCCTGATCCGTCAGATCGGTCAGCATGCGCACTCTGAGATCGTGGGGCAATTGCCCGAAGGCAACTGGATTACCCGCGCGCCGACGCTGGAGCGCAAAGCGATCTTGTTGGCCAAGGTGCAGGATGAAGCCGGGCACGGGCTTTACCTCTACTGCGCAGCTGAGACGCTGGGTGTCAGCCGGGACGAGATCACCGAGATGCTGCTTGATGGGCGCATGAAATACTCGTCGATCTTCAACTATCCGACGTTGAACTGGGCCGATATTGGTGCTGTTGGATGGCTGGTTGACGGTGCGGCGATCATGAACCAAGTGCCGCTGCAACGCACGTCTTACGGGCCTTATTCACGCGCGATGATCCGCATCTGTAAAGAAGAGAGCTTCCATCAGCGGCAAGGTTACGATGCGATCCGCAAAATGGCCGAAGGCACGCCCGAGCAGCGCAAGATGGCTCAGGATGCGATGAACCGCTTCTGGTATCCGTCGCTGATGATGTTCGGCCCGTCCGACAAGGACTCGGTTCATTCTGCCCAGTCGATGGCGTGGAAAATCAAGATCAATACAAATGATGAGCTGCGTCAAAAGTTTGTCGACCAGACCGTGCCGCAGGCCGAGTATTTGGGCCTGACCATCCCCGACCCAGACCTGAAATGGAACGAAGAACGTGGGCACTATGATTTCTCAGAACCTGACTGGTCGGAATTCTTCGACGTGATCAAGGGCAATGGCCCGTGCAACGTGGATCGTCTGGCTGCACGCAACAAGGCCTGGGATGACGGGAAATGGGTGCGGGACGGTCTTTTGGCGCACGCCCGCAAGAAGCAATCCGGCAATCTGGCAGCAGAGTGAACCCAAGGAGGAAACCCGATGAACAACGAATGGCCCCTGTGGGAAATCTTTATCCGCGGCCTACACGGTATGAGCCACCGACATGTTGGATCGCTGCACGCCCCGGATGCCGAAATGGCAATCAAGAATGCGCGCGACGTCTATACGCGCCGTAACGAAGGCGTTTCGATCTGGGTTGTCGAGGCAAACAACATCTCGGCCTCATCGCCCAGTGATAAAGGCCCGCTGTACGAACCCAGCGAAAGCAAGGTGTATCGTCACCCGACTTTCTTTGACATCCCCGATGAAGTGGGGGCGATGTGATGACCCGGGATGAAGCATTCCTGCAATTCCTGCTGCGGATGGGAGACAACACTCTGATCCTCGGTCATCGCGTCAGCGAGTGGTGCGGCCACACGCCGGTTCTGGAGGAAGACATAGCGCTAGCCAACACAGCGCTGGACCTGATCGGTCAGACCCAGATGTGGCTTGGTCTTGCGGGTGAGATAGAAGGTGGCAAATCCGCCGATGATCTGGCCTTTCTGCGCGACGCCTGGGATTTCCGCAATATACTGCTGGTCGAGGTTCCGAACGGAGATTTCGGCCGCACATTGATGCGCCAGTTCCTGTTCGACGCCTGGCATTCGATCATGCTGGGGCGCTTGATGACTTCCTCGGACGAACGTGTCGCTGCAATTGCCGCCAAAGCCAGCAAAGAGGTTGCCTATCACCTCGAACGCTCAGGCGACACGGTTGTGGGGCTGGGCGACGGGACCGAGGAAAGCCATGCCCGAATGCAGGAAGCCCTTGATTATCTGTGGCCCTATGTCGGTGAGATGTTTGCCAGCGACGAGGTCGACGCCCAGATGGCCGCCGCAGGTATCGCACCCAATCCGACAGACCTGCACGAAGAATATGACACTCTGGTCGGAAGGATCCTGACCCAGGCAACACTTAGCATTCCCGAAAGTCAGTTTGCCCATAAGGGCGGGCGTGACGGGCGCATGCATACCGAGCATCTGGGTCATCTACTGACGCAGATGCAATGGCTGCAACGCGCCTATCCCGGAGCCAAGTGGTAAGAGCGGATGCAATCCTCGACTGATCAGATCTGGAGCTGGCTGGATGCGGTGCCCGATCCCGAGATACCGGTGATCTCGGTCGTGGATCTGGGCATCGTTCGCGATGTGCGTTGGGACGCCGGAACGCTGGTTGTGACCGTAACACCAACGTACTCTGGCTGTCCGGCGACGTCCGTCATCAGCATGGATATCGAAACCGCGCTGCGCGACCACGGGATCGCGGAGGTACGGATCGAAACCAGCATTTCGCCCGCCTGGACCACCGATTGGCTCAGCGAAAAAGGCCGCGCCAAGCTGGAAGACTATGGCATTGCGCCACCGCAACCGGCGGGCGGGCCACAACGGTGCCCGCATTGCGGCAGCAAGGCTGTTGAGAAAGTCAGCCAGTTCGGCTCGACCCCATGCAAGGCCCACTGGCGCTGCACCGACTGCCTGGAACCTTTTGACTATTTCAAGTGCATCTGAGGAGGAGCACCGGATGGCACGTTTTCATGACCTGAAAGTCACCGACATCCACAAAACCATCCGCGATGCGGTTGTTGTGACGCTTGAGCCTGTGAATGGCGCAGCGGAACAGTTCGATTTCACCGCGGGTCAATACCTGACCTTCCGGCGTGATTTTGACGGCGAAGAACTGCGCCGCTCGTATTCGATCTGCGCGGGAAAGGATGACGGCGTTCTTCAAGTTGGCATTAAACGCGTCGAAGGGGGCGCTTTCTCAAGCTGGGCCAACGCAGAGTTGAGCGTTGGTGACGTTGTTCAAGCGATGCCGCCAATGGGCAGCTTTCACGTGCCAATCGAAGCGGACGCGGAAAAACAATATCTCGGCTTTGCCGGCGGTTCGGGGATTACACCGGTTTTGTCGATCCTGAAAACAACGCTGGCCCGCGAACCCAAGTCCCGCTTCACGCTGATCTACGCCAACAAAGGCATCAACACGATCATGTTCCGAGAGGAGCTGGAGGACCTGAAAAACCTCTATATGGATCACCTGAACGTGATCCATATTCTTGAGAGCGACGCGCAGGAGATTGATCTGTTCACCGGGCTTGTGACGCAGGAAAAATGCGGCGAGCTGTTTGAACACTGGATCGACATCAAAAACGTGGATACGGCTTTTATTTGTGGACCAGAGCCAATGATGCTGGGGATTGCCGCCGCGCTGCGCGAGCATGGGCTTGAGGACAGCCAGATCAAGTTCGAGCTTTTTGCCAGCGCCCAACCTGGGCGGGCCAAGCGCAAGACAAATGCAGCAGAGGCGGGCACGCAGGCGAACCAGACTAGCGCTTCAATCACTCTGGACGGCTCGACCCAGACAGTAACCCTGCCCAAGGATCAATCCATTTTGGACGCAGCCTTGGAAAACGCGATGGACGCGCCATACGCGTGCAAGGCCGGGGTTTGTTCCACCTGTCGTTGTCGCATTCTGGAAGGCGAAGTCGAAATGCTCGCCAATCACGCGCTCGAGGATTACGAGGTCGAAAAAGGCTATGTGCTGAGCTGTCAGGCTTATCCGGTGACCGACCGTGTGGTCGTGGACTACGACCAGTAAAGGGAGAGGATCAATGACCGAAGCCATGACACTCGACAGCTATCTGGCCGCAGGCGGAGTACTGACCAATCCGACAAACGTGCCACCACGCTACCGCGCCGAATTGATGAAGCTGATGGCCACCTTTGTGGACAGCGAATTGGCTGGCGCCGCGGGTTTTGCGGATATCATCAATCAGGGGCCGGGCATCAAGGAACGGATCGCGGCAGCAAAAATAGTGCTTGAGAAAACCGATCATGCAGATCGCGTTCTTAAAATAATGGGCGAGTTTGGCGCAGATACCGAACGATACGCCACGCACCATCCATGGACTGCGCGACTGGATCGCGATGACGATATCGGCGCAACGCGCAGCGCACATGACATGCGCCTTGCTGTGTTCAATTATCCGATCTCGGGCTGGACCGACGCTGTGATCATGAACCTGTTGATGAGCCGCGCGGTGGCCGAGCAACTGGCTGAGTTTTCGACGGTTTCCTACCAACCGCTGGCTGAAGCCTTCCGACAGATCGCCCCTGTCGAAGCACATCATGGCGCACTTGCCCTGGAAGGCGCAGTGAAGCTGGCAGAAGGCGGAGAAACAGAGCAGATGCAACATGCCGTGGACTATTGGTGGCCCCGCGTCGCGCTGTCCTTTGGTGGAGATGATCCGAAACGGTTCGCTTTCCTGACTTCAATCGGTTTGCGTCACAACCGAAACAGCGCTTTGAAAGAACGTTGGAGCCAATCGGCACAGGCCGCTCTTGGGCAGTTGGGTCTGACCACACCCGAATAACTTCCTAATTTCCCCGTTTCGCCTTTCTGCAATGAAAGGCTCTTCCAAGCGCCGCGCTGCACCAAAGACCTTTTTGCTGCGATTAAAGCGGTCAAATTGCGACATTGGCTGGTCGATTCAAACAACCTCCTCCGCTCATTCGCGCCCAAGATGGTGCTAACGCGCGTGGGAGGACACAATGCGGTGCAACCAAACCCTGATCACTCAGATGTGCCTGTGTATTCCTGCGGTGTGTTCTCTCATATCAGCCTGAAACAAAAGTGCCGCGCATGACATCAAGACCTCTCGAACATATCCGCGTTCTCGACTTTGGCCAGTATCTGGCTGGTCCTTTGGTTGGCATGATGCTGGCCGACATGGGGGCCGAGGTGATCCGTATCGATCCGCCCGGCGGACCGCGCTTAAAGGATCCGGCCACCGACATGCTGTCGCGGGGCAAGTCGGCCATTACCATCGACCTCAAGTCGGATGAGGGTTTGAAATTAGCGCGCGATCTGGTGGCAAGAGCCGACGTCGTGATCGAAAATTTCCGCCCTGGCGTGATGAGCCGCTTGGGCCTTGGCCCTCAGGCGCTGCGTGATATCAATCCGCGCATCGTGTCTGTCTCATTGCCGGGGTTCGCCTCGAACGACCCCGCTCTTGCGAATGTACCAGCGTGGGAGGCGGTGATCGCTGCGCGCACAGGGCAGTTTACGGATATGGGGTTGAACCGGCGTTTGATGGGGATCAACCCGTCCTTTACGCCGCTCACCCTTGCCTCGGCTTACGGAGCAGCCTTTGGGGCAATGGCGGTGCAATTTGCCCTGACGGCGCGCGACCGGAATGGGGGGGATCACATCGAAGTTCCTTTGGCCTCGGCTTTGCTGGAAGGGTTGGTTTATAATTGCGAGCAGATTGAGGATTATCCCGAACGCTACAAATCCCCCCGAGAGGTGGAGCTGGACCGACGCACGGCCGAAGGTTTGCCAATGGACCTGAGCTTTGCAGAACTGGAAGAGTTTCTGGATCCATTCTACCGAACCTATACCTGCGCTGATGGTCGAGGATTTTATGTGGTCGCAGGCAGTGTGAAAACACATCCCCGGCGCGTGCTGGAGGTTCTGGGTTTAGGGGCGTTGGCAGACGAATTGCCGGATTTTGATGCTTACTTGGACACAACAGACTGGCCCGATGAATGGTCTTTGCGCAATTACCCGGTCGGCGCCAGAGATCGGGCACGGGTATCTGCTGCAATGAAACAGGCGTTTCGAACCAAACCTTCTCATGAATGGGAAGCCTTGTTCGGTGCGGCCAAAGCTCCTGCTACGGCACAGCGGTTCACCAGGGAATGGCTGACAGATCCGCACGCTTTGGCTTCGGGGCTGGTGGTTCAGGTGCAAGACCCGCGTCACGGCGACATGAAACAGATGGGCAATGTGGCTTGGCTTGCCGATGATGCCGGGGCGCTTGGCAAACAGCCGGGACCGGACCCGGACAATGCGCCCATTTCCGCTATCCTGGCCGAGTCACCGCGCAACGGGGTGGCGGGTGTGGAAGAAAGCGGCTGGCTTGAGGGGCTTAAAGTCCTGGACCTGACCAATGTCATCGCTGGTCCAACCATAGGCTCTACGTTGGCGCGCTACGGGGCTCAGGTTACCTCGGTTCAGCCGGTAGAGCCGTCGGTCGACCCGTGGAACACGGTTGTATTTGGTTTGCACGCCCATCGTGGCAAACGCAGCGTGTTGCTGAACCTCGGTTCAGAGCAGGGACAGCGCGCTTTGCGACGGCTCATCGAAGCGTCAGACGTCATAACGATGAACGGCACGGACGAACAGCGCGACGCCTTGGGCCTTGGACCAGAGCAGCTGGCCGCGATCAACCCACGGCTCATTTTGGTTCAACTGGATGCTTTCGGGGGTCTTGCACGCGGCCCCAAATCGGACCATTTGGGCTATGATGATCTGGCACAAGCCGCGACCGGGGTGATGGTGCGCTTTGGCGGAGGGATGGAGACACCGGAAGAACACGCGCATTTCGGCACGATCGACGTTCTGACCGGATATTGCGCCTGTGTTGCGCTGGGCGCGGCCCTTCTGAGGCTGCAGAAAACCGGCAAAGGCGGAATCGCCCGCGCGGCGCTGGCTGGGGCAGGGAACCTCATTCAAGCACAGCTGATGTATGATTTTGAAACCCGCGCCCATTTTGACGAACCCGCAGGGCGTTCGGCGTTGGGATGGGGCCCGTATTACCACTGTTACCGCGCCGCTGACGGTTGGCTTTTCTTCGCGGCACCAAAAGATCAACGAGACGCCTTGCGCCACGTTGACGAACTGGCAGATATTGCTGACATGCCGGAACCGCAGATGGCCAAAGCCCTGGCAGATCGGATTGCCACGCAACCCGCCGAATTTTGGCAACAAGCTTTCACGGGCACGTCTTCAACTGTTATGCCGCTGGGTTCGCTGCACGACACACGTGATGCTGTTTTGCATCTCGAAAGCTCTGGTCAGGTTGATCTGACGCAGAATACGTTCAGCGTCATCCGGCATGATTTGCACCCTATGGGTCGTTGGTGTGATCTTGTTGCTCCGAACGCAGTTCGGCCTGAACGAGCTAGGATCGTAATCCCCGGACCGATGCCAAAGTACGGCGCGGACACACGATCAATCCTGAGCGAAGTCGGGTTTTCTGACGCGGAAATTGACGCAATGATCGCCAGCGGTTCGGCAGGTGAAAGCTGGTCAGACCGCTACCTGCCGGAGTGACACCAACCCATGACGCGTTCTGAGAGCCAAGGCCCTGCCATCACCCCAAGAACCCGCGCCAAGGCGCGACATATTCTCGACCACTACTACATCGGGCCGTCCCGTGACGCGTCGGTTCTTGAGATATGGGGGTACACAGAGCGCATGACTTATGCGCCGGGTGAACTGTTGGCTCTGCGCGTTTCTACCACCGCTCGGGAGTGGGATCTGGAGATCGGGCGCGATGGTGCAACCTACGAGGTGATGCATCGCGAGAGCGGCTTGAAAGGTGTACATCAGAGGACACCCAAAGATTGCTCGGTCACTGGATGCGGGTGGGAGGTGACCTACGAGTTCAGGATACCGGACGACTGGCGTGAAGGCGGCTACCTGGTGACATTGCGTGCCGAACAAGATGGGGGCCGGGTGGAAGAGCATCACTTGTTCCTGCTGCGGCGCGCGCCTGAAAAACCAGCAGCACCTTTTGTACTGATCTGCGCCACTGGGACATGGCTGGCCTACAATTGCTGGGGAGGGTCCAATCACTACGAAGGCATCACCGGACCCGAGGGCAAGTCGTTCTCTCCGGTGGTGTCGACACAACGGCCGTGGTCACGGGGACTTTGTAAGCTTCCTGCAGGTGCCCCGCGTGCTGTGCCGGATACACCGCATAAACCAGGAGATATGGTGCGCTACCCCTATATGGAATGGGCCTATTCCTATGGATATTCCAAGAAATACGCCTCGGCGGGATGGGCCAGCTACGAGCGTCATTTTGCGCGCTGGGCCGAAGCGGAAGGGTACGAGTTCGATTTCGCGACCCAGCATGATCTTGAGGCTGACCCGGACCTGTTGAAGGACTATCAATGCGCTGTTTTTGTGGGCCACGACGAATATTGGTCAGCCAATATGCGCCACGCTGTCGACAGGTTTGCTGAAGGTGGCGGACGTGTTGCCCGATTTGCTGGAAACTTCCTGTGGCAAACCCGGATCGAAGATCAGGGCCGAACCCAGGTTAGCTATAAATACACCGCAGATCTTGACCCTTTGGTGGGGAGCGACCGCGAACATCTCGTGACATCCGCGTGGGAAGTCTCTCCTGCCAACTGGCCTGGTGCCCGGACCTTTGGGGTTAACGGATTGAAGGGCGTCTATGCAGGTCTGGGCCGATGTATCGGGCAGGGAAGTGGTGGATTTACGGTCTATCGACCCGACCACTGGGCGTTTGAAGGCGCACAACTGGGATACGGCGACCAATTGGGCGCAGGTGCGCGTATCTTCGGGTATGAAGTCGATGGGCTGGATTACAGAATGGATGACGGGCTGCCCTTTCCCACCGGCTTGGATGGCGCGGATTTGGGCGTACAGATCCTTGCACTTGGTCTGGCGACCAATATCGAGCCTGACCACGAAATCTGGGGCGAGACCTTGTATATCGGAAACTCAGATGCGGTGTTTAAAGCCGAAAGCATGTTTGGGGTTTGCACGGACGAGACACTGGATCGCAGCAGCCGGGGCAACGGGGCGGTCATCTATTGGCAACGTGGGCTTGGAGAGGTCTTTACCGCGGGCACGTGTGAATGGGTGATGGGCCTTGTGCGCCAAGATCGTCAGGTCGAGCAGATCACGCGCAATGTACTGAACAGGTTTGGAAACTGTCAGCCGCTCTAACGTTTTTTTGCATAAACCTTTGGCCTAAGCCGGTTGAATTCTGCCAAAAGTCCAATTTTGTTGAGCCAGCAAGCCGCACAGTTCAGGACAACCGCAATCTCGCGGTGACTGATATCCTTGAAAGGAATGCAAATGAACAAAATTGGCAAACTGGCAGTGCTGGCGGCTTTTGTGGCACCGGGCTTGGCGTTGGCGCAAATCAACGTGAATGATGTGCTGGGATCCTCTGAGGGTGCAATTCGCGCGGCATTAGAAGCCAAGGGCTATTCCATCGCAAAGTTCAAAGTCGAAGAGGACGAAATTGAAGTTTATGCGTCACTTGACGGTAAGACCTATGAGATCGAAGTTTCGCCCGAAACCGGCGCCGTTCTGGAAATTGAGCTGGAAGACGACGAGGACGACAGCTGATATAAATGGGGTGTGTCCAGCTCCGGACGCACCCCGGACTGACCGAAAGCAAAATCATGACACGTGCCACAGTTTTATGGTCCTTATTTGCAGTGCAGGCTAGCTGTAGCGCTTACTTCCTGTTGGACATTGTTTTGGACTTTTGGCCCAACTCCACGTTTTTTCTGGCAGAAAGTGATCTTGTCGAATTGTTCGTCACGGTTGCGCTGATCAGTGGGTTGGCGTTCACCACCGTCGAGCTGCGCAAAATGCTGAGCCGTCAGGCCAAGCTTGAGGATCAGATGAAAGTCGCCTCTGGCGCGTTTGGCGAGGTGCTTGAAGCGCGGTTCCAGGCATGGTCGTTGACTCAGGCCGAACGGGACGTCGCCATTCTGGCGATAAAAGGATACGCGATCGCTGAAATCGCTGAAATTCGGGCGACAAAACAGGGCACGATCAAAGCGCAATGTGCGTCAATTTACCGAAAGGCCGGAGTATCGGGTCGATTGCAACTTTTAAGTCTTTTTGTTGATGACTTGCTTGCGGATGATCTGGTCTCTGTCCCCTCTCATCAAACACACAAAGCGGATATGACCTGAAGTCTATTGGCGAGGTGGACAAGATTGTGTCGCTTGAGGACAGTAATGTCGCAAACTCGCTAGTGGGATTTTGGTCAACGGGCCAAAAAACGGTATGACTCGTTTGTGTATCCCCAATCGTCTGGACCGCCGTGCAACCGGTTGTGATCTGGTGACACCGCGCCGGTAGCCGCCCTGCGGGGCGAACTACCTGCATGCTTTCAGACGACAACGGAATACCAAATGACTACCGCGCTACGCCTTGCCATCGATATTGGTGGCACCTTTACCGACACAGTTTTGGTCTCGGGGGATGAGACGATACTGGCGTCGACGAAAACCCTGACCACGCATAAGAACCCGGCCGAAGGCGCTATGGAAGGCGCTCAGCGTGTCATGACGCAGACCGGTCGGTCGCTAAAGGAAGTTACCGGGTTTATCCATGGTACGACGCTTGCGACCAACGCGCTGATTGAACGGCGTGGGTCGGTTGTGGCAACGATCTGCACCGAAGGGTTCCGGGACATCCTCGATATCGGGTACGAGCGGCGCTATTCCCAATACGACATTAATCTTGAAAAGCCGGACCTTCTGGTGCCGCGTGAACGATCCTTCGTCATCCGCGAACGTATGTCGGCCGAAGGCGAGGTTCTGATCGATTTGGATGAGGCGCAGATTGAACACCTGCTGATCGAGCTCGATGCCAGCGGTGCCGAGGCGGTGGCGATCTGCCTTATGCACTCTTACGCCAACCCCACCCACGAACAACGCTTGCGCGATCTTCTGGCTGAACACCGTCCCGATTTAACGGTTTCGATCTCGTCCGACGTCAGTCCCGAAGCGCGTGAGTTTGACCGGCTCTGCACCACTGTCGCAAACGCCTACATTCAGCCGTTGATGGAATCTTATCTGTCCCGGTTCGTCGAGCAGTTCGCGGCCGAGGGTGTAACTTGTCCGATCCTGATGATGACTGCGGGTGGTGGGATGTGCACCGTGGAAACTGCTGCACGGTTTCCAATCCGTCTGGTTGAATCCGGCCCTGCGGGCGGTGCCATTCTGGCTGCACGGATTGCGGCGCGGTCTGGGCTGGATCAGGTCCTGTCATTTGATGTCGGTGGCACCACAGCCAAGCTTTGCCTGATCGACAACGCGCGTCCTCAGACCTCCAGATCCTTTGAAATTGCACGTGCGGCACGGTTCATCAAAGGCTCGGGCATGCCGGTGCGTATCCCGGTGATTGAGATGATTGAAATCGGCGCTGGTGGTGGCTCGATAGCAGGTGTTGACCGTCTGGGCCGTCTGACCGTTGGCCCGAAATCTGCCGGGTCAGAGCCCGGGCCGGTGGCTTTCATGCGCGGCGGCACGGATCCAACCGTGACCGACAGCGACATCACGCTTGGCTATATCGTGCCAGATACGTTTGCCGAGGGGCATATTCAACTGGACCCCGAAGGCTCAAAGGCCGCACTGACGCGCGTGATTGGCGAGAAACTGGACTTGGATGCGGTCGGATCGGCGGACGGCGTCAGCCGGATCGTGGATGAAAGCATGGCCAGCGCCGGGCGTATGCATGCCGTTGAAAGCGGTAAGGATCTGGGGCCGCGCACGATGATAGCCTTTGGCGGCAACGGGCCGTTGCATGCAAGCCGCGTTGCACGCTCAGCCGGGGTGTCGCGTATCGTGATCCCACCCAATCCGGGTGTCGGTTCGGCGGTTGGCTTCCTGTTTGCGCCGGTGTCGTTCGAAATCGTCCGCTCACGCTATTCCTTGCTCGACAGTATGGATATGGATGGGGTGAACGCCCTTTTCGATACAATGATTGCCGAAGCAAAAGAGGTTGTTGCCAAAGGGGCAGGCGATGCACCGACCGAAAGCCAGCGCACTGCCTTTATGCGATATAACGGGCAGGGCCACGAGATCGAGATCCAGCTACCGGATCGTGCCCTGACGCGCGACGATATTGCGCCGCTGACCGCCGCCTTTGAAGAGGAATACAAAAAGCAATTCTCGCGCCCCGTGCCGGGGATGGAGATTGAGATTCTCAATTGGGCGGTTCGGGTCGCAACGCCGGACAGTTCTGTGCCGCCGGTGCCTCAAACACCGGACCTCTCGGCGTTTGACGTCACTGAAACGCGACCCATCACCTGCGATGTGGATGGTGCTGCGAAAAACGCGGCCTTTGTGGCCCGTGCCGACCTGAAACCCGGTGACCATGTACGCGGCCCGGCGCTGATCCATGAACCGCAAACCACCACGTTCGTATCTGCCGATTTCTCGGCGCACATGGATGCCATTGGCAACCTTGTCCTGGTCCAGGACCAGAAAGGAGGCGCAAAATGACTGCTGAACTTTCCCCCGCCCGCCTGCAAGTGATGTGGAACCGCCTGCTGGCCGTGGTAGAAGAGCAGGGCCAAACCCTGATCCGTGCCGCGTTCTCGCCCATTGTACGCGAATGTGGCGATATTTCCGCCGGTATCTTTGACGTCAATGGTCGGATGCTGGCCCAGGCCGTGACCGGCACGCCCGGCCATATCAACACAATGGCCGAAGCTGTTCTGCACTTGCGAGAGCGATTTGCGCTGCAGGACATGAAACCCGGCGACATCTACATGACCAATGATCCGTGGCTGGCCTCGGGGCACCTGAACGACTTCCTGCTGATGATGCCCGCGTTCAAGGATGGCAAAGTTGTTGGTTTTACCTCGTGCACCTCGCATCTGGTCGATCTGGGTGGTCTGGGTATGGGGCCAGAGGGGTCGGACATCTACGACGAAGGCCTTTTGATCCCGCCTTGTAAACTGGTCGAAGAAGGTACGCCCAACGCGCTTTTGATGGACATTATCCGCGCCAACTCGCGCGAGCCGATCGCCAATGAAGGCGACATCTACGCTCTGATCGCTTGTTGCGAGGCGGGCGTGAACCGTCTGGTGGCGATGATGGAAGAGTTCGGGATCGACGATCTGGACACGTTGGGCAGCTATATCATCGAAACCTCGCACAAGGGCGCGTTGGAGGCCATCGCCGAGGTGCCAGAAGGCGTTTACAAGAACGTACTGCGCATGGACGGATATGAGAATGAGCTGGAGTTGCACGCCACGCTGACTGTCACCAAGGACGGGATGCATGTGGATTTTACCGGCACATCGGGTTGTTCGAAAAAAGGTATCAACGTCCCGTTGAACTATGCAACGGCCTATACGGTGTTTGCCTTGCGCTGCATCGTTGGCCCGGACATTCCGAACAATGCAGGCTCGCTGGAGCCGTTCACGGTGGATGGCCCCAAGGGCTGTATTCTGAATGCACAACGCCCTGTGCCGGTTGCCATGCGCCATACGCTGGGACAAGTGACCCCGGATCTGGTCTTGGGATGCCTGCATCAGGCGCTGCCGGATCAGGTTCCTGCCGAGGGTGCGTCGTGCATGTTCGATTTGCCCATGCGCCACGCGCCAGAAGTTGCGGCCAATGGCGGGCGGGAATTTGCGATCGAACCAGTCCACAATGGTGGCACCGGCGCGCGACCCCACGCAGACGGATTGTCTGCAACTGCCTACCCCTCGGGCGTGTTTGGATCGCAGGTCGAGATCACAGAAAGCGTCGCACCAGTCGTGATGTGGCGGCGCGAACTGTTGCCGGATTCAGGAGGAGCAGGTGAATATCGCGGAGGTCTCGGACAAAGGATCGAAATGACCTCGTCCAACAACGCGCCTTTCATCGTTTTCCTCTCGGTCGAGCGTCTGAAGTTCCCAGCCTTGGGCCGAATGGGCGGCCAGCCCGGTGCCCCGGGGCGCATCCGGTTCCGCGATGGCAACGGTGACATTCCCGGCAAAGGAGAACTGCGAGTGGAAGGCGATGATTACCTGATCTTCGACACGCCGGGCGGTGGAGGCTTTGGCGATCCGTCAGAACGAGATCCAAAGGCCCTGGCGCTGGACCTCAAACGTGGTCTCGTGACCGAAGCAGGCGCGAAAGCATATGGAGGGACGTCATGATCCGCGCAGTCGAGCATGTCCGCCT
Source organism: Ruegeria sp. HKCCD4884 (assembly GCF_013110855.1). Taxonomy (NCBI): domain Bacteria; kingdom Pseudomonadati; phylum Pseudomonadota; class Alphaproteobacteria; order Rhodobacterales; family Roseobacteraceae; genus Ruegeria; species Ruegeria sp. HKCCD4884. Next base: position 130,335 of record NZ_WVRJ01000008.1, read on the forward strand.
GATGGCAGCTTACGCGCTGGCGGATCTGGGTGGGCCCGAAACCGTGTCTCTGGCCCAAAACGAAAGCGCCTTTCCAGCCAGTCCAGCGGCGGTTGCGGCAGGGCAGGCGGCGTTGGATCAAATGCCACTTTACCCCGATCCCGATTGGCCAGAGCTTCGCGCTGCAATTGCCGAAACCCATGGTGTCGCGGCCGGGAATATCCTGTGCGGTGCGGGCTCGATGGAGTTGATCGGATGCCTGATCCGGGCATTCGCCGGGCCGGGCGACCGGGTGCTGGGCACGGATTATGGCTATGCTTACGTTGCTTCTGCAACGGCGCAAGTGCAGGCCGACTACGTGAAAGCACGTGAGGTGGATTTGACCGTTTCGGTCGATGACATATTGGCCGCTATCACGCCTCAAACGCGGATTGCTTTTGTCTGTAACCCGGGCAACCCCACCGGGACTCTGATTCCGAATGCCGAAATTGTCCGCCTGCGCAATGCGTTACCGGCGGACGTGTTGTTGGTGGTCGACCAGGCCTATGCCGAGTTTGCCGATCAGGATCAAAACCCGGCCGAAGTCTTTGCGCTGGTAGATCGCGGCGACACTGTGGTCATGAGAACCTTTTCCAAGGCCTACGGATTGGCGGGCGCGCGCGTGGGTTGGGGTCTGTTCCCCGACGCTATTGCCGGTGAGGTGCGGAAGCTGTTGAACCCGAACAATGTCTCGATCCCCTCGCAGGCAATGGCGACAGCAGCGATGCGGGATCAGGCTCATATGCTGGATACGGTTTCCAAAACCGTTGCCATTCGAGATCGGTTCGCCGATGGGTGCCGCGCTCTGGGGCTGACGGTCGCGTCCAGCCATACGAATTTCGTGTTGATCCGTTTTGCGGACGTGGAGATGGCGCAAAAAGCAGATGATGCCCTGCGTGCCCAAGGGTTACTGATGCGCGGGATGGGGGGCTATGGATTGGGCGATTGTCTGCGCGCCACCATTTGTGAAGAACCCGTAATGGATCGGTGCCTGACCGTTTTGAAAGAGGTGACGTCATGACCCATGAGACCCGAACACGGGCCAAGATCGGCGTGCTGGTGCCGTTCACCAACACCAACCTTGAGGCAGACATGATGCTGATGCGCTGCCCGGACACGACGGTGCATTTTCAGCGCATGGGCGGGTATGACGTCGATGAAATTCCAGGCTCGGATCAAATGGCGGGTCTTGGGGCGTCGGACATCAGCCATGATCTGAAGATGATAGCAGGTGTGCGACCCGATGTGGTGCTCTATGGCTGCACGTCCGCCACCCTGACACACGGCCCGTCATTTGATGAGCAATTGGCACAGGACATCAAGGCAGGGTCGGGCGCACTATCTTTGACCGCCGCCGGATCATTGATCCAAGCAATCAAGGCTTTGGGCGTGACCAAAGTGGGGTTCTCGTCACCCTATCTGGGCGAGATCAACACGCAGGCGGTTGATTTTCTGGCACAGAACCAGATCACAACAGTCAAATGCGCTGATATTGGTCGTGAGCTTGGGAATTACGGGCAGGGTGAACTAACCCCGGATGAGGTGTTCGATCTGGCCTGTCAGGCCGATCATCCAGAAGCCGAAGCCATCGTGCTCAGCTGTACCGACATGCGCGCGGTCGAGGCCGTAGACCGGATCGAAGCCACGCTGGGCAAACCCGTGGTGACGTCCAATCAGGCCATGATGTTTGCGCTGATGCGGGCTTTGGGCTTGCCCCGACAAGGAAACGTGCCGGGGCGCTTGTTCGATCTGTTGTAAACAAAGGCCGGGCTGATAACCCGGCCTTTTCTTTAGGGCTCGTCGGAACCGATTTCTTCTTTGCGCTTGGCAATATAAGCGTCCAACTCCTCGCGGATCGCTGGGTCCATTACCGGTTCTTCGTATTCGCGCAGCGCCTGCTGCCAGATTTCGGTAGCCCGGTTCAGCGCTGTCTTGGACCCCGCGGCTTCCCATGCGCCATGGTTTTGCCAGTCGGACAGCATGGGGGCATAAAACGCAGTTTCATAGCGCTCCATCGTGTGTTCAGTGCCAAAGAAATGGCCACCAGTGGGCACGTCTTTGATCGCGTCCAGCGCCAGTTCGCTTTCGTCGAATTTCAGAGGCTTCAGATACTCCACCATGTTTTGCAGGATTTCCACATCCATGACGAGCTTCTCATAAGACGCAGTGAGCCCACCTTCGAGCCAACCGGCTGCGTGATAGACCAGATTGGCCCCACCCAGCACAGCGCCCCAAGTTGCCATCATCGTCTCATAGGCTGCCTGCAAATCGACCACGTTCGAGGCGTTGGCGTTCGAAGTTCGGTAGGGAATGCCATAACGGCGGGTCAGCTGACCGCTGATCATATTGGCCTTGGTGTTTTCTGGCGTTCCAAAGGCGGGCGCCCCCGAGCGCATGTCCACGTTCGACGTGAACGCCCCGTACATCACCGGCGTGCCGGGATTGACCAATTGAGTCAGGGTCACGCCGAACAGCGCCTCGGCATTTTGCTGGGCCAAAGCGGCGGGAAGGGTGACAGGGGTCATAGCGCCCATCAAAGTGAAGGGTGTGATAGTGACCGGCTGTCCGTGCTCGGCCATTGCGATCAGGCCGTCGCCCATCGCGTCGTCAAACAGGCGGGGCGAGTTCACGGAAATGATCGTAATCAGCCCAGGGTCGGCGCGCATCTGATCCAATGAGATACCCCGAGCGATGGCCATCATGTTGATGCCATCCATCGCCCGCCCTCGGCCAATCGCTGTGGCGTGAAAACTGAGGTCGCTATAGCTGAGGTTCGCGTTGTAGGTATCCAGATGCCGATTATTGGCCGGCATTTCCTGCGGCGCGGTCACCTGATTGCCGATCAGGTGGATGGCGTTGAAGTGATGCGCCAGCTTGATGAAGTTGCAGTAGTCTTCATAATTGCCCGAACGTCGCCCGTTGATGCAATCATGCACATTCGGCGGACCGGCCACGAGACCGAAATTGACGTGGTCGCCACCCAACGTAATCCGTTTGTCCGAGTTGCGGCCTGTCAGCGTAAAGGTCTTCGGAACGGTTTTCAAAGCCTCATTGACGATGCTTTCGTCGATACGGATCGTCTTGGTGTCGCGGTCCACCAGGGCTCCGGCCTGTTCAAACAGGTCCATCACGTTGTCGCCCATGACACGAATACCTGCTTCAGACAGGATACGCATCGACGTGGCGTGAAGCTGATCCAGTTGCTCTTCGCTCAGCAATTCCATCTTGGGGGACGTGTTGATCACATCCTGCCAGGGCAACTGCCGGATGGCTGCGCTACCGCGATCGCTTTTGCCGCGTCGCCCGCCACCCCGGGTGCTACGTCTTTCTCGTGCCATGTCAGTATCCTCGTTCGGGGTTAACGATATTGGTCAGCGCTTCACCCTTGCGATAGCGCCAGAGGTTGTCAGAAAACATCTCGACCGATTTCAGGTCCCAACCTTCATAAACCGATGAGCAATGTGGGGTGATGATCACGTTGTCGAAGCCCCACAGCACATGGTCCGAAGGCAGTGGCTCGATGGTAAAGACATCAAGCGCCGCGCCTTTCAACGCGCCGGTTTCTAGCGCGTAAACCAGAGGGGCTTCATCTATCACACCGCCGCGCGAGACGTCGATGATTACGACGCCGGGCTTCATGCTGGCAAATGCGCGGGCATTGACCAGTCCTTTGGTACTGTCCAGCAGCGGGACACAAACTACGATGAAATCCGCACGCGCCCAAAGGTCGTGCAGATCGTCCATGCCATACACTTCATCTACGTTTGGGGTCTGTTTGGGACGGGCCCTTACACCGACCGTGGTCAAACCCATCGCCTTGCACCGCGCGGCGACGGCCATACCCGTCTGGCCGAGGCCGAGGATCAGTACCGTTTTGCCGTCAATTGGTTCAACTGTGCCCGACACCCATTCGCGACGGGTTTGAGCCGCGCGAAACCCGGGCAGGTCCAACGTAAAGTGGAACATTGCCCCCAGCGCATATTGCGCCATCATGTCAGCGGCCACTCCGGCGGCGTTGGTCACGGTAAGGGTTTCAGGGTCCCAAGGATTCATATGGTCGGTGCCCGAGCCGCCGACCGAAACCCATTTGACGCCGGGCGCATCAATCAGTGCTTGGCGTGGAAAGCCGGGTGTGCCTGCAAAGCGGACGGAATAGACTACCTCAGCTTTGGTATCCGCGATCATCTGCGGCAAAGCCTCGTAGCTGTCGCAGGTGTGGATTTCCAGATCCGGGTGCCGCTGGGCCAGCACGGCCTTGGATCCCGAAGGGTTGTCTGTGTGAAGGATGGTGACAGGGGAATTCACAGTACAGCCTCTTTCTTGAACTCCTGAGCGGCGGTTTCAATGGCTTGGGCGAAAAAGGCAGTGGCGGAGATGTCGAACAGAACGCAGAATCCGTCCAACCCCTTATGATGCGCGCGCCACACAACCGCTTCTGTGTAACCGACGCGAGTTTGGGCGATCTGGCCTTCGGTGAATGTGTTTGCACGCAGGTCTACGGGGCAAATCTTGGCCATCAGATCATCAAGCCGCGGGCCGGACAGATGCATCCAGGCCCATGTTTCTTCGCGCCAAGCGTCATAACCTTTGGGCGCGTCTGCTGCCTGCCATGCGGCACGCAGGTCGTCGGCCCCTTCGATGACGACAAGATCATTGCCGCCAAGGCGTAGAACACCATCGCTCAATCGATTGATCTCGGGCAGATTATGCCCTTGGGCGACAAGCCAGTCGGCGCTGCCGCGGCCCTTCAGGCCAAAGCGCGGCAGAGCGGTCATGTCAGACAGCGTGACCGGTCCTGACGCAAGGGCCACACCCTCGGCGGCCCCGCCCGGTTGCAACGGATAGATCTGCATCCTTACACCTCCTGCCGCGTGTTGTCCGGGTCAAAGAAGGCATGACCTTCGACTGGCACCTGAACCCGATTGCCATTGCGACACTTAACTGTGACAGGAGAGCCGATTTCGGCGTCGCGCCCGTCCACATAGGCCAAAGCGATATGTTTACGCAGGGTAGGGGACCACAGAACCGAGGTTACATGCCCCACCGGCACTTCGTCGCGCAGAACCAGACAGCTTTCGTGCGGAACATCGCCCCCTTCAAAGCTAAGGCCCACCAGCTTGCGGGACAGCCCCTTGTTCCGGCGCATCTCGATGGAGCGTTTGCCGACGAAGAACGGTTTGGTCTTGGACACGGCCCAGTCAAAGCCCAGCTCGTCCGGCGAGGTCAGCGCGTCTGTATCCTGCCCAATCAGAATATGCCCTTTTTCCAGGCGTAAGATCCGGCTTGCCTCAAGGCCGTAAGGGCGTAGAGCAACGGGTTCGCCCGCCGCCAAAATCGCATCCCATAGGGTTTTGGCATAGCTTGAAGGGCAGTGAAGTTCATAGCTCAGCTCGCCGGTAAAGCCGATCCGCATGGCACGTACCGGTATGCTCGACACCGAACCCGAGCGCCCGTCGAGATAGGCAAACCCGTCGCGCGAGAAGTCGATGTCGCTGTGCAGTGCTTCGACCACCTGACGCGCCTTTGGCCCGGTGATGTTGAACCCGGAGAAAGCAGAAGTGACATTCAGCACATCCACATCCAGCCGCCATTGCGCGTTCCAGAACAGCATATCCGCATAGACGCGGGCCACAGCACCGGTGGTTGCTGTGACATAGTACATGTCTTCAGCCAGACGATAGGCGACGCCATCATCTATCACGGTGCCCATTTCATTGGTCATCAGACAATACCGGCATCTTCCGACGGGCTGTTTTTTATAGGCCATCGTATAGATACGGTTGAGGAATTCGCCCGCATCCGGGCCGCGCACTTCCAACCCGCCAAGGGTCGAGACATCCAGCACGCCGACACCTTCGCGCACCGCTTTGACTTCTTCTTCGATCAGCCGGTTGGCATCGGCTTTAGGCCCGTAGAAATAGGGCCGCCACCACGCGCCGACCGGTCGCATATCAGCGTTAAGGCGAAGGTGCTCCTGATGCAACGCGCTGCGCCGCTGCGCGGGATGGTGGTGCCCGGACAATACCCCCAGCGTTTCCGGCGCAAAAGGGGGCCGCGCCGTGGTCACGCCGGTCTCGGCAATACTGCGCCTGGTGGCGTCGGCCACAACCCGCGCCGTTGCCAGAGCAGAATGGCGGCCCTGCGATGGTCCCATGCCCACAGTGGTAAACCGCTTGATCAGCTCCAGCTCGCGATAGCCCTCTTTCGCCGCATTTTGCAGGTCTTTGACTTGTATATCCTCGTCGCGGTCTATGAAATCCTTGCCTTTGGGGTGCGGGGTGATGTTGGGCTCGAAATTGGCCAATTCAGCTTCAGGGTCGGCGATCTGGGCTATCTTTTCATGCGGCAGACCCAGCCGAGCCAGCGCCGCATGGCTCGCGATGCGGGCATCATTGATCACCACATCCGCAGCGACCGGTCCGTTGATGCTGCCTGCGGTTCCCAGTGGGCCACTGGGCAAAGTCAGAGAGAACCGTGCGGTCGCTTCGTCATAGCTGAGTTTTGCGCCAGCCTGACAAGGCAACTGCCAACTGGGCGCTGACCCGACCGAGACCACCACCAGATCGCAGTCGATCCGCTGACCGGCGACTGTGATGCCGGTGACATGGGTTTTACCGTGCGCCTCAGTGATATCGCCTGCAATGGTCTGGACGCCCTGTAGTGCTTCGCCCGAGCCGCCATCGCGCGGGTCAACAATTGCGGCCAGTTCGACCCCCGCGTCCCGCAAGTCCTGCGCGACGCGATAGCCTTCGGGATTGGCGGCCAGAACCACCGCACGCTGACCGGGTTTGACCGCATAGTGGCGTATCAGACGTTGCGCGGCCGAACCCAGCATGATCCCTGGCAAGTCGTTGTTGCGGAACACAGCGGGCTGTTCGATGCAGCCGGTGGCCAGAATGACCTCGCGCGCGCGGGTCTTGAGCAGTTTGTTGCCCCGGATCAGCGGCAACCAGTTGTCCTCGTACCAGCCATTGACAACTGTGCCGGTCATGATCCGCAGGTTGGGCAGATTACCCGTGCGCTCTGTCAGGTCTGCCAGCCGATCCGCTCCGCTGCGACGGTAGGTTAACGCACCACCCAGATCCGGCTCCATCTCGGCCAGGATCACATCAGCACCCACCTCAGCGGCTTCAATCGCAGCGGTCAGACCCGCGAGACCGCCACCGACAACAAGCAGATCGCAGAAAAGGTTGGCTTTCTCGAAATCCTGATGAGGAGCATTGGTGTCCAAAACGCCCAGACCCGCCTTCTTGCGGATCAATGGCTCCCAGAGTTTCAGCCAACTATTACGCGTGGGGCCCATGAAGGTGCGGTAATAGAAGCCCACGGGCATGAAACGGCCCAGCTTGTCGAGAAACGCATCCCGGTCCCGCGCGAGCGAGCCATTGACGTTTTGTGCCGTGACCGTCAGTCCTTCGGTGATCCCGTGCCGGTCCGCCTGCACGTTGGGGTCCGAGGGCAACTGCACCAGCGTGTCTGCCTCTGATCCGGCCATTGACATCAAACCGCGCGGGCGGTGGTACTTGAAACTGCGCGACAGCATCCACTGGCCATTTGCGGCGAGTGCCGAGGGGATCACGTCGCCGTCAAACCCGCTAAAGTTTTGACCTTCAAAGGTAAACCGCACCGGGGTGTCGCGCCGAATGCGCGTGCCATAAGGTTCGGGCAGGCGGGTCATTGGGCGATCTCCGATGCGTCGAATGTGCGGATCACCTCGTTGGTCGTCGCGTTGCGCTCGGCCAGAAAGAAATAGTTGGACGGTACGTGCCGCCACCACTCGGTGATCACTCCGGTTGTATTGTCTGCGCGGAAAAGATGCCGCGCCCAATCCTGATCCGAGGATGTGGCGGGATCGGGGTCGGATTTCACAGGGCCAAAGCACTGGAATTCGTTGATATTGCGGGGGCCGTTCATCGGGCAGGTCAGAATCTTCATGTCAGTGACTCGCGGCGGTTGCGCCCATTTCGTTGAGCAGATCGAACGTAGCGAAGCGTTCCATGGTGAAGGGTTCGAGGATCGGCGCGACCTTTTGGTTGGCGATTGTCTGGGCCATGTACTTCCCGGCCACGGGCGTCGCCTTGAACCCCCACGTGCCCCAGCCGCAATCCAGCCAAAGGTTCGCCAGCGGGCTGGCCCCCATGATGGGCGAATAATCGGGCGTCATATCGGTGATCCCGGCCCATTGCCGCAGCAGACGCACACCTTGCAGGAAGGGGAACAGATGCACTGCGCCTTCGGCCAGATGCTCTTTCATATCCAGCGTCGAGCGGGTGGAATACATCTGATACGGGTCCGAGCCGCCGCCAATCACGATCTCACCGCGCGAAGATTGCACCAGATAGGTGTGCAGGCTGACCGAGCTGACCAGCGTGTGCAGCCAGGGTTTCAGCGGCTGTGTCACCATGGCCTGCAAGGGAAAACAGCGGATCGGCAGCTCAACGCCTGCCTTCAGGGCCATATCGTAATTCATACCGCCCACGGCAATCATCACCTGACCGGCAGAGATGTTCCCCCGGTTGGTGCGGACCGTGGTGATCTTGCCGCCGTCGATGTCGAAGCCTTCGACCTCGGTGCGCTGGTGGATTTCCACGCCCCGACGGCTGGCCTGCGCCGCATAGCCCCAAGCCACCGCGTCATGCCGCGCTGTGCCGCCATCGGCGTGCCATAGCCCGCCCAAGATCTCAAGCGGGCCGCCTTGGTCCATGTTCAGATGCGGGCTGAGTTCTTTTACGGTTTGCGCATCCACTACTTCGATATTGGTGCCCGCGTGCTTGCCCATCTCGGCGCGCAGGTGGAAACTGCGCAAGGTGGCCTCGGTATGGGCCAAAGTCAGCTGACCGCGCTGGCTGAACATCACGTTGAAGTCTAGCTCTTCGCTCATCTCCTCATAAAGCTGAACGCCTTCCTTGTAGAATGCGATGCCCTCTTTGGTGATATAGTTCGAGCGGATTGTTGTGGTGTTCCGGGCGGTATTGCCACCGGCCAGATAGCCTTTTTCCAGAACGGCGACGTTTGAGATGCCGTGATACTTGGACAGGTAGTGTGCGCAGGCCAAACCGTGGCCCCCGCCGCCCACGATCACCACGTCATAGTTGGGCTTTAGATCGGGCGTCGCCGGGATGTCACCGGTCACGGGATAGGTCGAAGACAACCCGTATTTCAGGAGCGTAAATGGCATTCCAGTAAGCCCCACCTACGCTTTTGGCGCGTCATAGAGCAGCGCTGAAAGGTCCGAGAACCTGGAACCCGGCTGGCACAGCCCCCATACGGCATCGCGGATGGCAGCGGCGCGGGTGTCTCCCAGCGAGGGGGCCGCAAACTCCATGAATTTTTCGTCCACTTCCGCGTCATTCATCGGCGCCTCGGGCCCACCCCGGGCGTGAACGTCGCCAGAGTCCAGAATGCGGCCGTCTTTCAACGTTATGGAAACATCAGCAATGCGGCTTTTCGGGAAGCGCGCCGAATGGCGTTCGGTTTCAAAAACGGAAACGCGGTCTACAATCGACGCAACAAGAGGGTCTGACAATCCGGACCCTGTTATATGTTCGACCCCTATCCGCCCATACGCGGCCATGGTGGCGACCGCAAACGGCAGGGAGTATTGCGCCTTTGACGTGTCGTCCGGCATTCCCTGAAACAAACAAGCACTTTCGCGGAACGTGTTGACGCGGATTGATGCGATGTCCTTGTGCGTAATGTCATGATCCCGCATCAGGGCGCGTGTGGCGTCGATTGCAGCGTGCGCCCAGCGGCAGATCGGATAAGGCTTCACGTATTGATGCTCCATCTGCCAGAACTGACCCAAATCCTGCCAATATGGCGCGACCTCGTCAGCTTCGACGGTGATGGCAGGGGCGCCAGTAAATCCTTTTTCGGCCAGTAGGGTCGACGAGAGCCCGACCAACGCACCCCAGCCCGAGCCGTCATGCAACATTGTGGGATTGGCGATTTCGCGCATCATCTGGCTGCGGGGTCCGTGATACTCGGCGATCCCCATGGCCTGCCGCATCTGATCTTGGTTCATTCCACGCAACCGCGCCGCGACAGCCACCACCCCCAACGCGTTCCAAGCGCCTGAGGTATGGTAGTCGCTGACAGTGTTGTGCAGTGAAATACCGGCGCGCCCTGCAACTTCGTAGCCGATGGTCACGGCGCTGAGTGCCTCGGGGCCAGAAATTTCCCCTATCGTTTCCGCGACTGCTGCCAGCGCGGGAACGACCGCCACCCCGATATGGCCTTTGGTCGGGTTGTAGCCGTCATGCCCGTCCAGGTTGTCAGTTTGTGTAGCAGCGGCAAAAGCCGCCCCAGCGGCGCTGACCCGACGTCCATCAAACATCATACGTGCGCTGAATGTCTCGTCACCGGCGCCGTACAGCGCCAGCGCGCTTTCGCGTGCGATCACCCCTGCTGTCATGGGACCTGAGCCAATTGTGATGCCCAGCGTGTCCAGCGTCATTCTGGCTGCGGCTCTTAGCGTCGAGTCCGGGATATCTCCGGCAGTCGTTTCAAGGGTAAAGCTTGCTATTTTGTGAAATCTGTCTGCCACGGGCTGCCTGCTTGCGTTTGAAGTCTGGATACCGGTCTCAGCTCGCATGGTAGGCTTAATTGTGTCCGGCGGCACGAAAACAATCTTTGGGCTATGGCACCGGAATTTTTGTGGGTCCGCTGGCGGCCATGTCGCTTGCGTAACAGTGTTTATGTCGCAAAAGAACAAGAGGCGGGGCCGGTCACACCATACTCGACATATATACCGCACCGGATCACTGCACATGATGAACCTGCCGCACCTGTCTTTTCTGCGCTCTTTCGAGGCTGCTGCCCGCCATCTGAGCTTTACAAGTGCCGCGGAAGAGTTGAATTGCACGCAATCCGCCGTCAGCAATCACGTCCGGTCGCTTGAGGAGTTTCTCAAACGACCGCTATTTGTGCGCCACCCACGGTCTCTGTCACTCACCGATGTGGGCAAAGCGTATCTACCTTCAGTGCGCCATGCGTTGCAGGAAATTGACGTAGCCACTCAGTCACTTGTACTTCGACCGCATACCCGAACTGTGGTCGTCTCCTGTCCTGTTAGCCTCGCTGCAAACTGGTTGCCCGACGTCATTCGAGGATTTTCCGAAAATCACCCGGATATTTCCGTGACTGTCCACGGGACCATCTGGACGGATGTGGACCCCAACGTTTCGGACATTTCGATCACGATCAATCATAGGGATGATGCATCTGAAAGCCTGACGCGTTTGTGGGCGGAAAAGCTGACGGTGGTCTGTGCGCCGGGCTATACCGTCGGTGATCAACCTTTGACCGACCCACAGCAATTACACGACGCGCAACTGATCCATATTCTGGGTCGCTCGGCGTATTGGGAAAAAGTGGCTGCAAATTTTGGGCTAGAGGATCTGGACCAGAAAGAAGGCCCAAGAAGCAACAGTTCGAACCTGGCGCTGGAACTGGCGGCAAAATCCCTGGGATGTGTGGCTTTGCCGAAATCGCTGGCGCGGCCTTATGTCGAACGCGGGCTTCTGATCGAGCCATTTGCCCTGAACCTCGACAGCCCATGGGCGTATTATGCCAATCTGCGCGAGGCGAATGCCACGCCAGCGGTTCGACTGTTTCAAAACTGGTTATTGAAAGTCGCGGCTGAAACGGAGGCTCAGATTGGTTGATCTGCTCCTTCCTTGCTGTGCGTTCGATACCCCGCCCGCACCCCGGCCAGCCAATCGGTGTTTGCCTTTGGTGCAGAAAATTCGACTGCATTGCATCCGTTTTTTTTGCATGTCCTGCAGGTGGAACCGTCATAGGGTCCGCGACATACCGTGCACCATCAACACAAAGCATCGCATGTCATGAGCCAGATATCAGAAAGCCTGCTAGAGCAAATCCGCAACCAATTTGCCCAGATCGACCATTGCCCCGAACAGGGTGAGCGCATTTTTTTCGAAAATGCAGGCGGCGCGCTGACCCTGAATTCGGTTCTGGACAGTTCTGTGCGCTACGCGGCGATCCCGGATAATCAGGGGCGCGACAACCCGGGGTCACATGCGCTTGTTGATACCATCAATGCCGCAAAAGCCGATATGCGAGATTTCATGAATGCGCCCGGCGGTCAGTTCTTTGTTGGGGAAAGCGGCACTGAATTGCTGTTTCGGTTGATCATGAACGCTTGTCTGGGCACAGGTTCAGGTGTCGTACTGGGATCGACGCTGGAACACCCCGCCACGCGTTCGGCGTGCGATCGCTGGGCACGTATTGCCGGGCAGGAACATGTGTTGATACCGCATGATGATGAGACAGGGCTTGTGACGGCCGATGCCTATGCAGCAGCCGTCACCCCAAAGACAAAAGTGGCAACGATCCTGCACACGTCGCCGGTGACAGGGATGGGTGTGGATGTGGCCGCCGTATCAAAGGTAATCCGCGCCGTAGCACCCGACTGTTTCATTATCGTCGATGGCATCCAGCACGCGGCGCACGGTCGGATCGACCTGACCGCCTATGACGTCGATGGATACGTGATCTCACCCTACAAAGTGTTTTCGCGCCATGGATATGGTGTTGCCTGGATATCCGACCGATTGACCGCGTTGGACCACAACGCTCTATTGGATGGCCCTGCGGAAAATTGGGAAATGGGGACCCGCGACACCGGGGCTTATGCCACCATGTCCGATGTTGTGTCTTATTTCGAGTGGTTGGGAAGTCAGGTCAGCGATGCCAGCGACCGGCGTGGCAAGTTCTTGGCGGCGGGTGATGCCATCCACGCGCAGGAAAAAGCACTGACCGATGCGATGATTCACGGCACTGGCAACCTGAGCGGCCTGGCCGAGATGGAGAAAGTCACCATTCTGGGTGGGGTCGACAACCCGGCGCGCGAAGGCTTGGTCTCGCTGCGTGTTGAGGGCGTGGCCTCTGTCGATGTGGTGAAACGGCTGAACGATCAGGGCATTCGTACCCATCTGCGCAAAGCAGATCACTATTCAGGGAATATTCTCACCCCGTTGGGCTACGACTCGTGCGTGCGGGTTTCGATGTGTCACTACAACTCAACTGGCGAGGTCGCTCAATTCCTTGCCGCTATGAAAGAAATCGCCGCCTGAGCCGCGTCATATCTAGGGAAACAGATTCATGAAAACCCACGCACAAGCTGTTGTCATCGGTGGCGGTCTCGCCGGTACGTCGATTTTGTATCACCTTGCCAAACTCGGCTGGACGGACTCGATCCTACTAGAGCGTGATGAACTGACCAGTGGCTCGACCTGGCACGCGGCGGCCAATATTCACGGGCTGCACGACAACAACAACATCACGCGAATCCAGCACTATACGATGAACCTGTATAAAGAGCTGGAGAAGGAAACCGGCCAAAGCTGCGGCGTGTTCCAGCCGGGCTCGCTGTACTTGGCGCAAACCGAAGAACGCGAGCAGCAATTGCGCCTGCAAGAGGCCAAAGCGCGTTTTTACGGCCTGAACTTTCACGAGGTCAGCCGCGAAGAAGCGAAAGAGCTTCACCCGCTGGCACAGTTCGATGACATCCGTTGCATCATGTACGAACCCGATGGCGGCAATGTGGACCCCTCGGGCGTGCCTCATGCTTATGCTGCCGGGGCGCGTGCCATGGGTGCAACAATCGAGCGTTTCTGTCCCGTAACAGGGACCGAGCAGCAACCGGACGGCAGCTGGATTGTTCGGACACCAAAAGGCGATATCCACACACAATGGGTGGTCAATGCATCTGGTCTTTGGGGTCGCGAAGTGGCGGCTCTGGCAGGGCTGACGCTGCCGCTGCAACCGACCGAACATCAGTATTTCGTGACCGAAACCATCGATGAAGTCGCCAATCTGGGCCGTCGCTTACCTTCGATCGCCGACCGGGATGGCGAGTATTACTTCCGGCAGGAAGGCAACGGGCTTCTTATTGGTGCCTATGAAAAGGATATGAAGTTCTGGGCCGAAGAGGGCACACCGTTGGATTTTGCCCACGATCTGTTCCCTGACGATTTGGACCGGATCATGGAAAACGTGATCCGCGCGACCGAACGCGTACCGGTTGCAGCAACAGCCGGGGTCAAGCGGGTGATCAACGGGCCGATGATCTGGTCGCCCGATGCCAACATGCTGTGGGGGCCTGTGCCAGAATTGAAGAATTATTTCCTCTGTGGCGGTCTGATCCCGGGCTTTTCGCAATCAGGTGGGTTGGGCTTGCTGGCAGCGCAGTGGATGATCGAGGGCGAGCCGCAATATGACATGTTCGCTTGGGATCTGGCACGGTTTGGCGACTGGGCCGACAAGAAATTCACCAAAGCGCGGGTGGAAGACGCCTATACGCACCGTTTTAAGATCCACTTCCCCAATGAAGAACGCAGCGCTGGCCGTCCGGCCCGTGTGCGCCCGGCCTTTGAGATGCAAAAACAGATGGGCTGTGTCTTTGGTCTGAACTGCGGTTGGGAACACCCGCTGTGGTTCGCGGATGAACCCGGCGCCCAAGAGACAACCGGTTTTACCCGCCAAAATTGGTTCGATCCGGTTGGTCGCGAGGTGCAGATGCTGCGCGACAGCGTGGGCGTCATCGACATCTCGAACTTTGCAAATTACGTGATCAAAGGACCGGGTGCTTACGACTGGCTGGACCGTCTAGTGGCCAACCGTGTGCCAACCGAAGTCGGGCGCAGTTGCCTGACGCCTCTGATCTCGGTTCGCGGTGGCGTGGCAGGGGACTTTACCATTACCAAGCTGGCCGAAGACGAATACATGATGATCGGATCGGGTATGGCCGAGCGCTATCATCAACGCTTTTTCCAGATGGTCGAGATGCCCGAGGGCACCACGCTGGAGGTCGCGACAGACCGCATTGCCGGGTTCAACGTCGCAGGTCCGAAATCGCGTGAGGCATTGGCACGTCTGACCAATGCCGATCTGTCCAATGAAGCGTTCCGTTTCATGCGATCCCAGAAAATCACCGTTGCAGGTGTGGACTGTGTGGCCATCCGCGTCAGTTTTTCAGGTGATCTGGGTTGGGAGCTGCACTGCGCCGAGGCTGATCAGGTCGCGCTTTACACCGCATTGCTTGAGGCCGCCAAAGACTGCGGTGGCGGTCCCGTTGGCGGGCGTGCGCTGGGGTCGTTGCGCATCGAAAAGGGCTATGGATCCTGGGGTCGGGAATACAGCCAGGAATACTGGCCGCAAGAGGTTGGGCTGACCGGTCTGATCAAGCTCGACAAGGATTTCCTTCACAAGGACGCCTACCTTTCCGTAAAGGACAACGCCCCACGAGAAGTTCTGACGGTCTTCGAACTGGACGTAACCGAGGACGCAGATGCCACCGGCAGTGAGCCGATTTTTACACCCGACGGCACGCCTGTTGGCCGGGTCACATCCGGGGCGTATGGCTATTCGGTCGGGAAATCACTGGCCATTGGCTTCCGCAACCCCGAAGTGGCGCAACCCGGAGATGAGGTGGTGATTCAGGTGATTGGCAAGGCGCACAAAGGGCGTGTTCTGTCAGAGGCGCCGTTTGACCCCATGGGCAGCAGACTGCGAAGCTAAGCTTTACATAGGCTTAGAAGGACGCGCCAGGTCAAAACCGATCTGTGTCCGACGAGACAAATTAAGCGCGCTGCCTTCAGCGGCGTGCTTTTGCGTTCAATGGCCAATGTTTTTAGCCAGATTCGCAGCTCTGGGACCTCAGCCACTCAATAACGTCCCGGACTTCACGTTTGTCCCGGCTTCCGTCCTGTGCCTCGACAAAATAGCCGTGTGTGGGTTTGATATCTTCGTCGAACAGGCGCAAAATCCGCCCCTCCCTGAGATCTTGATCAATCAGTGGCAGCCAGCCCACCACTGCGCCTTGTCCCTCGGCAGCCCCGCGTAACAGAATGTTTGCATCTTCAAACACAACGCCCATCAGGGGGGACCCCGGCTGCACGTTCATCGCGGCAAACCAGTCCAACCAGCCCCAATGATTGCGTTGGTGCAGGATGGGTTTGTTCAATAGATCTTCAGGCGCATCGATGGGCCCATATTGGTCGATGTACTGCGCGCTTGCTATGGCGACAGGTCGAAGTTCCAGCAGTTTGAGTGAGCCGCGCGGCATGTCCGCCAATCGATGCCAGCTCAGAACAATATCTGCGTGGGTTTGGTCCGCCATCCGCGGACGATACGAAGGCACGACCTCAAGCTCGACCTCGGGGAAACTCTGCCAAAGGTCGCTGATGCGTGGCATCAGCCACCGGGCCGTTAAGATGGGTCCGGCGGCCAATCGCACAACCTTGCGTGATGTTCTGCGCAAGGCTCCAACCGTGTCTTCCAGCATCCCAAACGCCCGTCCAGTCGTTTCGGCCAGCCGTGTTCCATCCTCCGTTAGTCTGACCTCGCGCCCCACGCGTTCAAACAATAGGGTGCCCAGTTGATCTTCCAGTCCACGGATGTGGTGGCTGATGGCCGTTGGCGTCACCACAAGATGCTCGGCGGCGGCGCGAAAACTGCCGGTTTTCGCGGCTGCATCGAAAGCGCGTAGTGCGGAAAGAGAGGGGAGCATAACCGTCCTAATGATGAGTGAAACTTACTAGTCGCTGAGGAAAGACCATTTGTAAACTGCTGTTTGGGCTGTAATCATGGCAAGTAGGTAATCTGGACTCATGTAAAATGACCGCTACAGTGCGCAGGCGTGGCCGCAAACAGCGCCTCACCCAAACAACAGAACCCGAGTCGAACCCGCCTGTTTGGCCAGGTATCTGTGGCGGGCGTTTCAAGCCGCTTTCTCCCCAAGAGGTCGCGCTGGTTGAAGAAACGGCGCTGACCCTTCTGGAAATGCTTGGCCTGAGTCAGGCTATACCTTCGATGATCGAAAAGGTGGTTGCTGCGGGTGGGTCATTGACAGATGACCACCGTTTGCAGTTCCCCCGCGCTTTGGTGCGTCAGGCGATCAGCGAAGCAAACCGTGATTTTAGCCTTTGCGGTCAAGTTCCTGAACATGATCTGGATATCAGTCAGGCCCGCGCGCACATGTCCAGTGGCGGCGCGGCCCCCGGTGTTTTTGATCTGGACACGGGCGTCTATCGGGACTCGACACTGGCTGACCTGTATGACGCGGCCCGCATTGTCGACCAGATGGACAATATCCACCATTTCAGCCGTTCAGTGGTTGCCCGGGATATCGAAGACAACGCGGTTATGGATCTCAACACGGCTTATGCATGTCTGGCGGGGACGTCCAAGCATGTGTCGATCTCGATCACCGAGCCCGAAAATGTGCCCGCGATCGCGCAGCTGTGTTATGCCATTGCCGGCAGTGAAGAGGCCTTTCGCGCGCGTCCTTTCTTGACTGTGATGGTGTGCCACGTCGTGCCACCCATGCGCTTTGCCGAAGAAGCGTGTGAAGTTCTCGAAGCCGCAATTCTGGCTGGGTTCCCGGTTCAATTGATCAGCGCAGGACAGGCCGGTGCTACCAGCCCAGCAACCATTGCCGGGTCATTGGTTCAAGCTGTGGCGGAAACGCTGGCAGGGCTGGTGTTCGCCCGCCTTGTCGACCCAGAGGTAAAGGCGATCTTTGCACCGAAACCGTTGGTTGCGGATCTGCGCACCGGCTCTATGTGCGGCGGCGGAGGGGAGCAGGCGATTCTCA
Organism: Ruegeria sp. HKCCD4884; assembly: GCF_013110855.1. Lineage (NCBI taxonomy): Bacteria > Pseudomonadati > Pseudomonadota > Alphaproteobacteria > Rhodobacterales > Roseobacteraceae > Ruegeria > Ruegeria sp. HKCCD4884. Next base: position 147,973 of record NZ_WVRJ01000008.1, read on the forward strand.
TGGCGGGCGCTGCCCAGATGGGGCGGCATTTCGACCTGCCAACCTCCTCTATTGCGGGCATTACCGATGCCAAGTGTTTGGATGCGCAATACGGGGCCGAGAAATCGCTTGCTGTCACCATGGCTGCACACGCGGGTTCGAACATTGTCACCCAGGCGGCCGGGATGCAGGCCAGCTTGCTGGGCGTTAGCCATGCGGCTTATGTCAGTGACAATGACATGCTGGGGAATATCCTACGCACTTTGCGCGGGATCGAAGCCACGCCTGAAAACATCGCTGCCGACGTAATCGCCGACGTTTGCCGGGGCGAGGGGCATTATTTGGGTGAACAGCATACATTCAACAGGATGAAATCAGACTATTTCTATCCCGAAATCGGTGACCGGAGGACGCCGCGGGAATGGCAGGAAGACGGCTCTCAGCCTGTCGGTGACGTTGCTCGGGAAAAAGCGCGCGAGATTTTGTCCAATCACTTCCCGCAGCACATTCCCGACGACGTTGACCGCGCGTTGCGCACGTGTTTCGACATCCGTCTGACACGACAGCAAACCGGCAGATCCTCATGAAAAGTCAAAACCTAAGCGCCCGCGCATGTGCGGTTATGCCTGGTGGCGTCAGTCACGAGTTGCGTTACAAAACCCCGTATCCGATCTATTTCGACCGCGCCAAAGGGGCCGAGAAATGGGATGTGGACGGCAAGCGTTACATCGATTTCAAACTAGGCGCGGCCAGTCAGATTCTGGGTCATGCCCACCCTGAGATTGCTGAAGCAGTGGCCCGTCAGATGGAGAGGATGCCTTACACCGCAGACTGTCATCCGATTGAGGTCGAATGGGCCGAATGGCTGGCCCGCCTGTTTCCGTCTGCGGAACGGGTGCGGTTCACCGGGTCTGGTACAGAGTCTACAATGCTTGCTCTGCGGCTGGGTCGGGCGTACTCGGGCCGTGATAAAGTGCTGCGTATCGACGGCCATTTCCACGGCTGGCATGACATGTTGATGAAAGGTGCCAAACCCGGCACCAACACAGCGCCGAGTCTGGGTATACCGCAGGCTGTGACCGACCTGACGGTGGTATCCCCGCCGGATCTGGACGCCGTCGCCGACCTGCTGGACAGCGATCCACAGATCGGAACCGTCTTTGTCGAAGCCTCTGGCGCAAATTATGGATCGGTCCCTCTGCCGGACGGTTTTTTGCAGGGGGTGCGAGCCTTGACCGAAAGAACGGGCCATGTGCTTGTTTTTGATGAGGTAATCACGGGTCTACGCTGGTCGCCGGGCGGCCGTCAGGCGCGAGATGGGGTGACGCCGGATCTGACAGCATTGGCCAAGATCGTCACTGGTGGTCTGCCGGGCGGGGCCGTTGTTGGTCGGGCTCACGTCATGGATTTGCTCAGCCCCGGCGAGACCCGTGAAGGGCTATCGCCTCCGGTCGGACACAAAGGCACTTTCAACGCGGCCCCCTTGGTGGCTGCGGGGGCGGTTAAGGCGATGGAAATTCTTTCGACCGGCGACGTTCAGGCCCATGCCGATGCAATGGCCGCGCGTCTGCGGGATGGCTTCAACGCAGCCTTCATTGAACTGGACGTGCAGGCATTGGCTTATGGCGACAGCTCGACCTGCCACCTCTATTTCGGTGGACGATCCATTGAAGGGCTGGATGCCGCAAAAATCCGAAAAACGCCGCCCGCTGTCGTCAAAAGCTTGCGTGACGGGTTGTTAGAGCGAGGCGTGGATTTCATGTCTTTCACCTCCTGCGTGACTGGCCTGCCGCATACACCCGGCCTGATTGACGAGGCGGTCGCACTTTTCCGCGACACTATTTCGGATATGGTCCGCGACGGAGTTTTGTCATGACATTGCCCACCCATGCCCGCACCGTCATCATTGGTGGCGGCGTCATCGGCTGTTCGATTGCCTATCATTTGGCCCGCGAAGGTCGGAAAGATATTGTCGTTTTGGAACGCTCGAAACTGACCAGCGGCACGACGTGGCATGCGGCTGGTCTGGTGCGGCGCTTGCGCCCGTCGGCGACACTGACCAAGCTGATCAACTATTCCATCGACCTTTATGGTGAACTGGAACGTGAAACCGGGCAAGCCACGGGATGGACCCAAACCGGCTCGCTGACGCTGGCCTCCAACCAGGACCGACTGACGAATATCAAACGTCAGGTCTCGCTTGGCCGCGCCTTTGGGCTTGAGGCCGAGGTTGTGGATGCGTCCCGTGCCAGGGACTTGTGGCCGCTGATCGAGGTCGATGACGTGATCGGCGCGGTTTGGTCGCCGTCGGACGGACGGGTCAACCCCTCCGACGTGGCTCTGGCGCTGTCCAAGGGTGCACGGGCACGAGGGGTTCAGATCTTTGAAGATACCCGCGTGACTGGGCTGCAAAAGATAGGCGGGCGGATATCGGGCGTCGAGGTCGGTGACCATGTGATCGAGGCCGACGAGGTTGTGATCGCCTGCGGGCTGTGGTCGCGTGAAGTGGCGGCCATGGCCGGGGCGCACATGCCGCTTTACGCCTGTGAGCATTTCTACATTCTGACCAAGCCCTTGCCCGAGGTTCAGGCCCTTGGCAAAGGCGCGCACCTGCCAACGCTGAACGATCAGGATGCGTTTCTTTATGCACGCGACGATGTCGAAGGGCTGTTGGTTGGCTCGTTCGAACCCCATGCCAAAGGCTTGCCGCTGGATCGGCTGCCCGCCGATTTCTCGTTCGATCTGCTGGACGAGGATTGGGATCATTTCATGCCGATGATGGAAAACGCACTACGCCGCATTCCGGCACTGGAAAAGGCCGAGGTTCGGATGTTGCTGAACGGCCCGGAAAGCTTCACGCTCGACAGCCAATTCATGCTGGGTGAAAGCCCCGAAGTGCCGGGGCTTTTTCTGATGGGAGGGATGAATTCGACCGGAATTGCTCTGGCAGGTGGGGCAGGTAAGGCCATGGCGGAATGGATCATCGCCGGAGAACCCACGATGGAGTTGAACGAGGCCGACATTCGCCGCTTCAGCCCCGAGATGAACGTTCTGGGCGCACTGGAAGCCCGTATTCCTGAAGTTCTTGGACGCCACTATGACAATCCGTTTCCCGGTCGCTCGATGGAGACCGCAAGGGGTCAGCGTCGTTCGCCAATCCATGCCGGTCTCGCCGCCGCCGGGGCGCGGTTCGAAGCGCGGGGCGGCTGGGAACGTGCCGTGCATTTCGGAGGCGAAGCTGCCCATCTGCCACTGACCTTCGGCGCGCCTGCATGGCGCGAACAGGTCGGGCAAGAAGTCGAAACCTGCCGATCGGGCGCGGCCATTCTGGATCAAAGCGCCTTTGGTAAAATCATGGTGCAGGGGCCGGATGCCTGCGTATTTTTGAACCGGCTCTGTGCCGCGCAGATGGACGTGCCCGAGGGGCGCATTACGTATACCCAGATCCTGAATGCGAAGGGCGGCGTGGAAAGCGATCTGACCATTCAGCGGCATGGGCCCGAAACTTATCTGCTGATCGTCGGGGCCAATGAAACCGTTCGTGTGATGCAGCGGATGCGGGACACAAGAGGCGATTACCGTGCGGAGTTCACGGATGTTACCAGCGGGTATGCCATTCTGGGCCTTGCTGGTGCACAGGCCCGAGACGTGTTGCAGGCCACGACAAACGCGGCTGTCCCGGACCTCAAGCGGTTCTACTTTGCACCCGTCGAGATTGGTTTGGCCCGAGGTTGGGCAGGTCGGCTGAGCTTTACCGGGGAAGAAGGCTTTGAGCTTTACATCCCTGCCGACATGGCCATGGCTGCCTATGAGGCGCTGGTCGCCGCAGGCGCAAGCCATGCGGGTCTTTACGCAAGTGGATCTTTGCGCATTGAAAGCGGTTTTCGGGCATTCGGTCACGAACTCACACCGGGCACCACGCCGCTTGAAGCCGGGCTAGGTGCGTTTTGCGCCATGGGCACGGGTTTTGTGGGCGAAAACGCCTTGCGGGATCACAAGCCCGAACGGCGCATCGTTTCGATTCTGTTCGACGATCCCGCAGCGATCCCGCTGCATGATGAACCCATTTACTTTGACGGCAAGGTCGTGGGGCAGATCACCTCAGCCGCATGGAGCTACCGGTTTGGTCGTTCCGTGGCGCTTGGCCTGATCAACGCGCCTTTGGACCTGCTTGAAACCCAAGACGTTTTGGACGGGTTCGAAGTCGAAATCGCTTGCGCCCGTTACACGGTCAAAGCTTCTCTCAAACCCGCAAAGGTAGCTTTTGCATGAGCGACACGATCCAATCCACCCAAGTGGCGATCATTGGCGGCGGTATCATGGGCGTGGCCGCGCAGTTTCAGCTGGCGGAAAACGGCTGGACTGACACGATCCTGTTCGAAAAGGCCGAATTGACCAGCGGGTCCACATGGCACGCGGCCGGTCAGATCGCCCATGCGGTGGGCAGCCGCCTTATGGGATGGATCAACAAAACCTCGATTGAAACCTATAAACGGGTCGAGGCCGAAACCGCACAGAGCATAGGCTGGCACGAAGTCGGCGGCATCCGGATTGCGACCACCGACGATGAAGTCGATTGGATGAAGTCGATCATGGGCGTGGGCAAGCTGTTGGATCTACCAATGGATCTGATCGGCCCGGAAGAGGTGGCGCAGGTTAATCCCTTTTACAAAGTCGACGACGTCAAAGCTGCGGTGCGCACTTACGAGGATGGTCATATCGACCCCTCGAGCGTGACCATGGCGCTGGCTGCTGCAACCCGGTCGCGCGGCGCCCGGATTGAACGGCACAACCGGGTGCTGGGGGCGTCCCGCAAAGGCGATATGTGGCTGTTGCGCACCGAAAAAGGTGATGTGTTGGCAGAACATGTGGTGATTGCCGCCGGGTCTTACGCCAATCAGGTGGGGGAGTGGTTCGGGCTGAAAATCCCCTCGGTGTCGTGCCTTCACCACTATCTTGTGACGGACACCGTACCACAGTTCGCCGACCGTCCGGAATTGCCCGTGATGCGGGACAATGCCTTTGGCGGTTACATCCGGCAGGAGCAGAAATCCGGCTTGATCGGAATTTACGAAGGCCATGTCTGCCCAACGGTCTGGGAAATGCCCGAAGGCGCGCCTTGGGCGGCGGAGAATGAGCTGTTCCAGGCCGATTACGACTCGATTGGCGATTTCCTGATGGTGGCTTTCGACAAAATGCCAATTCTGGCTGATCTTGGCATCAAACGCGTCGTGCGTGGGGCAATCACGCACACACCTGATGGCGGAATGCTGGTCGGGCCATCGGGTGCGCCGAATGTCTGGTTGTCCTGCGGCTCGTCCATCGGGCTGGCCTGGGGCGGCGGCGCGGGTAAAGTGCTGGCCGATTGGATGGTGCATGGTGAAGCCGAAATCAACACCCGCGGTTTCGACCCGCGCCGATACGGAGATTTCGCCTCGGATAATTTCATTGTCGAGCGCACCAAGGACGAGTTCATGCGCCGCCATGACACGCCTTGCCCGGGTAAGCAGTTCCACAGCCTTCGGCCGCTGAAAAAACACCCACTGTATGACCGCCTTGCCGCCAAGGGTGCAGTTTTCGGAGAAGTCGCCGGTTGGGAGCGTCCGCGCTATTTCGGTGGAGTAGGCGAAGCAGAACAGATCGGCTGGGGTCATCAGCCGTGGCATGCAAATGCGACGGCCGAGGCAAAAGCGACGCGCGATGCCGCGGGTGTCATCGATCTCTGCGCTTTTGCCCAGTTCGAGATCTCGGGCAAGGATGCGGGCGCTTTGCTGGACCGGCTGTCGGCCAACCGAATACCTTCGAAAGACGGGCGGATGAGCCTGAACCATTTGCTGACGGCGCAGGGAAGGTTCGAGACAGAAATCACGATCTGGCGCATGGCCGAAGACCGGTTCTTCACAGGTTCCCCCATTGCCCGCGCCACACCGGATTTCGAATGGATCAAGTCCCACATCCGACCCGGCGAGGATGTGACGATGATCAACCGCTCGGCAGGTTGGGGGATGCTGGCACTGTCAGGCCCTGCGACTCGCCGTATCCTGTCTGAACTGACAGACGTTGATCTGTCCAATCGCGCTTTCCCTTGGTTATCTGGGCAGGAAATCCGCGTCGCAGGAATTCCTTGCTATGCTCTGCGCGTTTCGTTTGTCGGTGAATTGGGCTGGGAATTGCACGCGCCGCTGGATCAGATTGGCGCAATCTACGACGCGCTTTTTGAAGCCGGGTCCAAACATGGTCTGACCGATCTGGGTTCTTACGCGTTCAACGGGATGCGTATGGAAAAGGCCTTTCGCGCCAGCGGGGAACTGACCACGGATGTCGGCCCGCTTGACGTCGGCCTCGAACGCTTTGTCGTGAGCGAAGGACGCGATTTTCTGGGCCGCAATGCGCTGCTCAGCCGAGATCCGGCATGGCAGCTATTCTATGCAGAGCTGCACTCAGAAGACATCGACATTCATGGTGGCGAACCGGTGTTGCTGAACGATCGGCCTGTGGGCCTGACCACATCGGGTGGGTATGGCTATACCATCGGCAAGTCCCTGGGGTGGTTGTTTGTTCGCAAGGGCACCCCGCAAACGGGTCTCAGCGTCCGAATTCTAAACCGTGACATCCCGGTGACGGTACATCAAGATGCGCTCTTCGATCCGCAGAATTTGCGACCCCGATCCAAGGAATAACTCTTGCTGCAACCGATAGATATCACTCAGAAGTCGGCCATCGAGCTTGCGGGAGACCTGCGTAAAGGAACCCTGAGCAGCTCGGAGGTTTTGGCAGCCTATCGCGCGCGCATCGAAGGCGATACAGCTGGTGTGAACGCCTTTGTCACGCTGGATTGGGACGCTGCCAGCGCCTGTGCTGATGAATTGGACAGGATGGCCGCACGGGGGCAGTTCGTAGGGCCACTGCACGGGTTGCCGGTCGCGATCAAAGACTGTTTTGATACCGCCGGTCTGCGCACAACGCATGGATCAAGAAGCTTTTCTGATCATGTCCCGTCCAGTGACGCGCTACACCTAGCACGTCTAAGGGCGGCAGGTGCCGTGATCGTTGGCAAGACAAACACGCCCGAGTTCACATTTTCTGGCCAGACCACGAACTTTGTATCGGGCACGACGCGTAATCCATTGAACCCCGAAAAGACGGTTGCGGGCAGTTCTGGTGGCGCGGCTGCCGCGTTGGCGGCCAACATGGTTGCCCTTGCTGATGGCTCGGATCTTGGCGGCAGCGCCCGCACACCTGCTGCATGGTGCGGTGTTGTAGGTATGCGGCCAACATCGGGTTTGGTGCCCATGGATCCAAACCCGGCCCCGTTCGACGGTTTGTCCGTGCCATGCCCGATGGCGCGTACGGTTTCGGACCTCGCTTTGATGCTGAGTGTAATGCAAGGGCCGACGCCCAACCAGCCATTGGCATTCACCGGCGCTTACCCGGACCCGGTTGAGATTGATACCCCGCTGACTGCGGGCCGCGTGGCGTTGAGCCTTTCGCCCTTCGGGGCAAGTGTTGAGCCATCGGTTCAGGCGGCCTTGGCACCAATCGCAGATGTTTGCCGCGCTTTGGGCTGGCGTGTCGATGAAGATACGGCCCCGGACCTAGCGCCGCTGCTTGCATATGGCGACATCATTCGGGGCCAATGTGCCCTGCAAATTCGCGCGGCGCTCGATCCCGACATGACGCTGGCCACAGACAGCTATCGCACGGCTTGCGCACAGGGAGAACGGCAAAGCTTTGCCGATTTGATCGCCTATCAGACGACACGCCGTCATGTCTGGGACTCTGTTGCTACATTCTTCGCCCACTATGATTTTGCCCTTTGGCCCACCGCCACTGGATTGCCGTTCAGCGCAGACCTGCGAGACGGGGAAATCACCGAAGACTGGCGCACGGTGACCCTGACACCGACGATGGAGCTTCCATCGATTTCCATCCCCATGGGGCAGTCCTCGGACGGTATGCCCGTGGGTCTTCACATCACCGGTCCGAAAGGGTCGGACGCGCGGCTGCTGCGCTTTGCCCGCCAGATTGAACGCCAAATTTCCGGAGACTGAACATGACCACCATCAACGGCGGAGAAGCCGTCTATCGCGTTCTGAAAGCCAACGGCATCGATACCGTTTTCGGCCTGTTGGGCGGCTCGATGCTGGAACTCTACGATTCCATGTATAAAGGCGGTCAGATCGCATATGTCGGAGCGCGGGACGAACGTGCTGCGGGCCACATGGCTGATGCCTGGGCGCGGATGACGGGCAAACCTGGTGTGGTTCTGGGCGCGCAAGCGGGGCCCGGCGTGGTCAACATCGTGACAGCAGTGGCCGAGGCGCAACTGGCCTATTCCCCACTTGTGGTGATTGCCGGGGCGATCACCCGTGCCGATCAATGCAAGGACACGTTTCAGGAAATAGATCAGGTCGCGCTGTTTGCGCCCATTTCCAAACGTTCGGTCATGGTGACAGATCCGGCGCGGCTGGCACCGATGCTGGAAGACGCCATCCGGTTGGCCAACACAGGTCGGCGCGGGCCAGTGGTGCTGCATGTCCCGCGTGACTTGTTTGCCGCTGAAATTCCGGCTTTTGAGCCGACCCGGGTGAACATCGCGCGCCCCGGACCGGCCGCACCGTCGGACGTCGCCGCCATTGCCAAGCTGCTATCTGGGGCCGAAAGGCCGGTGATCTTTGCCGGTGGGGGCTTCAAATGGGGGGACGGGCGCGACGCTTTGACGGCGTTGGCCGAAAAGCTTGAGGTTCCTGTCGTCGCCTCAACCGGCCATGCCGACGTCATGCCCCACGGCCACCCGTGGTTTGCAGGGCAAGCCGGGCCACGCGGCAATGTGGTCGCCAGCAGGCTGACGCGCGAGGCGGATGTCATGGTGGTCCTCGGAGCCCGCCTTGGGTTCAACTCGACCTTTCATTCCAACGACTATGTCGGGGCTGATACCCGGATTGCCCATGTCGATATCGAAGGTGCAGCAGTTGGTCGTTATTTCCCCGCCGAGATCGCGGCACAGGGCGATGCCCGCCTGACTGCCGAAGCTTTGACAGATACAGCAACGCGCCCGGATTGCGATCCGTGGCGCGAAGCGTTTCGGTCTGGCATGTCCGACCTCGAAGCCGTGCGCGCGACTGAGGCAGAGCTGGACAGCTTGCCTATGCACCCGCGCCGTGCTCTGGCCGAAATCCGCGCGACCTTGCCCGAAAACGCCATCGTAACGCTGGACACGGGCAACACTTGCCTGCAAGCCGCAGACCGGCTGGCCCACTATGCACCGATGTCTCTGATCACACCTTTGGATTTTGGTCTTGTTGGCTTTGGTCTCGCTGCCGCAATCGGAGCCAAGGCTGCTACGCCAGATCGCCCTGCCGTGGCTGTGATGGGTGATGGCGCCGTCGGCTATACAATGATCGAGATTCAGACTGCCATTCAGCACAATCTGCCAATCACCATCGTTGTTTTGGACAACCAGGCTTGGGGAGCGGAAAAGGCTTACCAGCAAGAGTTTTACGGAGGCCGTTTGCTGGGTGCAGAAATTCAATCGCCCCGTTTTGACAAATTTGCCGAACTATGTGGTGGGAAAGGTATATGGGTCGATGGGCCCGGTGGCATGGGCCCGGCGTTGCAAAAGGCCATCGCGTCGAATGAAACAACGGTTATTCAGGCCAAAATTGACCCAAGTGCGTTGATGACCTTGCGCAAAGACCTGTTCACGGCACCGCAAAAAGACTGAGCTCTCCCCGATCGATCTATGCGGGTTAGTCTTGGCTGATACCCCGGCGTGGAAGGTTAACACGGGTTCTGGCATTGCGCCGGAAGCGACGCGCGTACTTGTGTTGACCTTCAACAAAATCGTTCTTTTTGCATTAGATTGGGGTGTTCGCCGGGCCGATCCTAGGATTCTGCGCGTTTGGTCAGCCTTTACGTCGAACGGCCATCAGGGGTTCCGCGACCGTAAAAACGCCGCATGATCATGGGCGTGAGGTACATAGGTATCTGATAGGCGCCGATGAAGGCCATGATTGGCGCAGTCACCTCGGGCGGCAGGGCTACAAAAAAGATCGCGATGTTTCGGTTACCAGCGATCAACGAAACTGCCGCTGCCCGCGCCGCGGGAAGCCTGCTTCGCGTCAATTGAAACATGACAATCTGTGCGCCAAAGTTGGCCAGACAGGCAAAGGCGATCCAGAATGCAGCCAAAGCCGGATCCTCCAACGCTGTTGCGCTGACCGACGGCATCAGGCCAATAACAAATATAGCCAGCGTAAGCGTTCCCAATCCTTCAAGACTTAGCAAAGTGGATTGCGAAGGCGCGCGCAGGACTGTCTTTCGTACGAATATGGCTGCACCGGTTGCACCTAAAATTGTAAGTGAAAGACGCAAGCCAGCCTCTAAAACCGCCTGAATATCGCCAAGTGCGGGCATGAACAGGAAAATGGGCAGTGCGGTCAAAGGCAGCAGAGCTGTGCTGACAACCATCAGCCGCATCGCGTGTTCTGGTGCGTGACCCATCATCATGCACATATTCGGGCTGCCTGAAATAGACGGGGCCGCCGTCATGATCAGCAGGCACAGCAGCACTGGCGTTCCGGTCCACCCACAGGCATATCCAAATGCTATGACGATCATCGGCGTCACCAGCTGAAATCCGACAACTGTAAGGGCGACTTTGGGCAGGTCGCTCAATGACCCAACGATGGCTTTGGGGTCCATCCTCAGCATAGTCACGAACAGCAACAGAACGACCAAAGGGGCCAGCAGATCTCGCATTGGTTCCGCCAGAGATGGCAACAGAAGACCTGCTGCCAATCCGCCGATCAGAACATAAGGTCCATGGCGCGCGGCCAGATGAAGCGGGTTCAAAACCGCCTTATCCGCCAGGGCTTTGTCGCAGGTTTTCAGGCAACCAGGTCGCGAGATCAGGGAACCAGATCAGGATAAAGACCATCAGAACCATGATCAGGAACATTGGAATGGCCGCCCGCGCGATATAGCTCATCTCGTGGTTGGTCATGCCCTGCATCACAAACAGGTTGAACCCGATCGGAGGCGTGATCTGCGCCATCTCGACGACGACCACAATGAAGATGCCGAACCAGATCAAGTCGATCCCGGCGTCGCGGATCATGGGCTCGACCACCGCCATTGTCAGTACGACCGAAGAGATACCGTCCAGAAAACAACCCAGAATGATGTAGAAAACCAGCAGCACCATGAGCAGTTCGAACCGGGTCAGTTCCCAGCCAGCAATCAGATCGGCCAGACCACGCGGCAAGCCTGTAAAGCCCATGGACAGCGAAAGGAACGCCGCGCCCGCCAGAATGAGCGCAATCATCGCGCTGGTGCGAGTGGCCCCCATCAGACTTTCGGTAAAGGTTTTCCAACTCAAAGATCCCTGACCCGCCGCCAACAGCAGCCCGCCGATGACCCCAAAAGCCGCGGCCTCGGTCGCGGTGGCATATCCCAGATACATCGACCCAATAACCACCATGATCAAAAGGATTACAGGCAGAAGGAAGCGAGAGTTCTTGATCTTTTCTGAGAAACTCAGCTTGGCTTCGGTATTGGGGCTCCAGTCTTTGCCGAGTTTGGAATAGATCGCCACGTATCCCATGAACATCGCCGCCAGAACCAGACCGGGAAGGATCCCGGCAAAGAACAGCTTGGTGATGGATTCATTGATTGTCACACCGTAGACGATCAGGGTCAGCGAGGGCGGGATCATCAGCCCGAGTGTCGCCGCGCCGGTCAATGTTCCGATGATCATGCGTTCGGGATAATTGCGCTTGCGCAGTTCAGGGATCGACATTTTGCCAACCGTTGTCAGCGTGGCCGCTGAAGAGCCCGAGACGGCTGCAAAAACCGTGCAACCAACGATATTGGTGTGTACCAGCCCGCCTGGCAAAGGGGCCATCCACGGGGACAGGCCCTTGAACATGTCTTCCGATAATCGCGTTCGATACAGGATTTCACCCATCCAGATGAACATGGGCAGGGCGGTCAGAGTCCACGACGACGACGCCGACCAGATGGTGGTGATCATCACGTCCCCGACGGGGCGGGTGGTGAACAGTTCCATCCCGACCCAGGCAACGCCCATCAGGGCCAACCCGACCCAGACGCCGGTGCCCAGCAAAGTGAAAAGAACAAAGAGAAAGAGGATGATGACAGAGAGGTTTTCCATGATTTACTCTCCGTGGCTCTGATCGGCGAGATCGCGGACGATGCGGTGTTCGCCCTTGAAAAGCACGTGGATTAAATGATCAGTCAGTGCAATGGCCAGAATGACTGCGCCTAACAGCATCGCGGATTGTGGGATCCAAAGGGCAGTTCGGTCCTGGCCTTGGCTAATGTCGTTAAACTTCCAGCTCCAATAGACAAAGCGATATGCGTACCAGCAAAAATACCACATGACAGCGGTGCCGATGGCGAAGCACCAGACCTCCAGAATACGCCTTACCCCATCCGGAACGGCGTTCAGAAGGATGGAAACCCGGATATGACTGCCCCGGTTCAGTGCATTAGCAAAAGCCAGAAAAGATGCTGCGGCCATCGCGTAACCGGCATAGTCGGGTGCTCCGGGAAACACTTCACCGGTCCAGCGGGCAAGCATCTGCACGACGATCAGCAACAGAATGGCGATCAGGCTGAGTGCCGCTAAAACCCCTGCCGCTAGATAGATGAAGTCGAGTACGGACCGAAGCCCTCGCAAAACCGCCATGCTGTCCCCGCTGTTTTTTGATTGGATGCGAAAAGGGCGGCCGGATGAACCACCGCCCAAATCGAAAGGTTACTGAGACGCGTTGAAGGCGTCGACGATGGCTTTGCCTTCATCACCGGCAGCTTCCAGCCATTCGTTGGTCATGGTCACGCCGATCTCTTTCAGCTCGTTGGTCATCTGTTCAGAGGCCGGACCAACAGTCATACCGCCATCCCGCAAACCCTGCAGGGTGAACCCGGTATATTCCTTAGCGCGCCAGTTGCCTGCGTACTCTGCCAGTTCAGCGCAGCCTTTGATGACGTTCTTGTTGGCATCAGACACACCTGACCAGACATCTGAATTGACCATCACGTAGTTGCGCGGCAACCAGGCATCGACTTCGTAGAAATAGTTCAGGCTTTCCCAGACTTTGCGGTCATAACCGGTCGATCCCGATGACACCATCGAATCTGCCACACCCGTCGCAAAGGCCTGACTGATTTCCGCCGCTTCAATCGTCACCGGTAGCATCCCGGTCAGCTCGGCCAACCGCGAGGTCGCATTGTTGTATGAGCGGAACTTGATGCCCTTCATGTCAGCGACCGAGTTTACCTCGTTCTTGAAATACAGACCCTGAGGCGGCCACGGTACAGCGTAAAGCAACGTCAGGTTCTGTTCGGCCAGTACTTTTTCAATAGATGGCTTGGCGGCCTCCCAAAGCTTGGCGCTGTCTTCGAAAGAGGTCGCGAGGAACGGAATCGAGTCAAAGCCAAACAGCGCGTTTTCGTTCTGGTGGCCGGACAGAAGACGTTCACCAATCGGGGCCTGCCCTGTCTGAATTGCGCGTTTGATATCGGCACCCTTGAACAGTGAACCGGAAGGGTGTGTGACGATCTCGATCTCACCACCAGTGCCTGTGGTCACGCATTTGGCAAATTCCGCGCCTGTGGCCGAGTGGAAGTTTGACGCCGAATAAGCCATCGGCATGTCCCATTTCTCCGCCATGGCCGGTGCCGCCGCAGCTGCGGTCAAAGCGGTCGCTGCCAGAAGATTTGTCAGTTTTTTCATCGTTTTCTCCCTATTGAATTTTGAAACGCCGATGTTTTTCATCAGCTTGTTCTTATGTTGCGTAGCGTGACGGCGCGTAGACGCTCACATCCGCGTTTGGAGTTCTGCCCGCGATCATCTGGGCCAAAAGGCGTCCGGTTTTTGGCCCGCCTGTCAGGCCGATGTGATGGTGCCCAAAGCCCATATAGGCCCCCTTGATGCCGGGCACGTCGCCAATGATCGGGATCGAGTCAGCCGGGGCGGGCCTGTGCCCCATCCATTCCACTTCCTCCTTCCATGTTATGCCCGGGAAAGCTGCCCGGGCATTCTTGCGCATCAATTCAAACGGCGCGCGAGAGGGCGGTGCATCCAGCCCTCCGAACTCTACAATGCCTGCCAAGCGTATGCGCCCATCCATGGGTGTTGCAACAAACTTACCCGATGCGACCATGACCGGGCTGCGCGGCATGGCAGAAGGTTCCACCAATTCAAGATGATACCCGCGTTCGCTTTCAAGTGGGACCGAAACCCCCAGGCGCTTGGCCAATGGTCCTGACCAGACGCCTGCCGTCACGATAGCTGTGTCGCACGCAATGGTTTCACCGCTCGTGCGAACGCCTGTTACGCTTCCGCCTTCGCGCGTGACGTCTTCGACATTGGCTTGGATGATCCGACCTCCTTGCGCTTCAACATGTGCAGCTAGGTCTTTGACATATCGCCCCGGATCGGTGATGTGGCCATGGTCTGACAGCTTGGCCGCAAACCCAATATCCTGACTGAACACGGGATCGTAATCGTGGAATGCCTTGCCTTCCAGTTCTTCCCACGCAAAGCCATGCTTACGCCGAATGCTCCAACCAAAGGCATCGCCTTCGAAATGGGCTCGGTTTTCATAAAGGAACAGATAATCGCTGGGGACGATCCATTTGTCAGCACCAGTTCCGGCGGCCAGCGCCTTGTGGTCGTTCAGGCTGTCGCCCACGATGGGCGTCAGGGCTGCTGCGATCCGCTCCACGTCTGTGGCGTTTGCATGGCTTAAATACTGCCTTAGCCATGGCAATAACTTCGGTAAGTACCCCCATTTCAGGAACAGCGGCTGAGAGGGGCTTAACAGCATCTTCGGCGCTTTGCCGAGCAGTCCCGGAACCGTCACAGGCACGATAGAGCATGACGCAAGCACGCCGCCATTGCCATGCGAGGTTCCTTCGCCAGGCCCGGCCTTGTCGATCAAAATCACATCGTGACCGTCGCGCTGCAGCCAGATAGCCGCGGAGACTCCGACAATTCCAGCCCCGATGATGGCTATGGTCTTCTTCTCGCTCACGCCGCCACCGCCTTTGAAATTGCGTAGTGGTTCAGTTTGTCCAAGTCGGGTTTGCCGCCAAGCCCAGGGCCATCCGGCACGCAGACTTGCCCGTTCCTGATCTGGAACGGTTCTTCCAATATGTCCTTTTTCAGGAAATACGACGCCTGATAGAACTCACAGCCCAGAGTGATTTCTGGTGTCGCGGCAATCATGTGCGTGCCGGCCAAATGGGCCAGGCCAGCCTCGAACATGTCGCCACCATAGGCTGTCAGGCCGTGAGCCGCCGCAATACGCGCAACGGTTTGACCGCGCGTCAGGCCGCCGGATTTCATGATCTTGACGGAAACACCGTCGCAAATCGCTTCGCGTGCCGCACGCTCCATGTCTTCGGGGCCAAAAACGCTCTCGTCTGCCAGCAAAGGCACATCTGTCATTTGGCGCAGCTTGGCCATCATGCCGAAGTGATGAGCGCGCACGGGTTGTTCGATGAAATCCGGATCGAACCGGGCGACGTCGCGGACCTGGGCCGGGGCATCCTCGATACTGAGTCCTTGGTTATAATCCACGCGCACCGAAAACTCGGGGCAGTTCTGGGCAAGGTATTCCAGTCGCATGATGTCAAAGGCGTGATCCTTGAACCCGGTCTTGAGTTTGACAATCCGGACACCATCGTCCTGCAACCGTGCCAACAGGTCGACGTCTTGCGAGAAATCAGGGTTGGCGATGGAACAACTCAGCGGGATTGCGTCCCGGCATTTCCCGCCCAACAAGGACCAAACGGGCACGTTACTGATCCGGCCTGTAAGATCCAGCAGCGCGGTTTCCAGTGCGGCTTTGGCCTCGGTGCAATGCGCCACAGCATAAGCGGCGCGCGCCATGATCGCGGATCTGTCGCTGACTTTTGCGCCCAAAACAAGTGGGCGCAGATACCGATCGAGCGCAGCAAAGGTCGCCTCTGGCGTGCCGGTAAATACTGACCAGGGCGATGCTTCGCCATACCCTTGAGAGCCGTCCTCGGATGTCAGCCGTAGGATAACAATTTCGCAAACGCCCTCGACGGATCCAATGCCGTGATCCCGCCGCGAGGTCACTGGAAGCTTGAGGTGCCATAGGTCATAGCCCGTGATTTTTTGTGACAGATCGCTCATTCGGCCCCCTATAGATGTGCGGAAGCCTGCCTTGACCGGCATATCATTTCAAATACTATATCTTCGACAGTTCATCAGAAAAAATGATACAATACAAATGTCATTGCGCTTTCGTCAGCTTCAAGCCTTTCACGCCATCATGGAAACCGGAACCGTGACCGGCGCAGCATCGGTTCTTGGCATCTCGCAACCCGGCATCAGCAACCTTTTGGCGCAATTGGAGCGCGAGGCGCGATTACCTTTGTTCGAACGCAACAAGGGGCGTCTTTTGCCCACGCCCGAAGCCGAGTTGTTGTACCGCGAAGTCGACACTGTTGTGCGTGGGTTGGATCATGTTGCGCAGGCGGTAACGGATTTGCAAAACAAGCATCCCGGTCAGTTACAGGTTGCTGCGCCACACCTGCTTTCATTTGGTTTCATGCCACGTGAGATCGCGCGGTTTGCCGAAAGTCGCCCGAACCTGTCCGTCAGCTTTCAGTCGCAATATTCGTCGAAGATTCAAGAATGGGTGACGTCTGGCCTGTTTGAGATCGGCATTGTCGAGATGCCCATTTTGCATGACACGCTGAACTATCAGGTGTTTCAGTTCGAAACGCTGGCCACTTTCCCGGAAGACAGTCCTTTGTCAGCGCATGACGTTCTGACGCCAGAAATTCTGGAAAATGAGCCTTTTATTGTCATGGGCCCGGAACACCAGACGCATCGTAAAACCCGTGACATCTTTCAACGTGCCGGGCGTACATGGCGAACGCAGATTCACACACACTTGTCAGAAAACCTGCTGAGCTTCGTGAAGCAAGGCATGGGGGTCGCCATGATCGATCCCTTCACCGTTACCTTTGATGAAGAGAGCGGATATCAAACCCGCCCTTTCAAACCCGCAGTCATGTTGGAGCTTGCAATCATCACAGCAAAAGGTCGCCCCTTATCCAGGATCGCTCAGGAGTTTCTGGATCAGCTGATCCCGTCAATCGCCTCTTACGCTACCCATTCGGATACTGGCGCAACAGCTTCGTGAAGCTGTTGCGAAAGGATGTCGACCAGCGTGGGGCCGTCATGTTCGATAGCCTGCTTCAGGACTTTTGGCAGGTCTTCGGGGTCTTTAACCGTCCATGATTTCACACCAAATGCTGACGCGACTGCGGCATGATCCGTGCGGTTGAAGTCAACGTTGTAGAATCTTTGACCAAAGCCCGCATCCTGACCCGCTTTGATCCAGCCGAAGACTGCGTTAGAGAAGACAATCGAAGTGATAGGCATTTTGTGCCGCACCATCGTTTCGAACTCGCCACATGTGAAGCCGAACGAGCCATCGCCCATGACGGCCAGGGTCTTGACCGACGGACGCCCGACATGTGCCCCCATCGCTGCACCTAATGAATAGCCCAGAGCGCCATGCGCCCGGTTGGTGATGAACTGCCGTCCCGATGTCCGCCAACGAAAATGCGCGCTGAAATAGGGGCAGGGAGTGCCTGGATCCGCCACAACGATTGCGTCGTCATCCAGAATATCCATCAACGCAGCCATGACAGCTTCGGGCCGGATCGGCATTTCACGACTTGCGGCCAGTGGCGCGAAAGCGGCCAGCTTGGCATCCCACGCGGCACGGGCTTTATCCGCCCCGCCTTGTGCGTTCAGGTCTTGCCGATCTTCTAAAGCGCGGGTGAGAGCCTCGAGCGCCAAACAGGCATCTGCGCAGATTGCTACTTCGGTCTGGTAGTTTGCGCCAATCACCATGGGATCGCTGTCGATGTGAATGATCGTGGCATCGCGCCCTGGGCTTCTCCACCGTTCGGTTGTGACCGAGCCGGCGCGGCAGCCTATGAACAGAACAACATCCGCCTGATCCACGACGGCACGTGTTGCGGGCACACCTCCGTTAGACCCGACAACGCCCAAAGCCAGAGGGTCGGTTTCGGCGATGGAACCCTGGCCGGAAACGGTTGTGGCAACGGGCATGTCCAACAAATTTGCGACCTGTCGCAGTGCGTCGGTTGCACCTGACAGAACTGGCCCCCCGCCACAGACCGCAACAGCGGATTTGGCTCGCGCCAGAATATCCGCCGCGGCTTCGATCGCATCCATGTCCGGGGCAGCGCGTTCGGCAGGATAGCTGCGATGCCTGTCATCCGCCCAGATTTCGGCCTCATCCACCTGCGCTTTTTGCGTGTCGAAGGGCAAAGCCAGATGCGTGGCGCCCGGCGTGCCCGTTGTCATTGCCCGGAAGGCTGCCCGCACCATGGCCGGAAGCCGCGCGGCGTCGTCCAGCGAGGTGTTCCACTTGGCCAACGGCTTGAACAGGGCAGGCTGATCCAGCTCGGTCAACGGGTACTTGCCCCGGCTGGTTGTCGCGACGTCCGAGGTAATCGCCAGAATCGGAACGGAACTTTCATTGGCTTCGACAACGCCGGGCAGAATGTAAGTTGCGCCACCGCCCGAGGGACCTTCGCAGACACCGGGTTTTCCTGTCACACGCGCGTAACCATCCGCCATATAGGCTGCGTGCCGTTCATCCCGTGTCAAAATGTGCTGAATACCGTGATCCATGCGGGCCAGAGCGTCATAGAACGGCAAGGTGGTATCGCCGCACAGACCGAACATGTGCTTCACGCCATGTGCCTCGAGCATACGCACCATAGCCTCTGCCCCGGTCAGATAATTCGTCCCTGTCATGATCTACGAGCCTCTCGATTCCACACTGTACGCAGAACTGTATACAGTTTTGTATATTGATTTCAAGCTCTGCCTGTGGCACCTGTGGCAAACAAGAGGAAGGGCAGGTTAATGGCGGGTCCAAGGGTCGACGACATATATGATCAGGTTAAGGCGATGGCGGTTTCGTTTCGTCTGCGCCCCGGGGATCGTCTGAACGAAGTCGCTCTGTCCAAGGATCTGGGCG
Organism: Ruegeria sp. HKCCD4884; assembly: GCF_013110855.1. Taxonomy (NCBI): domain Bacteria; kingdom Pseudomonadati; phylum Pseudomonadota; class Alphaproteobacteria; order Rhodobacterales; family Roseobacteraceae; genus Ruegeria; species Ruegeria sp. HKCCD4884. The sequence goes on from NZ_WVRJ01000008.1 coordinate 167,043, forward strand.
TCAGCCGAACGCCACTGCGCGAGGCGTTGAACCGGCTGGTTGCCGAGCGGCTTTTTGACTTTCGCCCCGGGCAAGGGTTTTTCTGCCGCCCGTTGGATGCGCAAAGCGTGTTTGACCTTTTCGAGCTGCGCCAGATTATCGAAACTGCCGCCGCGCGTGCGGCGTGTTCCAAGGCCTCTGACAAAGACCTGCAGAATCTGCGGGATGAGCTTTACTCAGCAGGCATCGATATCACCGGCCTGACCGTCGAAGAAGCAGTCAGCCGGGATGAGGCGTTTCACCTTGGGATAGCCAAACTGTCAGGCAATATGGAGCTATTGCAAACTCTGACGCGGATCAACGAGCGCATCCGCTATATCCGCTGGATCTCCATGAGTTTGGACCGGGTGCACCGTTCAAAAGACGAACATAAGCGAGTTATGCATGCGTTGGTCGCACGGAACGCGGAAGAGGCCGCGCATGTTCTGGGTGCCCATATCACCAAGCGCATGGATCAGGTGCAGGATGCTGTACGTCACGGGATTAGCAGCATTTATATGGAAGGGTCCGAAGAAATCTCGGCCCGGATAATCGAGGAGGTCGAGGGATGATCGCGCAGGGGGGAAAATCCATCTACGGCGCATCCGTCGGTATTCTGATGCTGGATGCCCAGTTCCCGAGAATCCCGGGTGACATGGGCAACGCGCTGACTTGGCCGTTTCCGGTGCTCTATCGCATTGTCCGCGATGCCTCGCCGGATCGGGTGGTTCGGCACCGGGCCGAGGGGATGTTGGATCCGTTCATCGAGGCGGCTCAGGATCTGGTGCGGGATGGTGTGGATGGCATAACCACCAATTGCGGTTTCCTGTCCTTGTTCCAGAAAGAACTGGCCCAAGCCGTCCCGGTTCCGGTGGCAACATCGTCCTTGATGCAGGTAGAAATGGTGAACCGCATCCTGCCTGCGGGCAAGCGCGCAGGGGTTTTGACCATTTCAGCCTCGACCCTGACGAAAGATCATCTGCGCGCGGCCAACGTGCCGTTGGATACCCCGATTGGCACAACCGAAGGCGGGCAGGAGTTCACCCGCGCGATCCTTGGAAATGAGCTAAGGCTGGATGTTCAGAAAGCGCGCGAAGACAATGTACAGGCGGCGCGTACCTTGGTTGCGGACAACCCTGACTTGGGTGCAATCGTGCTGGAATGCACAAATATGTGCCCCTATGCACGCGTTATCCAACAGGCTACTGGGTTGCCCGTGTTTTCTATCGTCTCTTTTATTCAATGGTTTCAGGCCGGTCTGGTTCCGCGGACGTATTAATCGAAAAATTAGTGCGCAAAGCACTTTGCCCAGTCACGTCAAAATAGAAAACGCCCGATCCTGAAGACCGGGCGTTAAGGTGCAGGGTCTTTCTGAAAAGGGATCAGAGACCCCATTTCGCGCGGTTAGCTTCGAAGAAGCCCTGCGCTTTTTTCACTTCGATCCAGTTGTTCACGTAGTTGATCCAGACCTGATCGCCCTGCGGCAGGATCATCGCGATGGGCGACGGCGACCGGGGACCTGCATTCTTGACACGGACCACAGGGAACTTCTCCTCAAGTGTCGATCCTTCGATGTTCGACGTGATGAACACATCTGCGCGTCCAGCGATCACTTCCTGAAAACCACGGGCCGGGGCTTCGACAACTTTAATCTCGGCGTTCGGGAACCATTCACGCACACGCTTTTCAAACGTCGTGCCCAGCGTGGTGGCGACCGTCACGCCCGGTTGGTTGATTGAATCATAGCCGTCAAATTTGTCCGCCTTATCCTTGGTCGTGTACGGGAACAATTCCACCGCGATGTAGCTATCCGAAAAACCGGCGACCTTCATGCGCGGCGGAGAGATCGAGGCCGAACCGGTCAGGTGGTACTTGCCCGCCACCACGCCGTTGACCAGCGTTTTCCAATCGGTCGGCACATATTCGACCTCAACCCCCAGATCGGCGGCCAACTCGTTCATGATGTCGATGTCATAGCCTTTGTAGCTGTTGGTGGCCGGATCGCGCAGCGACATGGGGTTCCAATCACCGGTGGTGCCCACTTTAAGCACGCCGGAATCCAGAATCTCGTTCAGTGCGGATTGCGCCTGTGCGGCACCTGACAATACCAGACCCAGCGCGGCTGCTGCCGCTGCTTTCAAAAAAGTGTTCATCGCTTTCTCCCGTTGGTGATGTTTATGTCTTGCCGCCGTGTTCATCATTGATTTAACCCGAAAGAGAAAGATAACCTCAAGAAAATATTACAACTTGACCAAAACAAGGGCAGACCAGCTTATGCCAGACGCCGCAATTGAACTTGTGGGCGTGAACAAGTGGTTCGACACGTTTCACGTACTCAAGGATATAAACCTGACGGTCAACAGCGGCGAGAAGGTGGTGATATGCGGGCCTTCGGGCTCAGGTAAGTCAACCGTCGTTCGGTGTATCAACCAGTTGGAAAAACACCAGAAAGGAACCATCCGCGTGGATGGGGTCGAACTTACGGATGATGCAAAATCTGCGGCGACGATCCGGTCCGAGGTTGGAATGGTGTTTCAACAGTTTAACCTGTTTCCGCATCTGACCGTGTTGGAAAACCTGACTCTGGGCCCGATCAAAGCGCGGGGTCTGAGCCGTAAGGAGGCCGAGGAAAAGGCACGTCTCTATCTGGAGCGCGTACACATCCCTGATCAGGCGGACAAAAAACCCATTCAGTTGTCCGGTGGTCAACAACAACGCGTCGCCATTGCACGATCCCTTTGTATGGAACCGCGCGTGCTGTTGTTCGATGAGCCGACCTCGGCCCTGGATCCCGAAATGATCTCGGAAGTGCTGGATGTAATGGTCGAATTGGCGAATGAAGGCATGACCATGGTTGTTGTAACCCATGAGATGGGGTTTGCGCGCAAAGTGGCCGACAAGATGATCTTCATGGACGCGGGCGAGATCGTCGAAGAGGGCAAGCCCGAGCATTTCTTCACTAACCCGCAATCCGAGCGGTGTCGTAAATTCCTGTCGCAGATATTGCAGCACTGAGAGGGGCTATGAAAAAACTTCTTCTGATAGCGCCCTTGCTGTTGCTGGCGGGTTGTTCCTCGTCCCAGACTTGGGGCTGGTATGTGATCGACCCTACCACGGCATCGGGCTGGACCAATGTTAAATTCCTGATTTCTGGCATGTGGGCGACGATACAGATCTCTCTTATTGCCGCAGTTCTGTCGATTGTCATCGGATTGATGGTGGCATTGCCGGGCCTGTCCGAGAAACGCGGCTGGCGTTTGATCAACCGGGTCTACGTGGAATTCATCCGCGCCATTCCACTGCTGCCGATGCTGTTTTGGGTCTTTTATGGATTGCCTATCGTGTTCCAGTCGATGGGAATGAACGTGCCAATCGATCCATTCTGGGGCGCGATCATCACCCTTGCGATTTCGGACAGTGCCTTTACCGCCGAGATCTATCGTGCGGGTATTCAATCCATCGCGCGCGGTCAGCGTGAAGCGGCGCAAACCATAGGTCTGAACTATGTACAGACCATGCGTTACGTGATCCTGCCTCAGGCGATCCGGCGTATTCTGCCTCCGTTGGCAAACCAGTTCATCTACATCGTCAAGATGAGCGCCTTTGCCAGCGTTATCGGGATGCAGGAATTGACTCGCCGCGCGAATGAATTGGTGGTGACGGAATACCGCCCGCTGGAAATCTACACACTGCTGATCTTTGAATATTTGATCCTCGTACTGATCATCAGTGCTGGTGTGCGCTGGTTGGAACGCCGCATGGGCGCAGATGAGCGCGGATAAGGAGCTTACTTATGGACTGGAAAGATTTCATGGCCGAGACCGAGGCCAACATCGGCACCTTCTCGAAAGAGGTTCCCGAAACGGTGCGTGGCTTTGGCATCATGGGCAAGGCCGCCAAGTCCGACGGTGTATTGAGCGAAAAGACCAAGGAATTCATCTCGTTGGGCATCGCTGTCGCGACCCGTTGTGACAGCTGCATCGGGTTTCATGTGAAGTCGCTTGTTCGTCTGGGGGCCACGCGCGAAGAGATGTGCGAGGCGTTGGCCATGGCGACCTATATGGGCGGCGGGCCGTCCTATGCTTACAGTGCAAAGGCTCTCAAAGCTTATGATGTTTTTTCTGCGTGAGCGTCAGACAGCCAGATGCGCGCTGAAAGGCCTGGCTGACCTCGCCTCACACTCAATCAGCGATCGCTTGGCCATTTTGCCCCGCGTGCAGAATATTCTCTTCCGCGGTTTTGCGCACAATTGCACCGATCTTAAGAAGGTTTTCGCTGAGCGGGTTTGTTTTGCGCCAGACCAATCCAATCGTCCGGGCAGGCGGTGTGTCCTGGAACCGGGCGATTGAAACATCGGCGGAACGGGTTTCCAAGCCGACTGCCATTTCCGGTATCAGCGTCACGCCAATCCCGGCCCCAACCATCTGCACGAGTGTGGAAAGCGAACTTCCCTCCATGATCTGCTGCGGTTCGATATTGCGGATCGAACAAAAAGACAGGGCCTGGTCACGGAAACAATGGCCTTCCTCCAGCAACAACAACCGCATTGTTCTGAGCTGCGACGAACTGGGAATGGGAAGGCTGGCGTCTTGTGCCGGGCGGACCAGTAAGAAGTCTTCGTTGAACAGCGAAAACTCCCGAAGGCTGGGCTCGGAAACAGGTAGGGCGACAACGCCGACATCCAGCCGCGAGTCGAGAATTTCCCGGATCACCGACTCTGTGATGGTCTCTTTGGGTTCGATTGTCAGCTGTGGGAATCGCTGCGACAAAGCCTTGATGATCGACGGCAGCAGGTAAGGCGCCACTGTTGGGATAACGCCTATACGCAAACGGCCTGACAATGGGCCGGACGGTGATTGTACCAGATTGCCCAAATCTTCGACCCGCATCAGGATTTCTCGGCCGTGGCTCAGAACGTCTTCTCCAAGTGCCGTCAGCCGGGTCTCACGCGCGGCGCGTTCTACCAGCGGACCGCCCATTATGGCCTCCAACTCTTTAATCTGAATGGAAAGGGCAGGTTGCGAGATTGCACTGGCCGCCGCGGCTTTGCCGAAGTGACCATGAGTGGCAAGGGCCTCGAAGTAACGCAGGTGCTTGAGTGTCAGTGCTTTCATTTGAAAAACTAATCACAATGATAGAAATTACAAATTTCCATTTATCGATTGGGTCGGGTACGAGTCAACCTATCTAAACCCCTAGGTAAATACTCAGGAGATTTACAATGGACGGTAACCCTCACAATCACCAATCCGGCGGCTGCCCTGTTATGCATGGCGGGAACACAGGCACGGGCAATTCTGTCACCAAATGGTGGCCGGATGCGCTGAACCTGGACATTCTGAGCCAGCACGACACGCGCACCAACCCGATGGATGCGGATTACAACCACCGTGAAGCGGTCAAAGGTCTGGATTTCAAAGCCGTTCGCGCCGATGTCGAGGCGCTGTTGACCGACAGTCAAGACTGGTGGCCGGCGGACTGGGGTCACTACGGCGGCCTGATGATCCGTCTGGCGTGGCACTCGGCCGGCTCTTATCGCCTGGGTGACGGCCGTGGCGGCGCGGGTTCGGGCAACATCCGGTTTGCTCCGCTGAACTCGTGGCCAGACAACGCCAGCCTGGATAAAGCGCGCCGTCTGCTGTGGCCGGTGAAAAAGAAATACGGCAACGCACTGTCCTGGGCTGACCTGATCGTCCTGTCGGGCACTGTTGCGTATGAATCCATGGGCCTGAAAACCTTTGGTTTCGGTTTTGGCCGCGAAGATATCTGGGGCCCGGAAAAAGACGTGTACTGGGGTTCAGAAAACCAATGGCTGGCCCCGTCCGAGAGCCGCTATGGCGATCTGGAAACACCCAGCACGCTGGAAAACCCGCTGGGCGCAGTACATATGGGTCTGATCTATGTGAACCCCGAAGGTGTGAACGGCAACCCGGACCCGGCACGTACCGCTTTGCATATCCGTGAAACCTTTGCTCGTATGGCTATGGATGACGAAGAGACTGCAGCGCTGACATGCGGTGGTCACACGGTCGGTAAGGCGCACGGCGCGATGGCGGGTGACAACATCGGTGCCGAGCCCGAAGCCTGCCCTGTGTCTGGCCAGGGCTTGGGTTGGGACAATCCTGATCAGAACGGCAAGGCGACCAACGCGTTCACATCAGGCATTGAAGGAGCCTGGACGAAAGAGCCGCTGAAGTTCGATATGGGCTATTTCGACTATCTGTTCGGTTACGAATGGGAACTGGGCAAATCGCCCGCTGGCGCGCATCAGTGGCAGCCCATCGACATGCCGGAAGATGAAAAGCCGGTCGATCCGACCGACCCGTCTGTCCGCCGGATGCCGATGATGACCGATGCGGATATGGCGATGAAAGTTGATCCGGCCTACAACGCGATCTGTCAGAAATTCATGGCCGATCCGGACTATTTCGCGGACACCTTCGCCCGTGCGTGGTTCAAGCTAACCCACCGCGATATGGGCCCACGCGTTAACTACTACGGTCCGGACGTGCCCGCAGAAGACCTGATCTGGCAGGATCCGATCCCTGCAGGTTCGACTGGATATGACGTTGATGCGGTCAAAGCAAAGATCGCGGACAGCGGCCTGACTGCAGTCGAGATGATCACCACCGCCTGGGACAGCGCCCGCACCTTCCGTGGGTCTGACAAACGCGGTGGCGCAAATGGTGCGCGCATCCGTCTGGCACCGCAGAAAGACTGGGCGGGCAACGAGCCTGAGCGTCTGGCAAAAGTGCTGGGCGTGCTGGAGCCGATCGCTGCTGAAACCGGAGCGTCGGTCGCTGACGTGATCGTTCTGGCAGGCAATGTCGGTCTGGAACAGTCGATCAAGGCTGCAGGCTTTAATGTCACGGTTCCCTTCTCGGCTGGTCGCGGCGATGCGACAGACGAACAGACCGACGCAGACAGCTTCTCGGTGCTTGAACCACTGGCTGATGGATTCCGCAACTGGCAGTTGAAGGAATACGCCGTGTCGCCCGAGGCGATGATGCTGGACCGTGCGCAATTGCTGGGCCTCACGGCATCTGAGATGACCGTTCTGGTCGGCGGCCTGCGTGTTCTGGGTGCCAATCATGGCGGATCGGCGCACGGTGTCTTCACCGACCGTGTCGGACAGCTGACCACTGACTTCTTCGTCAACCTGACGGATATGTCGCTCAGCTGGCATCCGGTCGAGGGTGGCACCTACGAGTTGCGTGATCGCGCATCCGGTGAGGTCAAGTTCACGGCCACCAGTGCTGATCTGGTCTTCGGCTCGAACTCGATCCTGCGTGGCTATGCCGAGGTCTATGCTCAGGATGACAACGCCGAGAAGTTCGCGCGCGACTTCGTTGCGGCGTGGACCAAGGTAATGAACAACGACCGGTTTGATCTGGTCGCCTAAAGTATGAAAAATCCAGGCGAGGATTCCCTCGCCTGGTTTTCTGTTGAAAGTCGTTTAACTGGTTCAACGTGGTTGCCAGCCAGCGAAACTAAGCTGGAGCGTTTGGTCCTTGAAACAGCGGTTTATGATCGCATTACCGCAGCACAGCCACCGTTATATTCCCAACGCGGAACCGACCGTCTGGTGCCAGAGGCATCCATTTCTCGGGTCCAACCCGGCGACCACCTGTCCAGGTGCCGTTGGAAGAGTTCATGTCCCGGATGTACAGAACACCCTTCTTTTCAACCCTTAACACACAGTGTTGGCCCGAAGCTTTTTCGCTGCGGGACAGTGCCAGGTCTGCCCAGTTTGGATCGCGGCCAATCTTGATTTGATGGGATTTCTGCAAGCCCGCCACCTTCCGAAACTCGATGACCTTGCCGCGATCCGGGCCATCCATTACGGCAAGCTGCCAATAGGCCAGGGGGCGCGGTGCCATGGGGCTGTACCATGTCACCTCAGCCGCTCGGTCATATCCCGAAACGGCATTGGGGTTCATTCCTGTAAGGCCCAGAGACATGATCTTTTTGACGGCGCGGGTGGATCGCCGCACAGGTGAAATGGGTTTACCTTGCTTGTCCCGCATGTTCAGGCGCATGGCGTAGCGCCCAAGGCTCAGCCCACCTAGGAACCCTTCGCAGATCAGCCAATAGATCAGTACAAGAGCCACATAGAGCCCGATCGGCAAGGCCAGCCCGACGTGACGCAACCCCAACTCCTGACGCAAGACAGGTTCTATCGTTGCCAGCACAAAGCCAAGAAACATGAAGTCGAGGATTGCGGCCGCGCTCAGCAAGCGTGCCGCGCTTTTGGAATCTAATGGACCACCAAGCTTCATGTGCCTGCCCCCAACAGTGTCAGTGCCAAGAACAAGGCTGAACCAATCGAAAACAAAAGCAACGCATCGCATTGAACACGCAGTATGCGCTTGCTTCTTGAGGATGCGCTTTGGAAATGGAATCCGGCGATCCAAAGGGCCAGTCCGGTTCCGGCCACGGTGAACAACAAGGTCTCGGACAACACTTGATGGCGCGGTGCAACAGCAAGCCAGTCAGCCGCCCCGACCATCAAGCCCCCCCAGAGCAGAGCAACAATATACGCTATGAAACTCAGCGAGTCATTTCTGGAACGGCAGAGTTTTCCAACAACTGCCCCAATCCCCCATCCCAAAGCCGCTGCAATCAAAAGTAGAAGTGTAAGGCGCACGGGTAGCGAGAGTGAAGAAACCTGAACATTAAATATGACATTTGTGGTATTGTTCGCTAAATTAGAGGTAATTCCAAGAAATGCCAACAATGCGCCAATTCCGGCCCCAATGTTGCCAAGAAAAGAAAAGACATCATTTGCAAGAGAGATTTTGTCTCTGACTTCAAAGGGTAATTTCATATTGTAACCAAGCTTTGAGAGAAAGTGTCCATAATATAAGCCGCACCAAACTTCATCGATTTTTGTTAATCACGCGAACACGCGAATCGTTGATTGAAAATAAAAAGTATGTGAGTTCATAATCAACTACGAAGAATAATTTATGTGTACGGAGTTACTTGATGCGTTCAGTCGCTATTTCCATTTTTGCCGCTTTTTCATTGCTACTGTCAGCCTGTACTGAAGAAACAATTCAATCTGCCACATCGTCGGCAGTTGCGGGTAAGACGCAGCAGGAAAAGCAACTTGAGAAACAGGTGCGCAGCCTTGATCAGGTTTCAAAGGATATCATCGTGAACAATACGGTGCAGGGCGCACTGGCCGGTGCCGCAGTGGGCTGTGGTGTGGCCTTGCTGCTTGGCGGCGGTGCAAGTGATTGTGCCGCTGGTGCAGCGGCAGGCGGCTTGATCGGTGGTGTCGGCGGCAACCAGGTTGGTAAGAAAGCTGCAGCCAAGAATGTTGATATCGTCAACAGCAAGGCCGTACTGGCAAATCTGTCCAACGTGAGCAATCAGCTGAATTCGGTTCAGTCAAACCTGCGTTCGGTTCTGGCGTCGCAAAACGCCGAGTTGAAGTCTCTGCGTCGGCAGCTGGACGGTGGGCAATTGTCACAGTCCGCTTACAACAAGCGCGTCAACGCGATCAAATCGAACCGTCAGGTTGTGTCGAACGAGCTGAAGCGCAGTGAACAGAATATGGACAAAACGATTTCCGAGTTGCGCACCGCATCCAGCAAGGGCCAACCCGGTCTGGGTGGCGCAACCAACGCGGCAGTCAGCAATAAGAATCGCCTTGCGCGCACACGTGCGTCCATCAACCTTCTTTAAGAATTTCTTTGACCCGCGCCTGGCGACAGGCGCGGGTTTTCTAATCATAAGTGTGTAAAATGAACTCTGATCTTTTTCGTTTCTCGAAACCGCTCGTACTGGTTTCCGTCATCACAGTAGCGGGATGTACAGGGTCGACTGACCCGACTACGGCAACACTTTTCGACAACATTGCAAACTTAAACTCGGGTGAATACGACCGCCAGATTGCGCAGAACAAAGCGCAGGCGGACGCTATTCTGGCCCAGAACAAAGCTGCTGAACAGCGCAACGCACAGTTGGCAGCACAGCGTGACGCCAACCAAAGCGAGATTAACGCGCTGCGGCAGCAGATTGCCGATGTAAAGGCGCAAGGGGCCAAGGCGCGTGCAGCGTCGGCATCGGATCCGGCCAAACTGCAACAGGTGCAGGCGCTGGACAGCCAGCTCAATGCTGTTGAACGGGATGTCGCCGCAGGGGCCAGCCCATCTGTGGTGCGGTCGGAGTTGAGCCGGATCAAGTCAGCCTACCGCGCGCTGTCAATCTGATACGAAACACGTCAGGTCGGCGCTTGTCGACGCATGCGACGACCGGGACGTCTTGCCTGAGGGGGGTCTTGGGATCGTGACCTACGGAATTTCACGCACATTTATTGCGGTTGCGGCTGCAATGTTTTTTGCAGGCGCGGCCACCGCGCAAGACGGTAAGACACGCGCGCCAGCGACGGGTCTTGCCATTCTCGATTGCGCTCCTGCAAAGCCCGCGCCAGAAGACAGTTGCCTGGTGCGCGTCCCTTCGGGCAACGAACGGGGTGGCATGAGTTTTCGGTCTTTGGGCGACAGCCAAGCCGATTTTGAGTTCGTGAAAGACGTTGATGAAATCCCCGGAAACCTGACTCTGTCCGCTACGATGGTTCTGATTGACCTGTCGGTCGGGGATCGCAGCGGTCGCGTACGCAGTTGGACCCGAGAGCGCGACCTCATTTCACGCGTGGTAGCCAACCTGCCACCAGATGAGAAAGTGGCGATCTACGGCTTTGGCAACGATATTGTCGAGCTTTCGCCGTTTTCCACCAGTCGGTCTCGGGCCGAAGACGTAATCGAAGGGCTGGAAATCAAAGAACAGAACACACGTTTGGTGGCGAATTCCACGCGGGCGATAGAACTGCTGAGCGAGCAGGACGATGTTCTTCTAAAGAACCTGATCCTGATCACTGATGGCGACGAAGAAGGGCTGGCCACGGTCGAAGAAATTTCGGAAGCGGCGGAAAAGGCTGGCGTGTCGGTCTCTGCTTTGGGGATGTTCTGGCGCGCGCAAGGCAATGCGCGCACCACCCGCGGCATCGATGTTTTGAAACGTCTGACCGACCCACAAAACGGGTTGATGGAAGAAGTTTTCCTGCAGAACCAGCAGACGGCAAACACTGTTGTTTCCAGTTTTATCCGCAGCTACGGAAACGCTGTCAAAGGCTCTGGGCTGATTGTGCCGGTTGGTGATCCGGCCCCGGCACGGATCACAATTGACATGATTGAACCGGTGGTTGGGCAGCCTGGTCAAACCCAGACCAAAAGCTACTCGGCTGAATTCCAGCCCGTAAACGTTGCAGCGGTAGAACCGGAGGAACCAGCCGAACCCGCTGAGGAAGAACCGCTGATTTTTGGCCTGCCTGCGCTTTATGTCTATATTGGCGCTGGTGTTATTGCCCTGCTGGCCCTTTTGCTGGCGGTTTTGCTTATGCGCCGGGGTGGCACCGAAGAAGAGGATGATCTGGACGATCTTGGCCCGGATGATCTGCAGGATGTAACGGAAATGCCTGCACAAGACAGCGCACCAACCGCAGCATATGTACCACCTCCGGTAGCTTATCTGGTGCGTGTAGATAACGGGCATCGCTTCCCGGTTCCGGCCGGCCGTTCGACACTGGGGCGCAGCAGCACTAACGCAGTGGTCATCCCTGACGGTGGCGTGTCGCGTGTCCATGCCGAGCTGAGCGGAACTCAGGACGGGCGGTTTACGCTCAGCGATCTGGACAGTCTGAACGGCACGCTTGTGAATGACCGCAAAATCAAAGGCGCGCAGAAGATTAATGTAGGTGACACTGTGGGCCTTGGGTCCGTACGCCTGAAACTGGTCCGGGCATAGGCTGCGGGATCAACTGAACAGGAAAGGTGAAAACAATGGGAAATGACAACAAAACCAGCTGGCTGTTCGACAAGGACGAAGAAGAGCTGAGCGACGTGGATTTCGGCTCGGATGAAGGGTTTACCGAGAGCATTTCTCCGTCCGACAACGAACCGACACACGCGATTGGCGGGTCGTCGTTCAGCGAAGCTCCAACCGAATACGTCGAATCCGAGAAAACTCAGATTTATCATGGCGGGATGTCCAAAGAGTTTTCGGGAAAGGCCGAGTTCGATCCCATGGTCGATCCCATTACCGGATGGCTGGTCGTGGTCAAAGGTCCGGGCCTTGGCCAGTCGGTCAATCTGGGCTCTGGCATGAACACTTTGGGCCGGGATGGTGATGAGCGTGTGGCCCTGGATTTCGGCGACAAGATGATTTCCGGCAAGGACCATCTGAGGGTTATCTTCGATGACGCAAACCGAGTGTTCTTCGCGGCGCCGGGGACCGGGCGGAACATCAGCCGGATCAACGGCCAGATCGTGGCAACGACCATGCCGCTGGAGAATTACGCGCTGATCGAGTTGTCGAAACAGACGCATGTGCGCTTTGTGGCCTTCTGTAACGAGGATTTTGACTGGTCTGAACTGGCCGAAAGCTCTGACGACTGATCCAGATGACAATCATCAGCGGCAAACAGAGCCTGGGTCAGCGAGAGAACCAGGAAGACGCGTTCGACATCGTATTTCAAAACGAGCGCGACCCAAAATCCGATATCCTCATGCTGGTCGCCGATGGAATGGGCGGCCATGCCGGGGGCGAGGTGGCGGCAAATCTGGCGCTGTCGGTCTTTAAATCTCATTTCATCGAAGGCTCGGTCGCACCGCGCCCGCGTGAACGGCTGCAGGATTCGTTGACCGCAGCGAATGAAGCACTGCGTCAGAAGATCGCCAGCCAGCCCGACCTAAAGGGTATGGGTTGCACACTGGTTGCTGCACTCAAACTGGGGGATCGTCTGGTTTGGGTTTCCGTGGGCGACAGCAGTCTGTTTCTGCTACGCGACGGGAGGTTGAAAAAGCTGAACGCAGATCATTCGCTTTATGGCGAATTGCTGCAAATGGTGGCCGCAGGCCAGATCACGCAAGAAGAGGCGGACAATCATCCACGCCGCAACGCGCTGCGGTCTGCGCTCATGGGCGATCGGATCTCGTTGACGGACGTCAATGCAATAAGCCTCAAGCCCGGCGACGTGGTATTGGCGTGTTCGGATGGGCTGGACACATTGCCCCAAGCCGAAATCGCCAGCGTTCTGCAAAACGGCAAAAGCAGAGATATGCGTGGCGTTGCCTCGGACTTGCTGAACGCGGTCGAAGCGAAAGGCAAGCCAAAGCAGGATAATACAACGGTTGTTGTTTATGCCCATGTTCAAGATGGTATGAGCAGTATGCTGCGCGGCAGCCAATGGGCTTTCAACGGTGCAGAAAACAATAAGAAAACGTTGAAATATGCTGCAATTGGCCTTGGCGCTTTGGCGATTGGGGCCGCTGTTGGCGCGCTCACCTTCAAAGGCGAAGAAGTGGCCGAGACCGAGCCTGAACCCGCGCAAGAAACGGCGGCACCGTCTCAGGAAGAGCGTAGCATAGGCGATCGCTCGGTCACGACCGATCCGGAACAGTCAGATGACACATCGGATGGCGAACAGATCGCGCCTTCTGACGAGGCTGACACTCAGGTGCCTGAAGTTGAGCCGGATGCAACCGATGAAAGTGATACGGATGAAAGCAGTGCACCAGCTGAATCATCTGAACCCGCTGAGGATCAAACCCCGGACGAAGTGACCAATCAGGACGAGCAACCGTCCTCAGGTGGAATAGATCAGGAGTAGCCCCGCCCGTGTCCGTTCACTTGCCAAAGGGAGAAACCTTTGCCGGCTACGTCCTGGGGGACGTGCTGGGGCAGGGGGGCTTTGGCATCACCTATCAGTCGCGCAATCGGGAAACCGGTGAAAGGTTCGCGATCAAGGAGTATTTTCCGGCAGACTATGCGAACCGAGGGCCCAACAATGCAGTTGCTCCGACGTCAGAGGGGCGGCAGCTGTTTCACATGGGGCTGGAGGCGTTTCTGCAGGAGGCCAATTTGCTGCGTGATTTGCCACAGCAGCAGGGCCTGATGCGCGTGCGCGCCGCTTTCCGCAAACACGGTACGGCCTATTGTGTGATGGAATACATCCATGGCGACCCGCTTGACCGGATGATGGCGCGTATGATCGATGCACGCGGATCGGTGCCGCAGGAACTGGTAAAGACTTTTCTGCGGTCTATGCTCGGGGCTTTGGATGCAGTGCACAAGGTGGGTGTTGTGCATCGGGATATGAAGCCAGCAAATGTCATGATCCGAAAAGATGGTCAGCCTATCCTGATCGACTTTGGGGCCGCGCGTTTAATGGGAAAATCCAGCGGGCTGGCGTCAATGTTCACGCGGAAATACGCAGCGATTGAACAGTTCCCCCCCGAAAAGACGGGTTTGGCTGGCGGCGTACATGAAGGACCGTGGAGCGATCTATTTGCATTGTCAGTGATCCTGTACGAAATGGTATCCCAAAGTTTGCCGCCCAATGCGGAAGAGCGTTGGCAGGATGTGCGCTCTTCCGGGCGTGACCCGTATGTTCCCGTGCGTCAAAATCTGGTCCGCAACAGGGTGCAGGACACGTATGATGACGCCCTGCTGAATGCGATTGACTTGGGGTGCAAGCTTTTACCGCGAGATCGCATTCGAACCGCGCGTGACTATGCAAGGGTCGCAGAGATTGATCTGGACGTGCCCCAGATCAAATCGCAACAGCCGGAGCCTAACGTCACACGAAAACCAGAGATGCGCAAAACCCGGCAAAAGCGTGGCCGGTCGGGTGGGCACAAGGCGTCTTTGCTGGTGTTGTTTTTCATTCTGGTCGTCGCTCTGGCCGTGATTGCTTATGGAACCTTGATGTGAATGTAATGATTGTTCTTCGAGTTTTTGTGTATTCCGTTCTGTGTTCGGTATGCTTTGGAGCCTCGTCCGCTTGGTCCCAAATCCAATCAGAAGTGGTTGCTGTGGCCGATGCTGCTGTTGGTCGTGTGGTTGTCCAATATGACGGCGGATGGGGCACCGGCTCGGGGTTTGTTCTTGCGCCATTACAAGGCGAAGACGGGTATTTCTTTTTAACCAACCACCATGTCATCGACGGCGGCACGGGGGCCTTTGTTGGGTTCAAAGAAGGAAACCGGATCTACAAATACGACGTTCAGGTAGCCTTTGCATCGTTCGAAAAGGACATGGCGATCTTGAAAATCACGCCGCAGGAAAGCTTTGGGCACACGCCAAACATTCTGGCAGTGCGTGTCGGCACCATCAACAAAGGCGAACAGGTCGCTGCCGTTGGGTTTCCGGGCACGTCGGACGTGTCGAATGACAGCGGCAACGAATTGGCGTTTTTCGAAACCACGCTGACGCAAGGAGCTGTCAGTAAAGTGTCGCCAGGCAAAACGCAGCGCAACCGTGGCACGCAAGAGATTGTGCAGCATACCGCCGCAATCAACCCCGGCAACTCGGGCGGGCCGATGATCGATTTCTGTGGCTCGGTTCTGGGGATCAACACGGCTGGAGTAGTGTTGAATTCCGATGGTGAGACACCAGCCAACGGTACCTTCTTTGCGCCGTCTGCCAACTCCATCGTTGGGTTTTTGCAAGACAGTAACGTACCTTTCACGCGCCACAAGGCTGGCTGTGATCCTGACAATCCGGCGATCGTGTCCGGCGGCGGGGGATCGGACAGTACTCTTTTAATCATTCTCTCGGTCCTGTGCGGTGGCGGCGCTTTGGTGATCGGCGGAATGTACTTGGTAGCTTCGAGAAAGCGGGACGATGCCGAAGACACGCCCAGCCGCGGTGCCGCTGTCGTCAAGCCACGCGGGCGGTCCATTCTAGCGGTCACAATGGCCGGACAATCCGCGCAGTTCAGTGCGGCACAACTGCAATCCGGTGTGACCATAGGTCGGGCGAGTGAAAACACGCTGACAGTCACCGACCGCAACCTAAGCCGTCGTCATGCAAGTCTTTCGTTGCAGGGGCGCAAGATGATGCTGACGGATCTGGGATCGTCCAACGGCACCAAGGTCGATGGGCGTCGGCTGAAACCAAATGAGCCGGTGCAAATTAACACGAAGTCCAAGGTCGAATTGGGAGGGATCGCTCTTGTCCTCAAACGACCCTGACACCGTTTTGTCGATCCGAAACCTTGGCATCGAACGGGCGCCGGGGTTCTTTGTTGTGATCGAAGAGCTGGATTTGAAAGCGGGCGAGACCATCGTCTTGGATGCAGTCAGTGGTGCCGGCAAAAGCACGGCCTTGGGTTTGATCGCCGGGGCGTTGCCGTTGGTGGATTTGCCGGACATGCGGCATGAAATCGCTGGCGTGCAGGTCGCGCCTGACACGCCGCGTGCTGCATTTGCCGGACCCGACCGGCTTGGCTTTGTTTTGCAAACCAACACCTTGGTTCCATATCTGAACTTGCTGGAAAACATCGAACTTCCCGTACGGGTGGCCGGGCAGGCACCGGATGCCGAGTGGCAGGATCACCTGATCCGGGCACTGGGGCTGGGCGATTACAAAGCACGCAAACCCGGTCAGTTATCGGTTGGTCAGCGGCAGCGCGTGTCGGTTGCGCGGGCTTTGCTGGGTCGACCCGCGCTACTGTTGTTGGATGAACCGGTCTCAGCGCTGGACCCTGCCAATGTGGCCGAGGTCGAAGGGCTGATCGTGCATCTGGCGGCCGAGGCTGGATCGGCCGTTGTTTTGGCCAGCCATCAGGCCCAGACCGGGGACTTCGCAAACGCACCCCGCGCGGACCACCGGCTGATTGACCATCAGGGCCAATCCTATTCCATCTTTTCTACGGCAGGCCGCGTCGCGGCGCGGGTGGCGTGATGCTGAAGATTCCTGCGAAACTGGCTCTTCGGGAACTGCGGCACGATTGGCAGTCAGCTCTGTGTTTCGTGGCCGCCTTGGCAGGTGTGCTTGGCCCGTTGTTGATCATTCTGGCCCTGAAGAACGGTGTCATAGGCACCATGGTCGGGCGCTTGATCGAGGACCCTTCAAATCGTGAAATCCTGGCGATCGGGGCGGGACAGCATGATGCAGCTTTTTTTGCCGCCTTGGGGGCACGTCAAGACGTTGGGTTTATTGTGCCTGCGACCCGCTCGATCAACACGTCTGCCAATGCTGTGCGAAATGAAGCGCAGCGAAAATTGGAACGGGCAGTTCCTCTGATCCCGTCAGCTGCCGGGGATCCTTTGATTGACGGTGAAGCTGTTTCGCCCGGCACTGTCTGGGTTTCCGACAAGTTGGCCCAGGACCTGTCGGTGACGGCAGGGGACACTTTGGACATGATCATTGGTCGCGAAGTTGACGGGCGACGCGAGAATGCGCGGCGGGATCTGACGGTCATCGGTGTCGTTCCGGCAGACATCTGGCCTCGTTCAGCGATTTTTCTGTCTGTGCCCGATCTGTTAGCCGTTGAAAGGTTTCGGGACGACCTGTCGGTGACACCGAGGAACTGGACGGATCCGGTGTCAGATCCTGACAGCTATGCGAGTTATCGCCTGTATGCCCGAACGTTAGAGGACATTGCGACTTTGTCAGCGCATCTGACCGATCTTGGCTTGCAAACGCGTCCGCGGGCCGAGAACGCGGCACTTTTGTTGTCGTTCCGCCGGAATTTGAACCTTCTCTTCACGGCAATTGCCGCCTTGGCGATGTTTGGCTTCTGGGCCGCAATGTCGGCCAACCTAAGAGGTATTGTCGAACGTCAACGGGTGATTTTCAGCCTGTTCTCGATGCTGACCATGCCAGACCGTCAGCGCTGCGTTGTTCCGGTTGTCCAAAGTTTGACACTGGTTCTGGGGGGTGTTGTCGCGACCCTGGTCCTTATCCTTCCGTTTCTTTTGGCCATCAACGCCACGTTCGAAACCGCGCCCGGAGAATCCGTCGCGCGCCTGTATCCCGGCGACATTCTGGCAACGCTGGTTTTGGGTGCGGTAACCGCTGTGACTGCAGCAATCTGGGCCGTGTTTGCCGTTCGCAATGTCGAACCACAGGAGGTTCTGACCCATGCTTAAACCGTCTTTTTCCAAAGTGGCTGCGTTGACTTGTTTGCTTGGTTTTTCCGCTGCAGCACAGGCGCAGGACATCACCTGGAAGGAAAAGTACTTTAACCCGCAGCCTGCCGAAGGGGACCTGACCCTGCCTATGCCCTGCGGGGGCGCAATGACATTTCGCAAGGTAGCAACACCAAACACGGACGGGGTAATCGGTGACGTTTCAGTTGTGCTTGGGCAGGAAGGAAGCGATCAGCCCTATTTGAACGGTCTGCGCCGCGCTTTTGTTTCGGGTGCGTTTGCGGATGACGATGGGGTGGCCAAAGGCTATTTCTACATGGCCAAATATGAGCTTGCGCAAGCGCAGTGGGACGTTGTCATGGTCGGTTGCCCCGACAAAGAACCTCGCCGTCGTGCCTTTGTGCCTGCCGTCGGTCAAACCAAGCTGGACTATCAGCGGTTTGCCGAAACCTACACGCTTTGGCTGATGCAGAATGCGCCGGACAGTTTGCCCCGCGTTGGCGAGACGCGCGCCTATCTGCGGCTTCCGACCGAAGAAGAATGGGAGTATTCGGCGCGCGGCGGTTTGGCCGTGGATCAGGCGCTGTTTCGCGCGCCGCTGCCGCCCGTCCCCGATGGTACGCCGCAGGATGAGTTCATTGCGCACGGAGGTACCGCCTCGGCTGGCGGCAAATTGCAGGTGATGGGATCTCTGCGCCCAAATCCGTTGGGTTTGCACGACATGTTGGGCAATGCCGCCGAGATTGTCGGTGATCCGTTTGCTCTGGTGCGGCATGGGCGTTTGCACGGTCAGGCAGGCGGGTTTGTGAAGCGAGGAGGGGATGCCCGGACACCATTGGCGGACATTACCTCGTCGACCCGGTTCGAGGTGCCCCCGTTTGATATCTTGTCCAACACGGCCTCTGCCGACAGGTTCACAGGCACGCGTCTGGTGTTGCAAGGCTTGGCGATTACCTCTGCCGATCAGGATCAGGCGCTCAAGGACGGTCTGGACCAGTTGGCGCGCCCTGATGAACGTTTGGCAGTGGCCGCAAGTGAGCAGGAGGCAATAGACCTGCTGGACGAAATTTCGAGTGAGACACTCTCGGATCGGACCAAAACCCAGTTGGCCGTGATCAAGGACACTCTGAACCGCGGGCGCGTGGAACGTAACGCGCAACGAGATCAGTCGATCCGCCTGATCCTGACCTCGGGTGTGTTGGTGTGTGGGCAAGGTATCCGGCGGTATCTGAATGCGTTGATCTCTTCGCTGACCATTCAGCCCGAATTGGACGCTCTTGAAAACGAAGCTCGTCAAAGCGGCGACCAGGCGTTTTTGGAAGAAGTGTTGATCGCGAAAGAAGAAGCCGCTGCAAAACTAGCCGAGCTGGAAGCCAAGGCAAAAGCCGATATTGTTGAATATGCCAACCTGATAGAAGGTCTGGTCGATCAATATTCGCCTGTTTTGCTGCGTAAGCAGATTGATTTCATCTACCCGACCGAAGCCGAACGAGGTCGCGAGCGTGCGACCTGTCTGGCGATGGTGCAGGACCATATCGGTGCGCGCTCGGTCGCTGGGTATTCGGACTTGGATCAGATTGCAGACGACTTTCAGGCGGTGGCCCTGTCGTTTGTCGAAGAATGAATTGGAAAGGTTGAACGATGCGGGATGTATTAAGCAAATCGCTTGAAGTGTTGGTCTGGATTACAGCCGGACTGTCCATTGTGTTTTTCTGTTTTACGGCCATAGCGATGCTGCGCCTGTCACCGTTTGGTCCAGATACGGCGACCATTATTGCAGCATTTTTGACTGTTGTTTTTGGGATCACCTCGTCTTTGGTGTTTGCTGGCATCTGTTTTCAGATCATGGACATTCGCACCTTCACCAAACACAGCGCCATTAGCCTGAAGAACCGGAGGTAAGGGGGGTCATGGAACACTCGGTACTGGGTCTGAAACCTGGCAGCGTCCTGCAAGACACCTATGAGATCAAATCGCTTTTGGGTGAAGGCGGCATGGGCGCCACATTCCGTGGGCTGAACCGGGCCAGCGGGCATGAGGTGGCGATCAAGGTGATGACGCCCAGCTTCGCCAAGAACCAAAAGGCGGTGGATCTGTTCCGACGCGAGGCAAACCTATTGCGGACCGTTCGCAGCGAAGCGGTGGTTCGGTTTGAAACCTCGATGCTGGACAAGGATGGCCGCCTGTTTCTGGTGATGGAATTTGTTCCGGGGCACCCGCTGGCACATTACCTCAAGAAAGGCGCCCGGTTGTCATCTGACGATGTTTTGAAACTGGGTTTGCGATTGGCCGAAGGGTTGGAAGCGATTCACAAACTGGGTATCGTGCACCGTGACGTAGCCCCCGATAACGTCATGATTTCGCATGAGGATATCAATCAGGCAAAATTCATCGACTTTGGCCTTGCCTCGGATAGTGTTGGTACGGACAAGTCGATTATTGGCGACAGTTTCGCAGGAAAGCTGCGCTATTGCGCGCCTGAACAATTGGGGTTGTTTGGAAACAAGGTCTCTGCGGCCACAGATGCTTATGCCCTGGGTTTGGTCCTGATGCGAACTGCCGGGTTGGAATTGCCGGGCGAAGGCAAAGGGTTCGCAGCGGTCGAAGACCGCAAAGTGGATGTGAAAATCACTGACCCAAAAGTTGCTCCTGCCCTAAAATCGGTTCTGGAGCATCTGTTGAAAGCCGATCCCAAGGATCGCCCAACTGACTTGCCGGGATTGTTTCACGCGGCGCTTAGTGGAAATTCCCCGACACCTGCACCTGCTGCTGCCGCGCGCAAACCGGCGGCGGAGGAAGAAGCATCTGGTGGTAACAAGCTTCCTTTGATCGCAGCCGGGGTCGTCGGACTGATCGCGATTGCAGGCGGGGCATGGTATTTTCTGTCGGGCGCGGGTGGGTCATCTGCAAAGGTAAATGAATCTGTCGAGATCGCGCAAGAGGCGGTTGCAGCGGACAATCCTTTGACTGCGGCGCGTGATCTACTGGCCGCTGGCGGCGCTCAGAATCTGGATGCGGCTCTTGGGGCGTTGATTGCAATCAGCAATGACCAGGAGATTTCGCAACAGGATCGCGCCTCGGCCAATATTCTTATTGCGGAAATGTATGATCCAAAGACGCACAGCACAGTGACGTCGCCTTTCCCGCGTCCCGATACGTCTGCGGCGCGACGCTACTATCAGCGGGCCGCTGACCTGGGCTCAAACCCGGCACGGGACGCTTTGGATCGATTGGGTGAGTGAGGAGACGGTTAAGATGTTGAGACGGATACTACCCTTGACGGCCCTGCTGGCTACGTTGGCTGTGCCAGCATTGGCACAATCTAAATCTCCGCTACCGATCGAAGGCAAAACAAGCCTGTTCCAAAGGGTGCTGATCCGCGAGCGGATCGAAGCCAAACCTGCGCCTGACAGTGACGGCACCGCTGCTGCGTTGTCTCCGCTACAGGTGTTTTTTGTCTACGACCGCGACGGTGATTGGATGCAGATTGGGGCCAGCGATCAGGGCGACGACCTGATGTGGATCCCGGCAGCGGCCTCCATCCCCTGGAACCAGAATATTGTCGCCACACTGGAAGGCAGCGACAATGTCGGGAGGGTTTTGTTCTTCAATGATATCGACCCGATTTACGACATCATCGAAAGTGAAAATCCGGCTGGTTTGGCCAAGGATGCAAGGGATGAAGCCTTAGCTGCGGAACAAGGCGGGGAACCGTCGGAAACCGTTATCGCGCTTGGCCCGCGAGAAACGATTGATCAGCGGCAAAACCTTTACGTCATGCCGATCCTTTCCACCGAAGAGGCCGTGTTTGACATCGGCCCCTTTGTCAATCTGTTGCAAGTCGCTGTAGCCAGCGCCAACGCGCCGAACACGCCCTTGCCTTCAGATGATGCGGGTGCGGGTGACTTGAAAACGGCAGTGGTTTTTGTTGTGGACACCACGATTTCGATGGAGCCCTACATCCGGGCAACCCGCGATGCCCTGCAAGAGGTTTATCGTGAAGCTGCCGGATCCGCAGCGGCAGACGCCGTCAGCTTTGGGCTGGTGGGTTATCGCGATAGCCTCGAGGCCGCGCCGGGTCTTGGCTATGACGTTCGGACTTTTGTCGACCTTCAGGAAGGGCTGAACGTTGACAATTTCCTGAATGGTATCGACCAGATGCAAGAAGCGGATTCCAGCAGTAAGAACTTTCGCGAAGACAGCTATCGCGGGATCGAGCATGCTCTGGAAGACATGGATTGGAGCGGCTTCGGAGCGCGTTTCATCGTGTTGGTGACGGATGCAGGCCCCCGTGAGTTCGATGATCAATATTCGTCGACCGGGCTCAGCGCGGAAAGTCTGAACAGGATTATCCGTGAACGGATCGGCGGCGCGATGGCGGTTATGCATCTACGTACTGACCGTGGGGCGAAAGACCATCCATCGGCGGAAGCGGCTTACAAACAGCTGACGGCGTTTCCGAATTCGGCACCGTTATACTTCCCCATCCAAAACGGTGATCCTGAGGTTTACCGGGAAACTGCCCGTACGTTGGGTGCAATCGTTGCTCAGCAAACCTCGTCCTATCGACAGAGCGGCGGTGATGAGATTTTAGACGAAGATGCCATCAGCGATGAGGGCGACGGTCGATTTTCGGGTCTCAGCACGGCAGGTCGCACTATGCAGCTGGCGTATCTGGGCAAAACAGAAGGCGCGCGTGCACCGGATTTGTTCGAAGCTTACGTGGCGGATCGCGACTTTGACCGCACCGGCTTAAAACCGTTGTCGATCCGGTTGCTGATTTCCAAAGCCGATCTGAGCAACCTGGAAGAAGCGCTTCGGATCATCGTAGATCAGGCGGAACGCAACGTGGTCAATCCCGATCAGTTTTTTGCGCAGGTTCTGGGCGTGGCTGCGGATATGAGCCGCAGACCTGATCAGGTGTCGCGGCAGTCGGACCCTAGCCTTGCGGAAGCTGTGGCTTTGGATGAATACCTTGCGGACTTGCCTTATAAATCTCAGATTATGGCCATCACCGAAGACGATTGGGTTCGCCTTCCGATTTCTGAACAACAGACCATCGTCAACGGGCTTTATGACAAGATTGAGCGGTACCGCCGATACAATGAAGCCACCGATCAATGGGTTGATTATCTTGGCGCAGGCCCGCAGGCAGGCAATCTGCTTTACCCGATGCTGTTGGATGATCTGCCATAGCCCCGGGCACTTAGTCCCGGGACATGAGTTTAGAATAAACGGTTGAAGTCGCGGTTATTCCGCGACTTCTGGAGCGGGAGTATGTTTTTTGAACTGTTGATCAAACAGTGTTCGGAAACTACCGCTTTTCTTCATCAACTGATCCAGATTGCCCTGCTCTACGATTGCACCATCCTGAATCACGATGATTTTGTCTGCCTCAAGCACTGTCGACAGACGGTGTGCGATGACAATGACAGTGACGTTCTGCGTCAAGGCATCCAAAGCCTTCTTGACGAGCGATTCCGACTCTGCATCCAACGCACTGGTGGCTTCGTCCAGCAGAAGGATCTCGGCGTTGCGCAATATGGCACGCGCAATGGCGATCCTCTGTTTTTGGCCCCCTGACAGGAAGGTTCCATTTTCACCGACCTGAGTGTCGTATCCGTCAGGCAAATCCATGATGAAATCATGCGCATGGGCTGCTTTGGCGGCTTCAAACACTTCTTCATCGGACGCTTCCGGAGCCGAACAACGCAGATTGTCCATGATTGATGCCGAAAACAGGAATGTGTCCTGACCTACGTATGAGATTTTTCGGCGCAAGGAAGCAAAGCTAACTTCCCTCAGATCTTGTCCGTCGATCTCAACAACGCCCTTATCAGGATCGTAAAACCGCATGATCAATCCGAACAAGGTGGATTTGCCGCCGCCGGACTGGCCAACAAGGGCCGTTGTCTTACCTGCTTCGAACGAGACGTTCATATCTTCGATCACAGGCACCGCACCTTGATAGCCAAAAGTCACGTTGCGCAGGGCAATGTGGCCCGGTCCGGCGTTCAAGTCGTGGGCTTTGGGACTTTCCACCATCGTGTCTTGCGAATCCAGCAAGCTGAACAACAACCCAACACCCATCATGTTGGTTTCGATCTGGACGCGCATGCGTGACAGGCGCTTTGCTGGCTCGTAAGCCATCAGCAAAGCTGTGATAAAGGACATAAGCTGCCCGGCGGACGGTTGCTCAGACCCTGCAATGCCCATCGTGCTGACAATCAGCACACCCGCAACGGCGAGACCCGCCAGGAACTCCATCAGCGGACTGGCGATTGCCTGAAGCCTGGCAATGTCGTTCGAGCGTTGCTCGACTTTGCGGATGGCGGTTTCCATCCGGTCAATCATTCTGTCTTCAAGCGAAAAGACCTTGATGACTTTGATACCCGCCGAGGTTTCTTGCAGAACGCGGATAATTTCGGCCAGCGATTTGAATTCGGCCTGCATAATTGAGCGAACGCTTTTCAGCAAATAGCGAACGCCCAGCAAGGCAACGGGGCCGACAATAAAGAACATCACTGACAGAACGGGCTGCTGATAGACCATCACAGCCACCAGCCCGACCAGAGTCAGGGCGTCGCGGACAAAACCGGTCACCAATACATCGATCAAATTTCGCGCCGCTTGCGCACCATTGGTGGTGCGCATCAGCAGATCTGACGACTCATTTGCACTAAAAAAGGATACGCCATGCCGAAGCAGTTTGCGGTACACCTTTTCCTGTTGCTGAGCCACGATCCGGTTGCCCGCCCGAGCGAGAAATGTGGCCTGAATATACGAGGCAATCGCCTTTGTGAGGAACAGCAGCACCACCGCCAACGCAATTACCTGCGCCCATCCTCGCAAATCTGGGCTGGTCATGGCGTCAACGATGTATTCCATCATATAGGCCGACCCCGCCGTGGTTACGGCGACCACGATCATTGCCAAAATCGCAATGCCATATAATGGGCCTTGTGCATAAAAGCTTTCGCCTACAAGGCGGCCCATATGGCCTGATCGCCATTTTTTCCAGGCGCGCGTTATCATTGCGTTCTCCAAATCGTGAAACGGTG
This sequence comes from Ruegeria sp. HKCCD4884, assembly GCF_013110855.1. Taxonomy (NCBI): domain Bacteria; kingdom Pseudomonadati; phylum Pseudomonadota; class Alphaproteobacteria; order Rhodobacterales; family Roseobacteraceae; genus Ruegeria; species Ruegeria sp. HKCCD4884. The sequence goes on from NZ_WVRJ01000008.1 coordinate 192,067, forward strand.
CGCACGTTCAGATACCCTAATTCTTCGCGGGCCAAAAGGGCAGATACCGGGCTGCGTCAGTGCGGCCCATGTTTACTGTCTTTCGTGCGCAGCCGTAGATAGGGATTGCAATGGTGCCAAACAAGTGCAATGCGCCAATTTACGCCGATTTCTCTTTTTAGAGCAGAACGAGTTGGACTCGTTGCAAAAATGAAATGGGAACAGAGCCGTTGTCGCGCGACGGTGCCACTTGGTTGTCACGAAACCGGCGCCTAGAAGGACTCAGTCCTCTTGCTGCAGATACGCCATCAGGTTCAAAATATCGTCTTCTTTTTTCAAACCGGGAAACTGCATCCGATTACCGGGCAGAAATGCCTTGGGATCGGCAAGAAACGCAGTCAAACTCTCCGGCGTCCACACAATGTCGGCGTTCTGTAGCGCTTCGGAATACCTGAATCCTTCCACCTGACCTGCGGACTTTCCGAAAACGGCGTGCAGGGACGGACCGACGCCGTTACGGCCTTCGTCTAGCTTGTGACAAGCGCTGCATTTGCGAAAAACCTTTTTTCCGGCTTTGGCGTCCCCTGACACTGATGTTGCGCTAACCGATGTTGGTGTCGTGGGCTGTGCTGCGGCCTGTTTGCCGTCTGAATGAAACACCAGCCGCGCCGTGATGGGTACTGTTCGGGTGATGCCAGGAAGGTTGGCCAGGTCCATCAGTTTGTCGACGCCCGCATTGACACCGGCGTCCTCTGTGTTGAGGAAAACCATGTCATTGGTCGAGACCAAGACGGACGTTTCAGACAAGCGAGCGACAAACATCTCGGTGTCAAAGGCAATCTCTGTTCCGGCCAGCGTTAGGACTGATGCGGCATCCACCGTCGTGGTTTTTCCGACGGCCAGCCCAGACACCTCGGCCATGTCAAAATCTGCCTTCAGGGTTGCGGTTCCCGCATTACGAAAGACAAACTCAATCATCCGCTCGTTTCGAATATCGATATTTGTCTCGACCGTTGACAGGTCGATTTCGATTTCTGCATGGCCATTTTGGGTCACATGCCCGCTGAGTTTGGTGAAGCTGTTAACCTCGCCTACAGAGTTTTTCTTGATGGTTCCGTAAGCCAGATGAGAGTTGTCGCTGTCCAGCGCCCAATTGTCTGCCAGAACAGGGGCTGCAACAATCGTCGACGCAATCGTGACTGCTTTCAACAGAAGTTTCATTTCAATCCTCCAAGGTTTGTGACACTTTTGCCCCGGCGGGCTTGGTCCGTGAGAGACAAACACACACAGGTCGCGATTTATTCGATGAGTGCCGAAATGACTTCCGAACAGGCCGTCCGCGACGCGGTGCAGACGCATTCGAAACGCGTCTGGCGGTTTGCGCTGGCTTTGTCGGGGGCATCGGACGTGGCGGACGATCTTCTGCAGGCTACGTGCCTGCGCGCGCTGGAACGCCATCATCAGGTCACCTCGCACAACCGTCTGGACAGCTGGTTGATGACGATTTGCCGCTCAATCTGGTTGAACGAGGTGCGGTCGCGCTCGGTTCGGCGGGCGCAGGCCTTGTCGGTGACGCCAGAAGCTGACCTTGTGGCCACCGGACCGGATTCAGAAACGAATATTTTCGCGACTGAAGTGTTTACACAAGTGATGCAGCTGCCAGAAGCGCAGCGGGAAACGGTGATGCTTGTATTCGTCGAAGGGTACAGCTACCGCGAAGCCGCTGCCATGCTGGAAGTTCCCATCGGTACGATTATGAGCCGGCTATCGAACGCCCGGCAGAAACTGAAAACCGTGATGCAGCTTGATGCGGCTGACACCGCGCGACGGAGTGGCAAATGACGTTTTCCGACGAGACGCTGTTGGCGTATCTGGAAGGCACGCTGGACGAGGCTCAGAGCCGCGCCATCGAGGCCGCGGTTGAGGAAGATGCTGAGCTTGAACGCCGTCTTATGGCGTTGGACCCGTTCGTGCCAGTGATTCAGGAAGTTTTCGAGACCCTGCCTGCCGAAGAGCCGAAGATAGACTTGCCTGACCCCGTGGAGCAAGCGACAGGCGGTGGGGTACTGCGCCTTTTTGCCGTGGCTGCGAGCGTCGGAGTTGCGGCCGTTGCCCTGACGTTTTGGGCCACACGTCCGGCAGATTTGGGCTGGGCGCAGCAAGCGGCGATCTATCAGTCGCTTTATGTGCCCGAGACAATTGCCTCTCTGGACAGTTCCGAAGCCTCACTGAACAAGCAATTTGAAATGGCCGAGGCCGAACTTGGACGGTCTTTGAACCGTGAAACGCTGGAATCCTTGCCAGGTCTGGAGCTTAAACGGGCGCAGGTTCTGTCTTTCAAAGGCAAGCCTTTGATCCAGGTTGTCTTTGCAGATGAACAAGGACAGCCGTTCGCGTTCTGCATAATTCGTCAGGGACCTGACGCGCCGCCTGCTGAGATCAAGCAAGCGGTGCTGAGCGGTTTGGCGACGGCCACCTGGGCTCAGGACGGCTATGGGTACATGTTGTTGGGAAGTTCTCCGCAGACAGATTTACAAAGTGAGCTGGACGTTCTGACCAGCACTTTTGCAGGCTGATCAGAAACTCTTTCAATGCCTCTTGTGAACAGTGGCAAATGCCCGAAGAATACCGGCATGAAATCGAAGAAACCCTTACCCCTTCCAGAGGAAGAGGTCGATGATCTCGGCCCGGCCAGTATTTTTGATGGCGATCCGTCTGAGGAAGAAGATCTTTGGTTTCTGCCTCCCGATGAGGTCGAAGAAAAGGATTATTTCCTTCCCGGTCCGCGATCGGATCAACGTTTGCTTTTTGACCCTCGTGACTGGCGGGCGGCGCAGTCTGAATTGTCGTCGGAGCTTGCAGATCTTGCCTTGTCCTTCGGTGCGCTGGACGAACGGTTGCGCGCAGGCCCCAAGGGGTGGACGCATCGTTTGGCACTGATGGAGACGTCTGATCTTGGCTGGTGGACCGGCGATCGCGTTAGTGTTGACCGATTGGCTTTGTGGACCGGCCTGCGCATCGGAGCAACCCATGACGACGTGCAGTCATTGTTCCGCGCCGGATGGGCCGTGCGCCGCCTGAGCTCGGGGGCTGCTCCTGCAGAAGGGGGATGGGAAACCGGACTGACTGCATTTCTGGACCGTCTGGCGCAAGGGTCCGATGCAGCCCCAGATGCAATTGTGGATCTGGCAGAAGTTATGCGAGGCGTAGAAGGTCTGCATCCGATCACGCAATCCGCAATCGCGTTTCATGCTTGGCGCGCGATTGCACAGGGTGTTGGTCAGGATACCGAAGCTGCAGTGATTGCCGCGCGGCATGCAGCGACCATGGGGCGTGGTGGTGCCGTATTCATGCCGCTTGCATTGTCTGGTCCGGGCGCGTTGCGCGGTGCGGGTGAGCCGGCCGAAAAACTCGGGGCCTGGATACGAGGGGCCGGGCAGGCGGCCCTTGCGGGGTTGTTGCATCTCGACCGGGTCAGCGCCTGGGAGGCCAAAGCCCGGGACGTGACGCAAGATCTGAGCGGGCGCACGCCACCGCGCCTGATTGAGGCGCTGACCTCGTGGCCCATGGTGTCCGCCCCATTGGCCGAAGATTTGACCGAAGCGTCCCGCGCGGCAGTTCAGCGCAATTTCGACTTGTTCAGCCGTCGAGGTTTGGTGCGAGAGGTCACAGGGCAAGGGCGTTATCGCGTCTGGACAGCGGCGCTGTAGTCCAGCAGCCAGTCACGAAACATGCGGGCGGGCGTGCGCATGGTCGTCAGCGATGGGTAGATCAGGTGGTATGCTTCTTGTCCGGCAACTGTAGCCTCCGGCAGACATGGCACTAGACCTGACATTTCCATGATCCGATCCGAAGCTGGCGCGCGGGCAAGGGCGATACCCAACCCGCTTGCTGATAATTCTGCAGACATGATCGAATTGTCCGCGAAGAAGTACTGAGCCTGCCCCGCAGGCAAGCGCAGGGTTTCGAACCAATGCGGCCAACTTGCGCGATGTGTTGAGACCTCGATCAGAGTGTAACCAAGCAAGTCTTGCGGGGTTTTGATCTGTGCAGCGATAGCGGGCGGTGCAACAGGGTAAAGAACTTCTCGAATTAACTCATCACCTTCGGTGCCAAACAGGGCAGGGTTACCAAAAACAATCTGCAAGTCGGTAAATCGATTGGCAAAATCCGAAACGATGTTTCCGGTGGACAGTGACAGGTTGATATCAGGATGCCGGGCTTGAAATGCTGAAAGGCCCGTGGCCAGGATTCCATGGGCGAAAAGCAATACAGACTGCACGTAGAGACGCTGCTCTCGCGTTTCGCCAAACAGGCCGGTAGTGGCAGTTTCCAGCATCAACAGGGATTGTTGCACTGATGGCAAATACGCCCGCCCTGCCTCGGTCAGAGTAACGGCATGGGCATGGCGGTGGAACAGAGGGGTGCCCAGCCGGGTTTCCAGCGCTTTAACCTGTTGGCTGATGGCCGCGGCGGACATGTTCAGCTGCACCGCCGCACGGGCAAAGCTTTCGGTTCGCGCGGCCGCTTCGAACACACGTAACCAGTTGAGAGAGGGGATGCGAGATGACATTTTAACAGGCTAAGCAAAACTTATCCTGACGTGCAAGACAAACCGTGCTGAGCCTTGCTCAAGACGCGTTAGCGTGTTGGCAGCGAACAAAATGAATGAGCCCAGCCATGACCGATCCAGCTCTGCCTCCGCGACCCAAACGCAAAATCTGGAACTTTACACCGCAATTGCCAATTCAGACGTCTCCGTACTGGGATTGGCCGATGAAACCGTTGGCTGCGCTGCGTTACCTCCTGCAAAGCTGGAACCCGTTGGCGCTGCGCGCGCTGCTGCTGGTTTTTGCCATCATCACATGGACCTACCTGACTCCGTCACTCGTCCGGATCCAGACGTTCAGCTGGGATTGGGTGGCCGAGATCTGGTTTCGGAATTTTTGCATTCTGATGGTGGTTGCAGGTGGCTTGCATCTGGCACTGTGGAAATTCCGCACGCAACAGGATGAATACCGCTATGACATGCGTCCGATGATGAAGGGCGCAAAGGTTTTCACCTTCAAGAACCAGGTCTGGGACAACATGTTCTGGACCTTAGGCCCGGCGCTGACCTTCTGGACTTTTTGGGAATGCCTGATCCTGTATTCCTATGCCAATGGCTGGATCACCATGATCACCTTCGACAGCGACCCAATCTGGTTCATCTCGGTTGTGGTTTTTGTTCCGATCTGGGCGGGTTTTCATTTCTACTGGCTACACCGTCTGCTGCATGTCGGCCCGTTCTATACCAAAGTGCACGCTTGGCATCATCGCAACATCAACACCGGTCCATGGTCTGGCTTGGCCATGCATCCTGTCGAAAGTTTCTTTTTAATGTTCGACACGATGATTTTCTTTCTTCTGCCGTCCCATCCAATCCACGCGATCTTTCTGCTGTTTCATCACGGAATTGGTGCGCCGACTTCTCATGCTGGTTTCGAACACGTTAAATTCGGCAACAAGGCCAAGTTTCAGGTCGGGGACTTTTTCCATCAACTGCACCACAGGTTCTTCGATTGCAACTACGGCACGTGGGAAACGCCTTGGGACGAGTGGTTCAACACGTTCCACGACGGCACAGACGAGGGCAACGAAATGGTCAAAGAACGCAGGCGCAAAATCTGGGCGGGCGAGTAAAGCCGCACTAGCCCTTTGTCGAGCCTGAAACGACCCTGCAAAGGATTGGGATTTACATTCAGACCTAGCTTCTCACTCTGCTACGAAGCTTCAGGGTAAGGTGGCCAAGCTGGAAGGTTGCGGGCAACACCTGACAACCAGGCCGGAAAAGCTCAGCGCCCCACCCCGACATAGGTTTCAAAGCCAGCCTTCAGGGTCTTGCTCTCTGAATAGACATTGCGGAGATCGACCATTCGGGGGGTGCTCATGGCCTGGGCCAGATCGCCGAGGTTAAGCGCGCGGAACTCGTTCCATTCCGTCAGCAGAACCAGAACGTCAGCCCCTTGCGCGGCAACATAAGGATCATCGCACCATTCGACGCCCGGCAGTAAAGTTTCGCCTTCGGATTTCCCTTGTGGATCCACAACGCGCACTTTCGCGCCTCCGCCGATCAGGGCCGGGACAATGGACAAAGAAGGCGCATCGCGCATGTCATCTGTATTGGGTTTGAAAGTGACTCCCAATACCGCAACGGTTTTGCCGTTGAAGTGATCGTCACAGGACTCGCGGATCTTTTCGATCATACGCTTTTTAACCTCGTCATTCACGCGAATGACGGTTTCCGTAATCTGCATCGGATGCGCGTGATCCTGGCCAATCCGCGCCAGTGCCGCAGTGTCTTTGGGGAAACACGAGCCGCCATAGCCGGGCCCTGCGTGCAGGAATTTGTTGCCGATCCGCCCGTCCAGCCCCATGCCGCGAGACACCTCTTTTACATCTGCGCCGACCTTCTCGCATAAGCCTGCGATTTCGTTGATGAACGTGATTTTAGTCGCCAGAAACGCGTTGGCGGCGTATTTGATCATCTCGGCGCTTTCCAGATCGGTGGTCAGGATCGGAAAATCGCGCAGGTAGAGCGGGCGGTAAATCTCGGCCATCACTTCGGCAGCGCGGTCGCTTTCCACCCCAACGACAACGCGGTCAGGGCGCATGAAATCATCAATCGCAGCCCCTTCGCGCAGAAATTCAGGGTTCGAAGCGACATCGAATTCTGCGTTGGGGTTGGCGGCCGCGACCACCGCTTGTACTTGTCTGTTGGTGCCTACGGGTACAGTCGATTTTGTGACGATCACGGTATACCCGGTGACGGCCTGTGCGATTTCTTCTGCAGCCGCCATCACATAGGTCAGGTCTGCATGGCCATCACCGCGTCGGGTCGGCGTACCAACCGCAATAAAGACCGCGTCTGCTCCGTCCACGGCAGCCGCCAAATCGGTGGTAAAGCTCAGGCGACCGGCAGCCACGTTTTTGGCCATCAACACATCGAGGCCGGGTTCGTAAATCGGAACCTCTCCGGCTTTGAGCATGTCGATCTTCTGGTCCGCCTTGTCGACGCAAATCACATCATGACCGAAATCCGAAAAGCACACACCAGACACAAGGCCGACGTAACCGGTGCCGATCATCGCAATACGCATCTCAAAAGTCCTTCTTACCAATACCTGCCGACAACGCGCGAACAATCAAAGAAACCAGGGGTATATTCAATGGTTCACTGCGCCCGTAAACAGTACCCCATAGGTTCTACCTGTTTTTGAAGCAATAAGGGTGCATAAAATTTTGCAACGTCTCTCAGCGTGCAACACAGGTTTGTCCAATTTACACCCAGTTTGAACGGAGTTTACGTCACCAATTTTTTCTGGGTAAGGACCAGAATGTCCATTGGAACAAACATGTTGCTCCATTTTGCCCTTTCCAACGCATCACTGAAGCACACTATTAGACGTTCAAAGTTTGCCGCCTCATTGTGAACTGACAAAAGCCAAGCGACTGCCAGTTGCTTTGCCAAGATGGGTGTTAAGGGCTTGTTTTCTGAAGTGAGAATTTTCGAACCAATCAGCCCGAATATAGCGCTTTGTTGAAAGGTCGGGGCGTGTTATTTGAGGTTGTTTTCACGATCTCTCAGCGGACTCTCCGGAACGGTTCCCTAAAGCTTGGGCACAAATAGCCGCCCGATGCAAAAGCCGGACGGCCTATTGGCTTAGTACCAACGCCCAATTGCGGTTACGGACGGTGATAACGTCGAAGAATCCGACAGCGCCGACAGCACTTTGCCGTCAACCCGCGTTGTGCCGGGCGTATCCAAGCCGACAAACCGGCCGATAGCGCCCCCGCTTCCAGTGACGCTTGGCGTCGCGGCAAATGGCGTGGGAAAGTCCCAAGTGAATGTGGAACTCGCAAATAGAGCGCCCTCAGCGCTAGAGCAATCAACTGCGGGTAGGGTAGCGGTGCAAATCTGCGTCCCGTCGGCAAACCGCACAAACTCTCCGTTTGAGTTTTGGTCACGCTCGATGACGGCACCGGTTGGAGTGCCCGCACTTTCTGAAACGGATCCCAATAGATTGCCCGGCCCATAGCCATAATCCGCCCGCATAAGCCGGCCAGTGCTGGTGTCGGACGCATCGCTTTGCACAGCTGCTCCTGTTGCTGCGCCGGTGGTCGGGTCAAAGCTCAGCGCTTGGGTCCAGTTTGTGCCATCGGGGGACACTTTGATTGAAAAACCTGAGCTGCCAGACAATCCCATCTCGGCATGGCCCGTCCAGTTCGATTGGAACAAGAGCGACGCGGTATCGCCTGCGCTGGCTTTGTTGATTTTCAGCTGATGCCCGCCGCCGTCGTGGGTCAGCAGCGTCGCTGGGCTTCGAACAGTTAGACGGTTGGTTGCGTCGGCGGTTGCCTTAATACCGACGCTATCCAGGTTTTGCGTGTCGACGGGCAGTGGGGCCCATGCAGTGCCGTCCCAGATTCTGATATCCCCAGCGGTTTCGTCCCAAGCGCGCCAACCCGGCGAGGGCGCCACGAAATGCCAGGCGTTGTCCAGCCAAGCGGCGAGGTCCCCGGAATGCCCGGCCCAATCCCCTGTGGGAGAGGATCCAACCGCGTGAACTTCTCCCTGTTCGGGAACCACGGGTGGCGTGTCGGTGTGGGTTGAGCGGACCGTCAGTTGCACGATCAGATCAAGTTGCCGCAGTGCTTCGTTATGTGTGACGTGCTTTTGCGCCTGTAAGGGTTGCAAAAACGGAAGGTTCAATCGGGGTGAGGTTTGTGACACGAGGGTCCTCCTGTGGCTGTCGGCCCGAAACATCGGTTGCGCGCCACAGTGCAGCATAGCGCGTCAATCCTCTGTGACCGGGCCGACCGCCCAGGAAATCTTCTGCTAACCATTGAACCGCAAAACGGGCTCAGCTTTCGGGGTTAGGTAAAAGGCTTTCGGAAATTATTCGCGGGCATAGATGTCTTCGTAGCGAATAATGTCATCCTCGCCCAAGTAAGCTCCGGTTTGAACTTCGATCAGAACCATCGGAACCTTGCCCGGGTTTTCCATCCGGTGCGTGGCACCCAGCGGAATGTAGACCGATTGGTTCTCACTCACCAGTTGCTCTTTGTCGTCGATTGTGACTTTGGCAGTGCCTTTAACGACGATCCAATGCTCGGATCGATGGTGATGAGATTGCAAGCTCAGTGCCGCGCCCGGGTGAACATGAATCCGTTTGACCTGAAACCTGTCACCGATCACCAGACTTTCGAACCAACCCCACGGACGGTGATCAACCGGCAGGGCCTCTGCTTGCTTAGCCCCTTTTTCCTTCAGCGCAGTGACGGCCTGTTTCACATCCTGGGCCTTGTCCATGCTGGCCACCAGAACCGCATCGGGCATCGCAACTGCGATCATATTCTCCAGCCCCATTGCCACCACTTCCTGAGTCGGCGATTCTGATCGTATCAGAACATTACGGCATTCGATTGCAGTGACGTCGCCATCTGTCGCAACGCCGTCTTCGTTCATGTCTGACAGTTCTTGTACGGCTGTCCAGCTTCCGACGTCGGACCAACCTGCGGAATACGGAACCACGCTTAGGTTCGATGCCTTTTCCATGACCGCATAGTCTATTGAAATGTCAGCAGCGTCTGCCCAAGCGGCAGGATCCAGTCGTAGGAAGCCCAAGTCAGTTTTTGCCTCATTAACTGCCTTTTGGACGGGTGCGATCAAATTTCCCGCATATTGTTCGAATGCAGCTATGACGTCGCGCACCGCGAAAAGGAAGATGCCCGAATTCCACAGATAGCTACCATCAGCCAACATGGATTGCGCCGTTTCTTCATCCGGTTTTTCGACAAAGCGATCCAGCGGGACGGCACGTTCCGTTGAGTCCGGCGCGTGGCTGAGTTTGAGGTACCCATACCCGGTTTCTGGTCGTGTAGGCGTGATACCAAAGGTCACCAGATCACCACGTTCTCTTATCGCGCGCGCGCCTTCGGCTACGGCTGAATGGAAGGCGGACTTGTTTGGAATCACGTGATCTGAAGGGGCCACAAGCATGATGGCGTCAGGGTTTCGGGATGCCAGGTAAAGTGCTGCTGCCAGAACAGCAGGAGCGGTGTTGCGCCCTTCTGGTTCAATCAGGATGGGGCCGGGGTCGATGCCGACCTCGGCCAATTGTTCGGGCACGATAAAACGAAACGCTTCATTTGTCAGAACCAGCGGCTTTGCGTAAGGCATATCTGACGGTCCAAGCATTCGGTCAGCGCAATCCTGCAAGAGGGTGGCGTCACCCACCAAAGGAACAAATTGCTTGGGGTAACTTTTGCGAGACAGAGGCCATAAACGTGTCCCTGATCCTCCGCAAAGAATGACGGGATGAACTGTATTCGTCATGCGTATGCCCTTGAACTGGTAATCACAGAAGGTATTTCTTTAATCGTACTCAATGAAATGGCTTATAACTACTGGGCGGCTTTCCCGGTTGCTACAATATCGTTGAGGTATTGGCTCAGATCCTCGCGCAGGTCGTCACGGGCAAGCGCAAAAGCGACTGTGGCTTGCAGGAACCCCGATTTTGACCCGCAATCAAAACGCTGGCCGTCAAATTTATAACCAAATACGGGAACACCATCAGCGATGTCTTCGGCGATGGCATCGGTCAGCTGGATTTCACCACCGCTTCCGGCTTTCATAGCGTTCAGGTTATTCAGCACAGACGGGCGTAGAACGTAGCGGCCAATAACTGCTAGATTTGATGGGGCTTCGGTCGGCTCGGGCTTTTCGACCATGCCGCGAGCCGGCACGACCGGACCAATGCTGTCCCCAACATCCAATACCCCGTAAGAGCTTGTTTTTTCTAAGGAGACTTCCATGGCCGCGACCATGTTGCCTCCGGTCTCTTCATAGGCTTCGATCATTTGTTGAAGGCAGGGTTTGTCTGCTGCGATGACGTCGTCCGGCAGCATGACGGCGAAGGGTTCGTCCCCAATCAGGCGGCGGGCGCACCAAACGGCGTGTCCAAGACCCAGAGCTTTGTGCTGACGAATATAGGCAATCGCGCCGCTTTCCATGTTCGTTTCATTCAGGATTTCAAGCAGTTTGTCTTTCTTTTTCGCCTTCAATTCCTGTTCAAGTACAAGGTTGTGGTCGAAATAGTCCTCGAGCGCGGATTTCCCGCGTGAGGTGACAAAAATAAATTCCTTGATACCCGCCGCGCGGGCTTCGTCGATAGCATACTGCACCAAAGGCCGGTCAACCAAGGTCATGATTTCTTTTGGAACCGATTTGGTGGCCGGCAAAAACCGTGTTCCCATCCCTGCAACAGGAAATATTGCTTTGGTGACCTTGCGTGTCATGACGCCTCTCAATTTCAATATTCAGCCGGAAAAGCGGGGTTTGTCCGACACGTTCTCATAGGCTGCTGAACCTGATCAATCAATGATGCCCGATGTTGCGGGCGGCAATTGGTCAAATCGTGCCACCTTGTCGGGCCGGTGTCAAAAGAGAGCTCTTTTTAGGTAATACCAAGAGGAACCGAAAAAGCGACGTCTTGCGCAGCCCTATGAGATTGTTCGCTGCTTTTATTCCGCGAACCGATTGCGCGCGAATGCCACACAATTTGAAACCGATTTATCGTCCTCTCACAGCATTTGGGTTTTCGCTGAAGGGGCGGAAGAAATATCAGCTTGTCAGCACGTATCCTGTTCAAAATACGGCGCTTTTTGAGCAGGCGTTTTCGGCTTCAGTGACCTTGCATTGTGGTAATTTTAGCGTTGTACAGGGGCTTGGATTTCACCTTTATCCGAGGAGCTACAACTGAGAAAACGCTCTGCTGATAGAAGCTCGTCTGTCGATAACCACAACGTGAATACTGGGTTTCTGAACCCGCTGCTCTGTTCCGAAATTGGCGACAATTGCGTAAAATTCCCCAAAATGGACGCGAATACGGCGGAGCTTAGCGTGTTTCGCCGCCGTATGGTCAATCGGGCGAACGTGTTTTGGGCCTCCATCCAGATTATGGGCTCGGTCCTTCGACCTCCTTCAGGGTACGAGTTGGGCTTTCATGGTGGGTTCCGGAAAGCAAGTTGACGCAAAGCCCACGGTCTGTTGCCAACGTCCAATCGAGCGGCGCGTTTTGAACCCAGGCAACCCGTCCGCTCCGCCAACGTCATGGCCCATCTGTTCAAGAGCACGCTGCATCGCTGCAATATCGGACCGGTACAGCCCATCGACCTTTCCCCACCGTTCTAAAAAATCCCCGACGCCAAATTGAATGCGATCTCCGACGTGACCAACAAACAAAGCATAAAGATCACTTTTGTTGTATTCCTTGAGCACGTAGAAGTTCGGCGTGACAATAAAGGCTGGCCCATGCCGTCCGGCTGGCATCATCAGATATCCTTCACCATCCCGCTCATGGGCTGGGAAGGGCCTGCCTGAGACGCGAGCTATCCCCATTTCTTCCCATTTGTGAATGGGGCGACCCTGATCAGGCCCTTCCAGAGAACATGGCACGGTTTCAGGAACAGACACCTCAAAACCCCAATCCCGGTTGCTAACCCAGCCATGTTGGTCGAGGTAGTGGCCGATTGATGCGATAGTATCGGCGGGTGAGCCCCAGATGTCAGCATGCCCATCCCCATCGCCGTCTTTTGCATAGGTTAAATAGTTAGACGGCATGAATTGCGGCTGGCCCAACGCGCCCGCCCAACTGCTTTTCATCTTTCGCGCGGACAAATGTCCATTTTCCGCGATTTGCAGAGCAGCGATCAACTCGCCCGTGAAATACGCAGCTCTGGTGCTCATGAAGGCCTTGGTGGACAGAACCTGGAATGCGTCATGGCGGATCGGCACCTGTCCGTACCCGCTTTCTCGGCCCCAGATTGCAAGGATAATCCGTGCGGGAACGCCTGTTTCATTTTCGACCGAGGCGAGCGTCTTCGCGTGACGCTGCGCCATTTTGCGCCCGACAGATGAGGCGCCCTGAACTGATCCCGCGTTGAAATAGCGTCCGGGCGAACCGAACTCGGCTTGTTTTTGTGCCTTCGGTATTTTGTTTTTTTGCCCGGGAGGAACCAGATCAGGCAGTTTCCAGTTCAAAGTTACCCCAGAGAACGCCTGATCCATGGTGTTCTTTGAAACCCCTTTGGCTCGTGCCTTTGGCCAAACCTCGTCCTGTAGCCAAGCCTGGAACTGACGTTCAACTTCAGCATGATCCTGCGCCACAGCGGCGTGTGAGAGTAGGATCAGACCAGTGGCGACAAGTATTTTGCGCATCAAAGAAAACATGCGTCTCTGCTCCGTTGGGGTCTCAACGCGTAACGCCCGTTGTGACCCAAGGTTGAAAGAAGTTGTACCCCGGCAATCTGGGGTTTGGAAAGGTCTTGAGAAATCTTTTGCATTTGCCGATAGTTGAGCGGAATTTGGATCATGAGAGGGCTGTGCGTTATGGCCAAAGGCAGATTGTCCAACCCGTCCTCGCTTGTGATGGCTGCTTTGATCCTTTTGACGGTGACACCACCGATGGCCTTTGCCAGCGATAGCTTCATGGACCCGCAAGGTCCGATTGCAGCAATTCAGAAAACCCATCTTTTACGAGCCACTGCGCTGATAATGGTGGCCGTTATTCCCGTTTTGGTTTTGGTGCCGTTGATTGCGTTTCGGTATCGACGCCGAAAGGGTGGTGCGGCAGCCTATCGTCCCGACTGGGATTTTTCAGCAAAGCTGGAATTTGTGATGTGGGGCGTGCCTGTTTTAATCGTGGCACTCCTGTCATTCTATCTTTGGAAGGCAACACACAGGCTTGATCCCTATTCGGCGGCTTTTGGTGAGGAGCCCGCTGTGCGGGTTCAGGTGGTGGGATTGGATTGGAAATGGCTGTTTCTTTATCCCGATCTGGGCATTGCCAGCGTGGGCGAGTTTGGAATCCCAACCAAACGACAAGTGGCCATGACGTTGACCACCGACACGGTGATGCAGTCTTTCATGATCCCCGCTCTTGCCGGTCAGATTTACGCGATGCCCGGTATGACAACGCAATTGCATCTGGTCGCGGATACCCCAGAGGTCATGCAGGGCGAAAACACGCAGTATAACGGACGCGGTTTCACCAAACAGAAGTTCCGCACCGTTGCGATGGACCAAGATGCCTTTGATACGTGGGTCGGAAAAGTGCGCGCTGGCGGCATCCCATTGAATGCGACCACGTATCAGACGCTTGCGATGCGAACCGACAGGGATGAAGTTCAAGCGGCTTTAGGGACGGCACAGATGCCTGATGATGCACTGTATTTCACGCTGGAAGAGGATGTGTTCCACAGCATTTTGCACCGGTATCACAGCGGCGAGGCTTTGCCTGCCGATCAACAACCGGGCACGGCATCCTTCGGGCAGGAGGCGCAAGAATGACATCTCCAGAGACAGGATTTTTTGGCCGACTCAGCTGGGATGCGCTTCCTATCGCCGGGTTGCTTCAAGATCCCAACGCCAATGAGATCGTGGCAAATGCGGCCGCTGGAATCGTAATTGTCGGCGTTATTGCCGTGGTCGGATTGCTCAGCTGGTTTCGACTGTGGACGCCGCTGTGGCGCGATTGGTTGACCAGCGTTGATCACAAAAAGATTGGCATCATGTATGTCGTATTTGCCATCGTGATGTTGGCGCGCGGCGTATTGGAAGGCGTCGTCATGCGCGCGCAGCAGGCGGCTGGGCCAGGTGACGGTTTTCTGGAGGCTGAACACTTTGCCGAGCTGTTCAGCACCCATGGCACAATCATGATTTTCTTTGTGGCTGTGCCCTTTGTCTTTGGCATCGCGAATTATGTCATTCCGCTTATGATTGGCGCGCGCGACGTTGCCTTTCCGCGGCTGAACCAGATTAGTCTGGGCCTGACGGTGTCGTCAGGCATGATGTTGATGGTGTCGCTGGTGGTCGGGCGGTTCTCAACCGGTGGCTGGACGGCCTATCCACCATATACCGGTGCCGCCTTCAACCCGGGCGTCGGCCCGGACTACTGGATTTGGGCCATCGTCGTGTCGGGTATTGGGACCACGCTCACAGGCATCAACTTTGCAGTAACGATCTACAAGATGCGTGCGCCGGGTATGACCTTTATGCGTCTGCCGATGTATTGCTGGACGATCATCTGCAGTTCGATCCTGATTGTCTTTGCCATGCCGCCCTTGGGGGTTGCCGCGTTGATGCTGGCCGCGGACCGCTACTTGGATTTCCATTTCTTCACCAACGACCTCGGCGGCAACATGATGAATTATGCCAACTTATTCTGGCTGTTTGGTCATCCCGAGGTCTACCTGCTGGTGCTGCCTGCGTATGGCATCTACTCCGAAGTTTTCGCGACCTTCTCGGCCAAGCGGCTTTATGGCTACAACTCGCTTGTCATAGCGACGATGTCGATTGCGGTGCTGTCCTTTACGGTCTGGTTGCATCACTTTTTCACCATGGGTCAAAGCGCGTTGATCAACGCCGTGTTTGGCATTGCAACCATGCTGATCGCGATTCCGACCGGTGTGAAAGTCTATGACTGGATGGCAACCTTGTGGCGAGGACGTATCCGGTTTTCGGTGCCGATGATGTATGGGCTGGCATTTCTGATGCTGTTTGTGATTGGCGGCCTAAGCGGGGTGATCCTGGCCAATCCAACGGTAGATTATCAGGTGCACAACACGCTGTTTCTGGTGGCGCATTTCCACAACGTTCTGTTGCCGGGCGTGCTGTTCGGCCTTTTGGCGGCCTATAACTATTGGTTCCCCAAGGCGTTCGGTTTCCGCCTGAACGAGTTCTGGGGCCGGATAACAGTCGCTCTCTGGACCATAGGGTTTCTGCTGACCTTCATGCCGCTCTATTTTGTTGGGTTAATGGGAATGCCGCGACGTTCGTTCAGTTACGACGATCCGTCATTCCACCCTTTCATGATCGTCGCCATTGTTGGGGCGCTGGTGATTACGTGCGCTTTGTTCTCGGTCCTTATCCAATTGTGGGTCAGCATCCGCGACCGCGAAAAAACACGCGTTCCGGTGGGGGATCCATGGGATGGCCGCACGTTGGAATGGTCGATCCCGTCGCCCCCGCCGCCCTACAACTTCGCGATCATTCCACAAGTGACTGACCGGGATGACTTTGCGGCGGCCAAAGAAAGGGGTGCCGCGTACCCAACGCCGGACGCTTATGAGGATATCGAGCTGCCTCGCAACACCGGGATTGGCTTTATCCTGTGTGTGTTTAGTGGCATTTGGATGTTTGCGCTGGTGTGGTGGATATGGTGGCTGGCGGTCCTGATGACCGTGTTGATGATCCTCGCGGTGATCATTTGGACGTTCGACGACAGCACCGAATTTACCATCCCCGCAGAAGAAGTGCGCAGAGATCACGAAGCGTGGCTTTCGTTGGTTTACAACGAAAAGGCGGTGGATCGTGACTATGAGACCTCTCCGGAAAACCGCGGCCTTGCCCGCCCTGATCTGGAGGCGGTCACGTGAAACGCGCACCAACACATAGTTACCCCGGTATCAACCTTGGAGAGCGCCACGCAAGCGCCCATAAAGCAGCCGAAGTTGTTACTTTTGGGTTCTGGGTCTTCCTGATGAGCGATCTGGTCTATTTTGGGCTGATGTTCGCGATCTACATAACCATGATCGATGCGCAGGCGGGCGGCCCCGGTCCGCACGAGTTGTTCGACCTGAAAAGCGTCTTTGCTCAGACCCTGATCCTATTGACCAGCAGCCTAACGGTTGGTCTTGCCATGCTGGCGCTGAAATACAATTTACCGCGCGGGCGCATCATTTTGTGGTTTGGTGTCACACTGTTGTTGGGAATCAGCTTTTTGGTGCTCGAACTGCGCGATTTCATGGCTATGGCGGAAAAGGGCGGTGTCCCGCAACGCAGTGGGTTCCTTTCGGCATTTTTCGGTTTGGTTCCGTTGCACGGCTTGCACGTTGCAGCCGGGTGTTTGTGGTTGGTCGTTCTGGGTATCCAACTGAGGGTCAAAGGAATGACGGATGTGATCATCTCTCGGGTCGTACGCTTGGCGTTGTTCTGGCACTTTCTCGACCTGATCTGGATCGGCATTATCACCATCGTGTATTTTGGAGGGCTGACCTATGGATAACAGGTCCGAAATGCACCGGCGCGAAAGACGGCGCTATGTCATCGGTTATGGCGGGTCGCTGATCCTTACACTCGCCATGTTCGGGGTGGCGTATGTGTTCGGCATCGAAACGGTTGGCGTCTATCTGACGATCGGCTTGCTGGGTCTGGCTCAACTTGTTTTGCAACTTGTGTATTTCCTGCATATCGACCGCCGACGCAGCAGCCGGGAAGATCTCCATCTGGTCCTGTTTTCCACCATGGTTCTGCTGATCATGATCCTTGGTACTGTTTGGGTCCTGGGCAATCTGGCGATACGCATGCATATGCACGCAATGTAAGTGGCTCAGACCGCGAGCCAGGGGAAGTGACGATGAAACCTCTCAAAACCACAGCAATCGCCGTAATGTTGGTCGCCATTGGGGTTGGATTGTTACTGTTCTGGCGGCATGAAGAAAGATATCCATCCACCAAGGATGCATATATCGGAGCCAATATTATCTATGTGGCGGCTCAGGTAACTGGCCAGGTCGCCGAGGTTCATATTTCGGACAATCAAGCGGTCAAGGCTGGCGACCTTCTGTTTTCAATTGACGAAACCCAGTTCAAAGCGTCGGTCGATGCGGCAAAGGCCGATTTGGACAGTGCAGTGCAACAGGCCAAGTCTTACTCCACTAAGATAACCGCAGCCGAAGCAGCTGTTGAAAGTGCCCAATCCGCTTATGACACGGCGAACAAAAGCCTCGAAAGAGCGAAGGCGCTGTTTGCCTCGGGGGATGTGGCACAAGCTTCACTGGATCAGACCACATCGGAATTCGCACAAGCCTCAGCGCGACTGACGACCAGCCAATCCAGCCTGTTGGCACTGCAAAGCGGGTTGGAGGCAAAGCAGGACGACATCCTGTCATCGCAAGCACAGCTTGAGATCGCCGAAACAAATCTCGCCTGGACCAAGGTTTTTGCTGCGGCGGACGGCTGGGTCGCAAATCTGACTTTGCGGCCGGGGTCATCGGTCTCGGCCAACGCTCCGCAGTTTTCGATTGTCGAGTCATCGGACTGGTGGGTGGATGCGAACTTCAAAGAAACGTCTTTGCCACGCATCCGACCCGGCCAATCGGTCACGGTTCAGGTCGACATGCTGCCCGGTGTGAAACTGAGGGGAAAAGTGGCTTCCATTGGGCGCGGATCAGGAGACACGTTTTCATTGCTGCCCTCTGAGAATGCCAGTGGCAATTGGGTCAAGGTCACGCGTCGTTTTCCGGTTAGGATCGAATTGGATCCAACAGATGCCCCTTTGCGTGTCGGTGGCAGCAGTAAAGTTGTTGTAGACACAACAGGTCCGGCGGACGGCAAATGACCTCGGCGACGTCCGGTCATGTAAACCGGGTGATCGTGGTCGCTGTTGTCCTCAGCGCCATACTGGAAGTGCTGGACAGCACGATCGTCAACGTCGCGTTGCCCCACATTCAGGCGGCGTTTGGGGCGACCACTGATCAAGCGACTTGGATCTTGACCAGCTATATCGTGTCAGCCGTGGTCATTATGCCGCTGACTGGTTTCGTAGCGCGCCGTGTGGGTCGGCGGCGGCTGATCCTGACGGCGGTCAGCGGATTTGCCCTGATGTCGGTGATGTGTGGCCTGTCTTGGAGCTTAGAGGTCATCGTCGCCTTTCGATTGGCCCAAGGTATGTTTGGGGCGTTTTTGATCCCACTGTCACAATCGATCCTGTTCGATGCCTTCCCCAGGGAAGACCGTGGGAAGGCGATGGCGATCTTTGGGTTGGGTGTTGTAGTAGCGCCGGTCCTTGGGCCAACAGTTGGCGCGATCCTGACCGAGTATTTCTCGTGGCGTATGGTGTTCTTTGTTAATTTGCCTGTGGCGGCTCTTGCCCTTCTTTTGCTAGCCGGAGAATTGCCCGAAGATAAAACCGAAGATGTTAAGATCGATTGGAAAGGTTTGGCCTTGTTGGCGCTTGGTATCGGGTGCCTGCAGTTTGTTTTGGACCAGGGCGAAACCATGGATTGGATGTCGTCCCGCGTAATCCAGGTGGCTGTTGTAGCGTCAATTATTGGAGCGATTGGATTTGTTGTTCACGCGCTGGTTTCCAGAGATGCAGTCGTAGACCTGCGTCTTTTTGCGGACCGGAATTTTGCCCTGTGCAACCTGATCATCGCCGGTTTCGCGGTTTCACTGTTTGGCGGTATCGCAATTTTGCCAACGCTTGTACAAAACCTGCTTGATTTCCCAGTGATCGCTTCGGGCCACCTGTTTATCCCGCGCGGCATAACCGCCGGGTTATCGATGGTTTTGACAGGTGCGGTACTGGTTCATCATTTCGATCCACGTGTGTTGACAGGTGCCGGGCTGTTGCTGACTGCGATTGGGAATTTCATGATGGGGGCGCTCAACCTCAACGCCGGATTTTGGGAACTGGCATGGCCCGGAGCCATCAGCGGGTTAGGGATGGGGTTGGTCTTCGTTCCAATGTCTATCCTTGCGTTTGAGAGCATCAGCAAAAACCGGCAAGACGAAGCATCTGGCTTGTTCAACGTGACCCGGCAACTGGGGTCATCGGTTGGAATCTCGCTGGTCGGCACATGGATCGTACGCGGGCTTCAGACCAATACTGCAGTGCTCAGCCAGAATGTGACACCGTACAACCCGGCAGCACAGGCTTATCTGAGCCCGCTCGGTCTGACACCTGACAGTGCTGAGGGCGCTGCGATTCTGGGTCAGGAAATTGCGCGACAAGCGGAATTGATCTCATACCTGACCGTTTTCAACAATCTCGGTTTGCTGGCCTTGGCGACAATTCCGCTGTTGTTCTTTTGCCGTGCTCCTAAGCCGGGAGCCCAATCGACAGCCCATGTGCACTAACCTAGCCAGGTGTGTTTAGACGCAGGCGATGGAAGCTTTACCAACCACCTGAGTGAACGGGATTATTCACAATAAGCAGCAAAGACGCCCGTCCAGTCCGCCGTAGTCTAAACTTCAAGTCCTAGCTGGGATTAGATCTTGGGTTGTTTGCTACATGCGTGTTGATCCTGCGAATACTCCATTCAACGGCATCTCGCATGGCACGACCCAAGGCAAGATCAAATGCTTTGACCAAATCCGGTGTTTGATCACTGGCAGCTACAACATTTTCCTGAAACGAGCTGGAGGCGATGATCTTGTCTTCGTATTCATCAATGACCTTTATGTTCATACGGACTTCAATACGGACTTTTTTGCCGGTCTCAGTATCTTCGACTACGATGCCCTGAAATTCGCGCAGGTCTGGTGCGATTACATAGTCAGCTCTCAGGCCAACTGTAGAACGACCAACCGCGGCAACTTTTCCTGAGTTTTCGTAGCTTTCCACCAACAGGGTCTGAACGATCAGAGGCGCGCGATCCACCCAGCGTGCCCGCGGCAGGTACTGCACCTGATAGGGTGTTGGCTGAATGGCGATTTGATCGGTATTCACCGCTGCAGTGGCCGTGGGTTCCTGTACAACGATCTGCTTCTGTATTCTGGGCAACGCAGACGAGAATGTGCTTTTGGGCGTCAAAAGGTACAGATCATTGGGTTTGGCCGCTTGTTGCAACGTTCCCAGACCGGCGCAGCCGCCGATCAGGGCAACCATCAGCATTGCGAGAGCGGGCTTGATCATTGACGGAACTCCGATGCTTGGGTGCCTAATAGGAAACGTGCGGGGTCTCGTTCAACCTTGTCCACAAGGCGGTCTACACTGATGACAAGGCGTTGGGCTTCTTCGACGAAACGGACAAATTGCGGAAGGCCAACGCGCAGGAAGTCCGACACTTGGCGGCGGTTCGACTGAACGATGCCGTCGATGGTGCCCAGCAGTTCGGACGCCGAGTTGGACGCACTGAGAACATCGTCCGAGATTTGGTCGATCTTCTCAGTGATGTTTGATACTGTTTCGGTCACTTGGTTGGCGGCCCTGCGGATGTCGGCCGCAACTGGCGCGACTTCTTCTTCCACAACGCGGTTGGCGGAATTGAACGCTGTCTCTGCCGAGGACAATGCCCCTTTTGCTGTGTCCATCGCTGAAGTGATCGAGCCCAGCGTTGTATTGGCGTTCAGGACGGTTTCGTTGACAATTCCAAGCGTGACGCTGCCTTCGTCCGACAACAGGGTTAAACGTTCAGCCAGTCGCGAGCCGCGTTCAATGAAGGGTTGAATATCCTGCTGTAGGATGCGGTCTGCCGTCTGGATCGTGGTTTTTGCCTCGTCCAGCGCGGCTTTTGCGGATTCGGACGCGGATTTGACTGAATTCAGTGTATCTGTACCGGCATTAAGTGTTGTTTCCGCTGTTTCGACCAGAGGATCCAGGCGTTTGGAAAACTCGCCAATATCCTTGGCCGCACTGCCGATGTCGCTAGCGACAGACTCAAAGCTGGTCAGTGTTTTGTCCAGCCGCCCTGTGGCTGACGCAAGGTTGTCCAGTATGCTGCTCACGGCCTCGCGGTTCTTGTCGTCAACGACTTTGTTCAGACTTTCCAAAAGCGTGACGGCCTCATCCAGAACCTTAGGCGCGCCTTCGAACAATGACTGAATCGTGCTCCGCTTGCTTTTGATCACGCTGTCCTGCGCCAATCGCTGTGAATCTGGCGACCCACCCGTCAGCTCTACATAACCGACACCGGTCACACCCAGTGATTGCAACTGCGCCACGGTTTCGTCAGTGATTGGAATGTCTGCATCTACTTCGATGCGCACCCTGACTTTTGAGGGGTCGTCTTCATCCAGATTCAACGAAATGACCTGGCCCACGGGAAGGCCGTTAAAGCTTACACCTCCCGCGGCGGAAAGACCTGAGACATTGTCGAATAAGACGTCATAGTAAGCGTATTGGCGTGAGACCTCAAATTTCGCAAGCCACAGGAAAAAACCGAACGCGCCTAAAAGCCCTGCAAGGGTGAACGCGCCAATCAGGATATAGTTCGCTCGGGTTTCCATTGCCTCTACCTGTTTTGGCCCTTCTGTTTTGCTGCGCGGGCGCGGGGGCCTGTAAAGTATTCCTGCACCCAAGGATGATCGACCTTGGTCATGTCTTCTATCGGACCTTCAACCAGTACGCGCTGTTCTGCAAGTACGGCAATCCGGTCGCAGATGGCATAGAGGCTGTCCAGATCGTGGGTAACCATGAACACCGTCAACCCAAGGGCCCGCTGCAATTCGCCAATCAACTCATCATAAGCCGCCGCACCGATCGGGTCCAATCCGGCGGTTGGTTCATCCAGAAACACGATCTCAGGGTCCAGCGCCAATGCCCGTGCCAGCGCCGCACGCTTGCGCATACCGCCAGACAGCTCGGATGGAAACTTGCCGCAGCTCAGTTGCGGCAAACCCACCAAGCTGATTTTCAGCGCGCCGAGAGACTCCATCAATTTCTCGCTGAGGTCAGTGTGCTCGCGCAGCGGGGCCGTTACATTCTGCAACACGGTCAAAGAGGAAAACAACGCGCCATCCTGAAATGCCACACCCCAATGGCGTTCGATGCGGCGCCGATCTTCCTCGGGGCCGTTCAAGACATCGACACCCAGAACCTCGATACTTCCTGCAGCGGGTTTGTTCAGTCCAACAATTGTTCTGAGCAAAACTGACTTGCCTGTCCCGGACCCGCCGACAATTCCCAGAACCTCACCACGCCAGACATCAAGGTCAAGGTTGTCATGCACAACCTGCGTTCCGAATTGGTTTCGAAGGCCACGCACACGGATCACGGCCTCTCGCTGCGTTTCTGTCAAAGTCGGTGCCTGTTGTGTTTCGCTGATCATGTCAAATTCCGACCTCTGAGAAGAAAATCGAGAACAGGGCGTCAATCACAATGACCATGAAGATGGACTGCACAACGGACGCCGTCGTGCGCTGACCCACGCTTTGAGCGGACCCTCGGACCTGCATGGCTTGCCAGCAAGAGATCACGCCAATGACCAAAGCGAAAAAGGGTGCTTTGATCAAACCCACCGCCAATTGCCAGACATCCGTGTTTTCCTTCAGCCGTGTCAGAAACATCCCCGGGCTCACGCCAAGGTCAATCCAGCTCATCAAGGCGCCACCGAACAAACCGGCTATGTCTGCCACAAAACCCAGAATGGGCAGCATGATCAAAAGAGCGAGGACACGGGGAATGACCAGCACCTCAATCGGATCCAGTCCAAGGGTCCGCATGGCATCGATCTCTTCCTGCACTTTCATCGAACCAATAGATGCTGTGAACGCCGAACCCGAGCGGCCTGCAACAATAATGGCGGTCAGCAAAATTCCCAATTCGCGCAGAACCGAGATCGAGATCAATTCGACAACAAATATCTCTGCGCCAAACTGCTTGAGCTGGGTTGCGCCCTGAAAGGCCAGAACAACGCCGATCAGAAACCCCATCAAGGCCACAATCGGCAGGGCTTTGACGCCGGTCTCCTCCATATGCGTGACCAACGCTGCTTTGCGCAGCCGCCAGGGCATCACAGCGGTTCTAAACAGCCGGTGCAACGTAAGCCCCAGAAACTCCAGCATAGACAGCGTATCTTTCCAGGCCCCGAACGTGCTGCGGCCAACATCGGCAACCCAGTCCGTAAAGCTGCGGGGGTCTTCGAGTTTGCCTGGGTTGTCCGGTATACTATGCGTTACAGTATCGATCAGCTTGGCGTGCGCAGGCTTTGCCCCTTGGATTTCTATCGTCGCGCCGTTCGAGGTGCACCGCCGACCAAGGTCAGCGATCAGCCACGCACCGCCAGTGTCCAGCGCTTCAATGTGGGACAAATCAAAAACGACCCTGTCAGGTGCAGGTTGGATAGCCGCAAAGTCCTGTTCTACCGAATGCAGCAATTGGGTCAGCAATTCACCCGATATACGGACATGAGTACCGTCGGTGTCGCGCTCGGCTGATATCGCTGGCTTCGTCATATCGTCATGTGAAGTAAAACCCCTTTGGCCCGCAAGCCTTTGTTTCGAAAGGCAGGGTTTTTGTGGAGCAGGATGGCGCGCGCGTCACGCCTGACCTTATTTGGTAGAGTCACGTTTTGTAATCTCTGACGGCTTTAGCAAGCGGCGATGTCTTCATTTTATCAGTTGCTTGAGCACAAGAAGCCAGACACATTTCGCGTGGGAATCAAGTTCGGAGCCGGAGAGTTCGTATGCCTGGGACCAAAAACGTCTTGTTCATCATCATCGATCAGCTTCGGGCTGATTGCCTGAACGGTGCATTGGCGGATTACGTGGATCTCCCTCACCTCAGGGCGTTCATGGATGACGCCGTGACTTTCACACGGCATTACTCGGTTACCAATCCTTGCGGCCCTTCGCGTGCTTCGTTGCTGACCGGTCAATATGCGATGAACCACCGGTCTGTCAGGAATGGAACCCCGTTGCGTCACGACACCCCGAACATAGCGACAGAAATGCGCAAAGCGGGATATACGCCGATGTTGTTTGGTTACACAGACACCTCTGCTGACCCACGGGTTCATGACGCAAACGACCCGGTGCTTAAGTCTTACGAGGAATCCATGAACGGATTTCTGGAAGTCGTCGAAATGCGCCTTGAAGAATCGTATCCCTGGCAAGCCCATCTGATGAAGAAAGGATATGAGTTTGATCAGTATTGGGATGTCTACAAACCCGTCTCAATGAACGGTCAGCCCCCTAAATTGAGCAATCCGGCACTGTATCGGGCGGAAGACAGCGATACGGCGTTCCTCACCGATGCATTCCTTGACGGCATCGCGCCCCATCGAGGAAAGGGCTGGATTGCCCATCTGACCTATATCCGTCCACATCCGCCTCTGGTCGCACCTGCGCCGTACAATGACATGTACAACCCGGCAGATATTCCCCTGCCGCAACGGTTGCACAGCGCGGAAGCCGAGAAAGAGTTGCACCCGTTCTTTGGCCCGAAACTGGATGTCTATACAGCAAAAGAATTTGTTCACGGCTTCGACGAAGTTGAACCAACAGACGCCAACATTCGTACATTGCGCGCAGTTTATTTGGGACTGGCGACAGAAGTAGACCATCATATCGGTCGTGTGGTGCAATACCTGAAGAACAGCGGGCAGTATGACGATACGATGGTGGTTATCACCGCTGACCATGGCGAAATGCTGGGGGATCGCCACAGCTGGGGAAAAATGACGGTATATGATGCAGCCTATCATACACCGTTGATGATCCGTTTGCCGGGGAATGAGGCCCACGCGGGTAGTCAAATTACAGTGCCGACAGAGTCAGTAGATGTAACGCCGACAATCCTTGACTGGATCGGGCAAACGGCTCCGAACGCGATGGATGGTCGATCCTTAATGCCGTTGTTGCATGGCGAGGTTCCCAAAGACTGGCGCAATTATTCGTTCAGTGAACTGGACTTCTCGGAACCTGAAAACCCGACCCTTTGGCAACAGCGACTGGGAACGAACAACAGCGACTCTTGTCTGGGGATTTTGCGAGATGATCGCTTTACCCTGATCGAATTCGCAGCCGATCTGCCGCCAATTCTGTTTGACCACCAAGGCAAAGGCGAGTTCGAGAATGTGGCAAACAAGCCCGAGTTTGCAGCTGAACTAGCCCGGATGGGCCGCCAGATGTTGCGGCATCGAATGCGAAACATGGACCATACGTTGTCATTGCATTCCATTACAACGGAAGGTGCAAAATCCCGCTCTCGCTACTAGACATCTCTTTGGTGGTTGGGTCATGTCAGAGAAAATTTATAGACAAATTCATATCTTACGGTATCGTCCTTGAAAAATACGCTTCTAATTTCGCTCTGACGGCCTGCAGTGTCGGTGCTTTCGTTTCTTGTTACTGATTGAATTGTTCGGATCGGCCTGTCAGCGATTTCAATGTTCCAAACACACCTTTGCGCTTGCAGGGTGCTCTGAGGAGGATGGTGATGGGCGATTGGTTTGTAAATGTACTGCGCAGCTATCCCGAACTGGCGGTTTTTCTGTCGATAGGGGTGGGGTTCTGGATCGGTCCCAAAAAGCTCTTTGGGTTCAGTCTGGGAACGGTCACGGCGACACTGCTTGCAGCTGTGATCATTGGGCAAACACATATCCAAATCGACTCGGCGGTCAAATCGACCTTTTTCATCATGTTCATCTTTGCGGTTGGGTATGGGGTCGGTCCACAGTTCATTCGCGGCCTCAAAGCAGACGGTGCGCGTGAAGTCTTCTTTGCGCTCAGTGTTCTGGCCTTGTGCCTGATTGTGCCGGTCATATCCGCAATGGTCGCAGGCCTAGAGCTTGGGTTTGCGGCGGGCCTGTACGCGGGGTCGCAGACCATTTCGGCCGCAATTGGCGTCGCAACAGATCAGATTAATCAATTGGGCCTGTCGACAGAACAGGCGCAGACCTACGCCAATCAAATCCCGATCGCCTACGCTGTGACCTATATTTACGGCACAATCGGCTCTGCCATCATTCTGGCCAAGATAGGCCCGCGTCTGATTGGTGTGGATTTGGTTGCTGCCTGTAAGGAATACGAAGCCCAACTGGGTGGCGGCGCGGCGGTTGAGGCAGGTGACGGTATCGTATCAGCCTATCGCATGATCGAAGCACGGGCGTTTGAAATACCACACGACAGTGACTTGATAGGCCAACCGGTCAAGGACTTGATGCCCGGAGTGCGGATCTACGCGGAACGGATCAAGCGCGGCGATGAAATTATCGAGGTTGAGGACAGCACGGAGCTTCAGGCGGGCGACATCGTTATGTTTTCCGGGCGGCGCGCGGACTTGGTCGGCCTTCTTGAAGGGCGTATGAAAGAGGCTGACGCTCCAGAATTGCTAAACACGCCAACTGAGAAGCTGGATGTTCTTATCACCAGCAAAGAGGTTCACGGAAAAACGCTGGAGGACCTAAGCAAGCTCTCGCTGGCCCGTGGCGTCTATGTCTCAAAGCTGATGCGAAACATGGTCGAACTGCCGCTGTTGCCGGGAACTGTCGTGCATCGCGGTGACATCCTGACGGTTCTTGGGTCAAAGCGCCATGTCGAAGCCGCAATCGCCCAGATTGGGTATGCAGATCGTCCGGTGGACACGACGGATCTTGCGTTTGTCGGATGGGGGATCTTTCTTGGCGGTTTGGTCGGGACCCTTGCGATTACCATGGGGGGTTTCCCAATCAGCCTTTCGACAACAGGTGGGGCCCTATTGTCGGGCTTGTTGCTTGGCTGGTTGCGAACGGTTCATCCAACTTTCGGACGTATACCCGGCCCGTCGTTGTGGTTGATGAATACCCTTGGCCTGAACGTATTTATTGCTGTGATTGGGATCAGTGCGGGCCCTGGTTTCGTCGCAGGGCTTCAGCAGGCCGGTGTTGCATTGCTGCTTTGGGGCATTGTGGCCACCTCATTGCCCATGATCTTTTCTGTCTATGTCGGCCACTACGTTTTCAAGTTTCATCCGGCCATTTTGTTCGGGGCCTGCGCGGGCGCGCGAACCACAACAGCTGCGCTGGGGATGATCCAGGAAGCCGCTCAAAGCCGAATACCAGCGTTGGGGTATGGGATGCCCTATGCGATCGGGAATACGTTACTGACCATCTTTGGCATGGTCGTTGTTTTGATCCTCAGTTGATTTGGAAAGGTATGGGGTATGGACCGTCTGAAACTGCACGATTACGAAGCGCTCAGCCCTTTTCAGATCAAGGATGAGCTGATCAAACTGGCCTCGGATGAGGCGCGAAAGTCCAACAGTGCGTTTCTGAACGCAGGGCGCGGCAACCCCAACTGGATCGCGACACGCCCGCGTGAAGCGTTCTTTGCGCTTGGTCAGTTTGCCATAACCGAAGCCAAACGCGTTATGGACCATCCGGCGGGTTTGGGTGGGATGCCGGCCATCAAAGGGTGCCATGATCGCTTTTTGCGTTGGGCTGAGGCCAATGCCGATATGCCGGGTAACGATACCTTGTTGACTGTGGTCAAACACGCCATTTTTGCTTTCGACTTTGATGCTGATGCGTTTGTCCATGAGCTGACGGATTCGATTATTGGAGACAACTACCCGGTGCCGGACCGCATCCTGCACCACAATGAAATTATCGCGCATGAATATTTGATGTGGGCCATGTGTTCTGGTCGACAGCCAGATGCACGATTTGATCTGTTTGCTGTCGAAGGTGGTACGGCGGCGATGTGTTACATCTTCAAGTCACTCAAGGCCAACCGTTTGCTGAACGCAGGGGACACGATTGCGCTGTGTACCCCGATCTTCACCCCGTATCTCGAAATGCCTGAGTTGGAGGATTACAGCCTCGAATCCGTTCATGTGGAAACGGATGAAGAAGACGGTTTCCAACTGACCGATGCAGCGGTCGAGACGTTGAAAGACCCCAAAGTAAAAGCCTTCTTTCTGGTCAATCCGGGCAATCCTTCGTCAGTTGCGCTGAACAAGGCATCTTTGGAGAAGCTGGCAGATGTGGTCGAGAACCATCGTCCCGACCTCATCGTTCTGACAGATGATGTCTATGGAACCTTCGTGCATGATTTCACATCGGTCATGGGGTACATGCCACGCAACACAATTGGCGTTTATTCCTATTCCAAATATTTTGGCTGCACGGGCTGGCGTTTGGGTGTCATTGCCGTTGCACAAGACAATATCTTTGACCTCAAACTGGCAGAACACAGCGAAGAGA
Organism: Ruegeria sp. HKCCD4884; assembly: GCF_013110855.1. NCBI lineage: Bacteria > Pseudomonadati > Pseudomonadota > Alphaproteobacteria > Rhodobacterales > Roseobacteraceae > Ruegeria > Ruegeria sp. HKCCD4884. The sequence continues at coordinate 220,777 of NZ_WVRJ01000008.1, forward strand.
TTAAGCAGACGCTAGACAAACGGTATGGCACACTAAGCCTTACGCCTCGGGATATCCGCTTCGTTGATCGCCTGGTTGCAGACAGCCGGGACGTTGCCTTGAACCACACCGCTGGTCTGTCCTTACCTCAACAAGTCATGATGACCCTGTTTTCACTTGTTGAACTGGTGGATACCAAGAAAGACTATCAAACCGCATGTATGGAACTTGTACATCGGCGGTTCAAACTATTGACCGAAGCGATGGGGATCGAGGTCGATGCAGGCGAAAACTATGACGCCTATTATGGGATCATCGACTTCGAATATTGGTTGCGCAAATATGTTGGCGACGACGTTGTGGCTTGGATCAAGAAGAACGTACACCCGCTCGACATTGCCTTCAAACTTGCCGAGGATCACGGGATTGTTCTGTTGAATGGCAGCGGGTTCGATGCGCCGGGTTGGTCTGCACGCGTATCCTTTGCCAACCTGCCGGACGAAGCCTATGCCCAGATAGGTCGCGCTGTAAGGTCTGTCGCCAGAGGATATGTCGAGGCATACCGCGCTGCAAATGCTATGCCCTTACACGGCGGGTCCTGACCCAACACGCGAGGCATCAAACATGATTCCACTATCCGCGCCTGGTAACTGGTGCTAGGCAGAGGCTGTGGAGACGGCAAGCTTGAACATAACAGAAAAGCGCATCAAAGCTATGACCACCGCAGGGCTGAACCTGATTGGTCAGGCTCTTTCCATCTATGACAGCAAGTTGCAATTGGTGCTCAGCAATCGCCGTTTTCAGGAAATGTTCGGGTTGCCGGACGAACTGGTCCAGCGTGGAGCCTTGTTTCGAGACACCATCCACTTTCTGGCCAGTCGAGGAGAATATGGCCACGACGAGAGTGTGGAGGACATGGTCAACTTGCGCGTCGAGCAGGCTTTGGCATTTGAGCCGCATTACATGGAACGGGTGCGTCCGAACGGGCAAGTTGTTTCAATCGAAGGTGCGCCCTTGCCGCAAGGGGGGTGGGTTGCAGTCTATACGGACATCACGGGTACGCGGCGGGCCGAGAACCTGCTACGGGCGCGGTCCGAGGAACTGTCGGAACAGTTGCTGGGTCATGCCGAAGAACTGTCGGCCACCAACCGCAAGCTTGCGGCCACGATCGCCGCGTTAGAAGAAGCCAAACGGGAGCTGACCGAAATTGAGGCCCGGACACGCCTGGTGACTGAGATGATGCCGGCCCATATCGCGCATTTGGACAGTGACGGGCTCTACGACTATTCCAACCGACGTCTGAGCGCGGTTATGCCTGGCCGTCCTTCTGATATTCTGGGGCTCCATATCTCCGAGGCCCTTGGTGCTGTGGCTTTTGCACGTGTCGAAAGCCATCTGCAAAAGGCTTACGATGGTGAGCAATCTGTTTTTGAGTTCACCGAAGATCAGGATTCTCGCCGAATCCGTGTTTCATTCACACCGGATGGGGCAGGGGGGGTCTATGTCATGTCTGTGGACATTACCGAAGAAACACAAGCGCGGGTTGCCTTGCAGCAGACACGTCGCAGAGCGATGGCAGCGCAAATGACAAGTGGCCTTGCGCATGACTTTTCCAACTTGCTCACGATTATCCTTGGTATGCAGTCCCGGCTGGACAAGATGCACTTGCCAGATGAAGCGCAAGAACTTGTCGTTGCCACTCAACAAACGGCGCGCAGGGGTGGGCAATTGCTGAACCGAATTGCGGACATGACCGGGAACAGAACGCCTCAGCCTCAGGCCACGGATATGCGCGGTTTGCTGGAAGATCTGCGGATACTGGCCACCCCGTCCCTGCCGCGTGGCATGGGGCTTTCTGTTGTCAACACACTACCGGATCAGGCATTGATGCTGGATCCGGGAATGGTGCAGGACGCGCTTTTGAACCTGATTTTGAACGCACGGGATGCATGTGGAAGCTCGGGACAGATTACCATAAGCGCACACGCCATCGGTAACATTTGGGTCGAGATTACCGTGTCTGACACCGGTCCGGGATTTTCAGCGGAGGCGTTGGAGAAAGCGCTAAATCCTTTCTTTACAACCAAGGGCAGTGATGGGTCCGGGCTGGGCCTGCCTATGGTTTATGACACCGTAAAACTGACAGGGGGCGATCTGAACCTAAAGAATACCCCGTCCGGAGCATCCGTCGTCCTGCGGTTACCCTACCGACCGGCTCCACCGGCCCGAGGCGGCCTTGTACTGTTGGTGGAAGATAGTGATGAATTGCGCGGTCAGTTTCGCGACATGTTGGTGGAATTGGGTTTGTCCGTAATTGAAGCCAACTCTGTAGATGAAGCGGTGGCGCTGCTTTCCAGCGTCGAAGACATCTCGATGGTCCTGTCCGATATCCGCCTTGAAGGAGGGGCAACGGGGCTGGAGCTAATGGAAAAGATTAAGCCAGGGTTTCCGTGCATCCTAATGACGTCCCTACCCAATTCAGATCCATTGCACCAACAGGCACTCGCTTTAGCACCGGTGTTGCAAAAACCGTTTTCACAGGCGCAATTGTCTGCGCTTATCCAAACCGAGGCAGCCTGATGACGCAACCGCTGGTGACTATTCTCGATGATGAGCCCGAGATTCGCCGCATCCTGACGGATGCGTTGGAAGACGCAGGGTTCCGAACGCAGAGTTTCTCTCGCGCGCGGGAATTTGAGGCGGCGCTGAACCGCGTGACGCCAGATGTTTGTCTGGTCGATCTTTCCTTGCCGGACACAGATGGGTTGGCTCTGGTTCACCGCCTTGCCTTGGAGCAAGGCGCGGCGGTGATTATCATATCCGGTCGTGCACAAGTGCAAGATCGCGTGACGGGGTTAGAGCTTGGTGCTGATGACTACATAACGAAACCGTTTGATCCGGCAGAAGTTGTGGCTCGGATAAGGGCCAGGTTGCGTACCCCGCGCGGCCCAATGTCAAACTCGGATACGGCTGTGTTCAATGGGTGGACAGCGCATTTTGACCGCTATGTACTTGAGGACGGGGCGGGTACAGAAACCCCGTTCAGCCATGCTGAAGGCGAAGTTCTGAGGTTGTTTCTGGAGAGCCCCAAGCGCCTGATCAGTCGGGGGCAAATGCAGGAATCGCTGGGCGGTGCAGCAGGTGACAGCTTTGACCGGGCCATGGATGTTCGGATTTCCAGGCTGCGAACCAAACTTGGTGAAGACCCCAAGAACCCGCGCCTTATCAAAACGATTTATGGTGCTGGATACATCTTTCTGGGCGATGTTGATTGGAAGTAACAGCAGTATTGATCAACTGAGGTTGAGGCTCTCAGCCCCCAGGCCGGTCATACTTTCATGCCAAAATCAGGCATACAGCCGCCTTGTTTGATCGGTTTACTCTCTAAGCGCCTGATCCTTGATCTTCACGACAGGCTGCAGAATGTAGTCCAGAACAGATTTGCGACCGGACAGAATGTCCACTTCTGCGATCATGCCTGGAATAATCTCGACCGCAATGCCGTTCCCGTCCAACATGGTGTTGTTCGTTCGGATTTCTACGACGAATACTTCTTCTTCATTGCGTTCCGATCGCGTGATTGTATCGGCACCAATGCGTATGATTTCACCATCTAAGGCGCCATATCGGGCAAAGTCATAGGCTGTGATCTTGACTTTCACAGGCTGCCCGGCGCGCAGAAATGCGATGTCCTCGGGTTTCACGTAAGCCTCAACAAGCAATGTGTCGTCCAGAGGCACGATTTCGACAAGCTCCTCGCCACTTCTTGTATGCCCCCCGATGGTTGTCTGGTGAATGCGGTTGACGATGCCCCGCACACTTGAAGGTACAAACTTCGAACCAACTCTTCAAAGAACTTGAGCGTTGGGAAGGTGAACTCCATCACCACCATCAGCCGATATTCCCACTTCGCGCGCGTCGTAGGAAGAATGAGGATAGTGTCTAGTGTCAGGACCTATGGCATGTCTTCAACCATTGCGTCAACTTTTGCCACGGAGCCGACGTTCAGCAGAAACGGGGCAACGAACGGCTTGCGGACTAAGCAAACTTTTGCTGCACGTGCTCCAATGGCTGCTATTGATAAAACGACTTCTAAACCGCTGTAGGACTTTTTTGACTATCGTATCTGTCCACATGAAATATTTAAAGTTGATCCGCACATGTATTTGTTTGAAATTAGAAATAATATTGCTTTGGCGATTTCAGCTGGTTCAGCCAGCCGCCTAGAATAGGTATTTTCCGACACACGAGAGACTTTCGCTTGACCCCAATCATCTGTCATTGTGGAATGGAATGCACCCGGCAATAACAAGTTGGTGCGCACAGTCGTTCCGAATTCTGCATTGAGCGAATTCATCAAACCCACCAATCCTGCCTTGGTAGAGCAATACGCCGCTTTCCCTCCTAGGGTCGCCGATGCCGACCCGAACAGAGTTATCGAGCCGCCGTTTAAGCCATTTTGAACGCAGTGTTGGCAAAACCTCTCAGCTAACCTTCCCACGGAAAGAAGGTTAACATGAAAAGCCTCAGTCCAATTTCTTGTTGACACACCTTGCAACAGCACAAGATGCGCTTCATAGTCACCAACCTCTCGAAGAAAACTAACCAGTTTCTCGCAAGCTTTGTCGATACCGCTAATATTTTCTAGTGAAACTTTAGAAATGAAACTCGCAGACTCAAAAGTATCCTCACGTCCAAAAACTGAGATATCCTCGAGCACCGAAAGCTCCTCGGTAACGCGGGAGCGCCCCCCAAAAACAACTATCATTTCTTCTCCAGTGTAACCACTGACTTTTCACTATGTGATCGGTAAATTGCGTCAATAAATTGCATATTCAAAATTTGATCGGAAATGACATTATCATTACGCCAATAGGCCTCGCTTCCACTTAGGACGTTATCAAAGAACGAATTAATTTGCTCTCGGACCTCGATATCTTTTGGCCTGAAAGTATGGTTCTCTATCACTTGATACTTTCGATCAACCAAGCTTACGGTTCGATCATCGATCCAAATGAACCCCTCTGTACCAAATATTCTGATGCGTTCGCACTTTTTATAGAAAATCTTTGTTATCATTGCGTTGCAGTTGATGTTTCCTATTTGGAACATAAGCTTAGCTGAATCGTCTATGTCGTAGTCTCCCGGTAGGCTGTTATAGTTTAGTTGGGCGTATACTCTATCAGGTAAGCCAAAGAGGAAGTTCACTAGATCAATCATGTGGTAACCTAAGTCCAATGTAGCGCCGCCTCCCGAAATGGATGCGTCCGCACGCCATCCCAATTTGGAAATATCGAGAGACTCGAGGTTCAAGGTACTTTCGGCATACAGCGAATACACTTTTCCAATTTGTGGAATCAGTTCTTTCGTAGCGTTATATAATTTCGAAAAACGGCGCTGAACACAAACTTGGAGAATCGTTTCGTTACTAGTATACAAGTCCAATATTTTGGATGCTTCTTGCAGTGTCATAGCTAAAGGCTTCTCCTTCAGCGTGTGAATGCCACTACTCGCTAGCATTTTGAGTATTTCAAAATACTTGGAATGTGGTACGCAAACTAGCGCGCAGTCGGGCTTTTCCAGAACCAACTCTTCAAGTGAATAAAATGGCCTGAACCCAAATTCTTCGCAGACTTCACTCATTCTCTCCTTGTTTACGTCGTACACTCCTGAAACAGTGAACTTGTCGCTTTCGTAAAGGGCGGGCAGATGGTCCTTTACCGTTTGTCTTCCCAATCCTATTATCGAAATTGTTTTCATTAGATACCCTTCTGTCAGGTTAGCACGATACTAGGTTGCTCTCGCCTCAGGCAAGCGGATATGCTCTCGAAACGCATTCTCGTACTAGGCTTGCGGCCATCGTGTCTTGGGACGCCACTGGATCACACATTCGCTGCAGGCTGACTAACGCAAAAGTTGAGCTCGCCGCATACGTTCAGCAGAATTCAGTCAACGTCTGCTGCGCGGACAAAGCAGAGGTTCGCTGCGACCACCCAACGGCTGCTTCAGCGAAAACTGCGTCTACGTGGCGGCCTCATTCGCTAGCCAATAGTGATCGTACGAAGTTCGGTTGCCACTGTTATTCGTCGGTTGTGTCATGATTTTTTTGAGTTGTTCCCGCTCGCGGGAAATTTGAAGCTTGCCACATCAATAAACATCATGTCATGTTTCCCGTGTATGGGCCATGCCCGCACTCGGCGTTAGGTTTTGGGCTTGGCCAATTCGCTACCCAAAGTCTAACGCCAGCGTTTGGATACTGGCTCTATTTGAGCTTACCTGCACATCGCTCGAAGTGATGCCGAAATGTCGAATTGTATTGCTCTTCATAAGTTGGGGATTTGAACTAAGAACGCCTGTTCGCCGAATACTCCCCACGCTCTTCGCAATCACTGATGAGAGTTGAAAAACTCTTGGGCTATTGCCACCTGACGGAAATATCTGGAACTCATCTGTGTCCAAAGCTTGCTGCAAATACCTGTTCACGTTGTTATCTTGACCGCGAGCATGGCGCACGCAACTCACTCTAAGCCCATTGAGCCCAGCCACTGTTTGCAAAAAGATGAGTTCTGCTTGTCTACGCCATATCGGCAATGACAAATTGTCAGCCTCCCATGTCTTTGTAGTTAGGTATGCTCCCCAAAAAAAGTGCGGGTAGCTTTCTAGCACTTTAAGCGCTTGTTCATAGTAACCTACGTGGTAAGTACCGGTTCCGTGTTCTAGGGCACAATTGAATGACAGCTTCTTGGCAACCTCCTCGAGTTCTTTCTCCAATTCGTTGGCAATGGTGTCGTCGATCACCAATCCGCCCAGCAGCACGGCACTGAAAGGCGCGGCAGTAAATTTCCCACTCCTCGTATAGAAAAATTGTCCAGTGTTGCTCGCGCTAAAAGCAGGCGATGCTGCAATTGCAACAGGAAGTGAGTGAGTCACCCATCGAACAAAATCTCTTCTAGAAACCCGCTTCATGAATCCTCCATATTAACAAGAAATCTCAAATGTGCCGTCAGAATTTGTTTCCGTGACACTGTTTAACCGAACTGCATCACAAAAGTCCTCCTTTGCCAAATTTGTGTTTTGAAACTCAACGAAGTCCAATTTCGCGCCATCGAGATGCACACCAGTAAACACACCTCCTTCCATCCTCACTCCTGTCAACACGGAATTAATGAGCACCGCTTCCTGGAATGAGGCATAAGAAAGATCAACGCTTTGCATTCGGATGTTGGGAAAGTTCGATTTTTCCAATGATACGTACCGAAGATCGACGTCTTTAAGAATTACCAGAGAACCAAGCGCTTCATTGTTTCCAATTAGCTCTGAAATTGCGAACATGGCAATTTGAAGATCTGGTCGGGCAGCATTGTGGTCGTCGTGGTAAACTACTGGCGCGCGAGCATTCTCATTTATGTAGGCTGTCAAAATTCTGAGGAGGGCCGGTACTTCGTCCGGCGCGTGTTCGCCGAGCCTGGCAAGTTGTAGTATGGCGGCTGCACTGATTTCCGGCCTCTTGGCATCAACTGCTACTAGTTGCCCGAGCGCGCCGTAGAGCTGCTGCCGATCTTCGGCTCTTTCTTTCAAAGCAAACTCATTGAGAGAGAATCCCAATGTGAATACCACAGCTACTGCTCCAAGCATTCCAAACACAGATTTTGCTACATCTGTTTCATCCTTGATTTGAGTACTTGTTTTGCCAGCTCGGTAACCAAAAAATAAAGTCAACTTCGAAGCGACAAACCCGACCACTAGCAAGCCCAAAGCAATGAGTATCCAAAAAATCATCTTCTTATCCGAAGCGGCTGGTGCGCCGACAGAGGCACCATCATGAATCTGCCAAACGTACCTCCGTAAGTCAAAGACGAAGACCTTGCTCTGCCGTAATTGCTGGCTTGATTTGGAACCTTCTTGTTGGGTTTGAATGTTGAGCGACAGCGTGCAGACCGGTCATTCGCCGTACTACGGCGGCTCGGGATGTATGGGCGCAGGGAGGAAATCGATCTCTTTTTCGGATGACAGGTTCTGCATGTTGAGCGGTCAACATGGCGGCAGTTTACCACCCCGATTCGCAGCTGTTTTCACCAGTTCTGGTGACCAACAGGTTAGCCAATAGACCAAATTTCAGATTTTTTTTGTCACTCTACGTGACACCGCAATGGCTCAACTTCAGATTCAATGAATGAAAACAATCCGGGGATGTCACGCAAACTAACATGTGCTTTTTTCCGGGGAAAAGTCACATAAAAACAAATACTTGACTACACATTACGCTCATTAAATGCTCGAACCTTAGAAAGCGCTATATCACCGCTGTCACAACGATTAAGGGAGGTTCGAACTTGATACAGACACCCACAATTTTCACCCCTCCATCGCTAGCGAGGGCCCCCACGAGAAGAAGAGTAGAAGTTGATGTGGAGAGCTATCAGCAGTTTCTAGAATCTTCGGTTATGACCGATCAACAAAAGCATGAATTTCTTACGGCACTCTGGTCAATTGTCGTTGCTTTCATCGACCTAGGCTATTGCGTGCATCCTACTCAGCGGAACCTGCCTGATGACGTCGCAATGAACGAAGTGCATTCGCTCGCCGAGAGTTTTCTCTTTTCGCAGAAGCTTCAAGGTACTGGGGTCACCCATGAATAACCAATCCACCGAGCGCAAGAAAGCCGTTATATACTGCCGTGTTTCTTCAAAGAAACAGGAAACAGATGGATCCGGACTGTCTGGTCAGGAAGCAAGTTGCCGCGACTATGCGGAGAAAAATGGCTACGAAGTGGTCGAAGTATTCCACGACGTTATTTCCGGAAAGCACTTCGACCGCCCCGGCATGCAATCTCTCATTGAGTTTTTGCAAAGCCGCGACGCGAATGAGTTTGTCGTGATCGTCGATGACGGTAGTAGGTTGGCTCGTGGAATTCTGGCTCATACAAGGTTGCGAGCAAGAATTAGCTCTCTAGGTGCGATCCTTGTTAGCCCTAAGCAGAGCTTTGGAGACAAGGCCGCTGACAGGTTGCAGGAGAACGTTGTAGCCGTAGTGTCTGGATACGAACGCGAGAACATCGTCGAACGTGCGCACAGCCGCAGCCTTGAACGACTCCGAGCCGGGTATTGGATTTTCCATGCGCCAAATGGCTACAAATACGAAAAATCCCCATTGGGCGGAAAGGTCCTCGTTCGAAACGAACCAGTGGCTTCCATCCTATCTGAAGCACTAAACGGTTTCGCAGAAGGCCGTTTTCAGTCTCCCATGGAGGTCCTTCGGTTTCTGGAGGGCAAGCCGCAGTACCTTGAAGGTCTCAGAGCGAGGGCGCTCAGGATCGACAGCGTAACGAAAATGCTACGCAACGTACATTATGCTGGTTACCTAGAATATCCCAATTGGGCCATTCCTCTAACAAAGGCTCAGCACCCTTCATTGATCACTTATGATACGTATCTCATTATCCAAGATCGGCTGCAGGGACGCAGTGTCGCCCCGGCCAGAAAGGACATCGACAAGGAATTTCCTTTGAGGGGCTTCTTGGTATGTGAGGCTTGCGGTCGACGCATTACATCTTGTTGGTCGCAAAGCCGAACTGGCCGTAAATACCCTTACTATCTATGCCAGTATCGAAAGTGCGCTGAAAAGGGTCTCTCCACACCGAGAGCAAAAGTAGAAAACGAATTCGAACAACTCTTGAAGAGCGTGGTACCTGATCTCGAAACCTTTCAGATCGCAGAACAGATGTTTCGAGATGCATGGGTACAGCGCAACCGCGCAAATCAATCCGAGCTTGCCAGCCTGAGGGCGCAATCTCGTGAAATCGAGAAAAAGGTAAGAAAAAATCTCGACCGCGCAGTGCGGTCGGAAGAGGAAGAAACGGCCCAAGCATACGAAAATCACGCGTTATTGCTTCGCAAGGAGCAAGCCGCGATCGACGCCGAAATTGAGAAAATGGCAGTTCCGGCATTGGACTACGACAGTATGTTCGAACTCTCCATGCGCTTTTTGTCAAACCCCTATGAAATATGGAAAAAAGGGAGCATTTCTCTGAAGAGAACCGTACTCAGGCTGGTGTTTTCCCAACCCCTTGTCTTCAGTCGTTCTGAGGGTGTTCGAACCCCAGATACCACCTTTCCTTTCAAGGCCTTACGCTTCCTGTCAGCAACAGAAAACGGTTTGGTACCGGAGAGCGGACTTGCGCGCGCATAGCCCTGTCGCGCAAAGCAGGCAGCGCCGGTTGCAAGGCCGCCAATTCAGCCGTGGCAATCGCAAGGTCGGTCAGCGCGGCACTTCGAAACCGGCTACGGGCCGCCTGGATGCGATCATCGATTTCTTCCAGGCCCGTCTTTAGCCTGTTGGTCACTGCTTCGGCTCGCACCTTGCGCCCCTGCCACTCTGCCTCGCTTCGGCGCAAGGCCAGTAAGGTTGTCGCCGGCTCCATCTGGCTTTCGACCAAGGGGGCTATAATCGCGCGTTCTTCCTCAAGAACCTTTAGCGTCTCAACGGCTGTGACTTGATCAACCAAGCCTTCTTCGTACTCACGGTGTTTCTGTTGCCGCTGACGTTCCAAAATTGCAATTTCTGCCGCTAACTCGGCTTGCCGCCCTTGATACAGCGCTGTTTCCGAGCGTACGACACTTGGTGCTCCAGAAATCAGTTTCGCGTCGAAATTCAGTTGTGTTCCGTCTATTTCTGCCTGAAGCCGCCTTGCGCGAGCCATCAACCCGAATGCGCGTTGTTGTTCCTGACTGAGCTTGCTATCGATTTGCGTGGCATCAAGCTCCATAAGCATTGTGTTTTTGTCCACCAGTTGACCTTCGCGCACATGGAGCGCGCGCAGAATTCCGGGTTCGCTTGCATCGATTACTTGGATATCACCGGACGGGACAATTCGACCGTCTACGCGCGTGACATCGTCAAGCTCGGTCAGATGTGCCCAAACCACGGCAGAGATTAGGCAAGACAGGATCACACAGTGACACCTTGGAAACGCTTGGAATTTCGACGCCAAACGCTGTTGAATCGATAGAGGCTTATGGAAAATCCTGGGTGGTAGTCGCAGGTGCAGGTAGCAACTCTGTTAGCGTGTTGCAATTGGACCAGGACGGGGGCCTGACTGCCACGAACCATGTGCTGGATACGCTCGATACTTGTTTTGCAGCGGTTCAGGACCTGGCGGTGGTGGAAGTCAACGGACGCGTATTTGTTGTTGCTGGAGGGGGTGATGACGGGGTGAGCCTCTTTACGCTGACAACTCACGGCCAGTTGGTTCACCTCGACAGTTTTGAGGACACATTGGCAAGCGGTCTGTAGAACGTCGAATCACTCAGCGCTGCGCATTTTGGGAATGAGCTGCAAATTCTGGTCTCATCGCAACAAGAAGCCGGCGTCACGGTTCATACAGTTCCAAAAGACGATCTGGGCTCAGTGAAGACAGATTTTGCTACCGTGTCCGGGACGGCATCAGGCAGCATGCTCAGCGATAGTATTCTGGATACAACTCTGATTGGAGGGCAAGGGGACGACATTTTGATCGCTGGGGCAGGTGCAACAACAATGTCAGGAGGTGCAGGTTCCGACATTTTTGTGATACAGTCGGGAAGTGGGCTGACCACGATCTCAGATTTTCAACCAGGTGTGGATCGGTTGGACATGTTCGACTATCTGCTTTTACGGTCACCTCAACAATTGACTGTAACTAGCACCGCGCAAGGTGCTCGGATCGAATACCGTGATGAAGTGGTTGACGTCCACTCGGCCACTGGTGGGCCGCTGTCGGCTAGCAATGTTTTTGGCACTGGGTATGAAGGGCCCGATCACATTCCAGTCGATTTCGGGAATTTCGGTGGTTTGACACCTGATAGCTCCGATGGTTTAGCTGGGCCCGTTTCTGTAAACAGCGAAACAGCTAATTCAGGTCTTTCAGATGCAGAGATCAGGTTTACGCCTTCCGGTGGTGGTACAGTCTCTCCCACGGCTGATGAGCAAGGTATGTTCCATGTGGACCTCCCAGACGGAACATACCCTGGTAGGTTGGACGTCATCAATATTACTCCACGGCCAGCAACGAAACCGATGCTCTGGACGCATAGAAGGTCCTGCGCATTTCCGTGGGTCTGGACCCAACATGGGGTTCAGCAACGACTGAAAACCTGATTGCCGCCGACGTTAACCAGGACGGGTCCGTCAACGCATTAGATGCGCTTGCGATCCTTCAGGTTGTAGTCGGAGAACCCTCGGCACCCGATCTGCAATGGGTTTTCCTGGATGAAAATTCAGACTTGTCGGGGGTCAGTACAGACAATGTCGACTATGAGGCGGGTGCTCACGTGGTTGCTGTAAATGGGGTAATTGATGCGGATATGACATCTATTTTGCTGGGCTATTTGGAAGCCGCATGAACTGTGCAACGGTCGTTGATAACGTCTTGATCCTGGCATCTCCTGGCTTTGTCCCATGCTCAAGCCTGCTGCGCTGGTGTCAGACAAGCAGGCTTTGGCAACAGCAACCGGTTTCAGGTGCGCAAGTTACCGCGTCATGAAACACCCCCAGAAGATAAGTTCTAATACTCTTGATGGGAGGCTGGTATTGCAAGTACGTCGTCGGACGATCACTGTTGCAACAAAGCAAAAGGGTAGAATTGTCTGGCGTTATTGTCCGCACTTTGCCGGTTGTAATTCCGCGCCTTGATCAAGAAAAGCCGAGTTGGTATCTGTGATTCGTATCGACTGGCTATGTTTTGAACAATTCGGCAAAGTCGAAACCAACTACGAGCAGGAGGTGTAGCGTTCGAAAGAACGTCAAGCGTGGTTCAGCGCTGGAAATATTCATAGTACCCTCAGAAAAACAAGCTCGGGCCCCAGGGCCATCAAATCAAGGTAGTCCCTAAAATGTTCCACGATCTCCGCGAAAAATACTTGACCACGGTCGCTCGTACTCTGGACGGTACGATCTACGAGGACCCGCCAATTTTGATTGGTGATACCAAACCGGACTACAACCCGGTGAACCGTGAACATGGATGGGATTGGCCATCTGTGGCGTTCACAATGGTTGGCAGCAAGCGTCTGGCTAACGTACGCACTTTGGTCGAGTCGGTTATTGGAAACAAAGTTCCGGGAGATTTTGTGGAAACCGGGGTTTGGCGCGGCGGTGCGAGCATTTTTGCCAAAGCTGTACTCTTCGCATACGGCATAAATGATCGTCGCGTAGTTTTGTGCGACTCCTTCCAGGGTCTTCCTGAGCCGAATGAAGATTTGTATCCCCACGACAAGGGGTCGGATTTTCACAAATACGATGCTTTGGCAGTTTCTGCAGATGCGGTCCGTTCCAATTTTGAAAAATTTGATCTTCTGGACGATCAAGTTGTTTTCATCGAAGGCTTTTTCAAAGACACGATGCCTTTGGTCCCAAGCAAGCAAATCGCGGTTCTTAGACTTGATGGTGACATGTATGAATCGACGATAGATCCCTTAAAGCACCTTTTTGGAAAAATCTCGAAAGGTGGTTGGATCATTGTGGATGATTATCACGTCGTTCCCGCCGCCAAGGCGGCCGTGCATGACTATTTGGACGAAATCGGATACACACCCCCAGCAATTCATGAAATCGACGGCGTTGGCGTGTTTTTCCAAAAAACTCGATAGTACAAAAACAAAATGTGATGGGTTCTTTGGTAAAACGCAAAGAACCCAACGAACTTACTGTTTCTTGGGTAACGCATCGTAGGTTGCCTGAAGATAGGCAAACCCATACCGTTGATCCGGTTCAAGATGTGTTCCTTCTGCCCATTCATTCCATGCGTTGATGAAGACGATTTTTTCGTCAGCGCTGTATTTTTCCTGCGTTAGGACCTGATTGCCCAAATGAGCTGTCCAGCGTTTGTAAGCTTCAATCGAAAACCTGCCCATAATGCGCGGCGCATCCTGATTGCGGGCTGTATTGTCCCAGGAAAGCGTTGATGACCGGAACAGCTTATAATCCGGTTCACTCTTGCCAAGTTCTGCGTCAACCACGGCGTCATAGTCCAAAATAGCCCCGGTGAACTCGGGGTTGTAAACGCCCATCTCATCGGTGATGTCGGTGCGCTTCACCTGATGGGGCGGAAACTCCATCGCGGCATCAAAGCCAAGTTCCTGAGGGTCCCCGATGTCAAAGGTCTGGGCTGCTACGAGATAAAGATCAGTCTCGCCCCAGCGTTGCGCCTCTTGACGCCAAGCCTTTGTTGTCTCCTGAATGTCAGGAATAATATTCGCTCGATAAACGATGAACACAGGTCTACCGTCTATCCGGATGTATCGCGGGTCGTCAAAATACTTACGGATGTGACGCAGAAGGTTTAATGAATCTTCTATTGAGTGGTTCTGCGAAATCAGTACATCGTGCTCGCGCCCGTCCCAGCGGCGTGTCCAGTTTTCGTTTGCCCAAGTCAGGCAGAAGGGTATGTCAACATCAGGGGTGTTCAGCATTTTCTCTAACGGATCCTCCATCAGAGTTTTTCCAGCAAACCAGTAATAGTAATAGGAAAAGCCGCCGATCCCGTATGCTTTTGCTATCCGGGCTTGTTCGACCATGATTTCAGGCACTCGCAAGTCGTAGTAGCCCAAGTGGATAGGGCAATGCGGTTGGTAGTGGCCCGGAAAGTTCGGGATCGCCTTGCCAACATTGGTCCATTCCGTGAAACCCTTGCCCCACCATTCATCATTTTCCTTGAACGGGTGAAACTGCGGCAAGTAATGTGCAATTGCCCGCACCGCTGGTTCAGCTTTTGGTTGCGGATCGAATGGGACAAACTCATCACCTCGAACGGCACTCTCAAAGCCTTGCCGACCCAGATGCTGATTGTGTGTGGTTGCTCGTCTGGGGTCTCTTTTTTTGGCAGAGTTTCGAAACCTCCGAGCGGTACGTGATGAAAGAGGGGGGCTGAGTTTCGAAGCTGCCGAAAGCACATAGAAAAGCAGGGTATCTTTGATAGGCATAGATATTCTCATACTCAAGCGCTTCGGTGCTTCCGGTCAACAGATGTCTTTCTAAGCTTTGGACTAAACCAACTTAAGCTCACTTAGATGCATCAACACTTAACATGCAAACGACCCACTCTCTGTATTTATTTTGTGTGAGACTTTGCCAGCCATTCTTTAAGCAGCCGACCGCTGACCGTATCACGTAAAAGTCGAAATGCTCGTTTGGGCAGCGACTTGTTCGCACCATACGGTACTGGTTTTGCAGCACCTTTGGTGCTGTCACTCCGCTGCGATTCTTTTGGAACACCAACATGTGTCCAACCCGTCAGCTTGGACCCCAGAAGAGCGGATTGAGTCGCGTCCAAGAACGCGTGCCCAAACTCTCGATCAGGCTCCAGATGGCATCCTTCTGCCCACTCGTTCCAGGCGTTTACGAAGACCAATCTCTCTTGACCCGGAAAGTCCTGTGCTGTTTGCCGCAATGCGCTCGACAACCAGTATTCGTAATTTTCAGGGGTTCCGTTCAACACAACCATCGCGTTTTCCTTGCGCCGGGCTGTATTATCCCATGACGGAAAAACCGAGCGGTAAACGTTGTTTTCCGGCCCATACTTGTGGCCAAGATACTGTTCCGCGATCGTTGAGAAGTCGACGCACAACCCTTCGAAGTCTCCGTGCAGGTCCACCTCTGCTGATAAATTCGGCACGTTGATCCCATGCGGTGGGAACTCAACACCGGAATCAAACCCGAACGAGGCGTAATCCCAGTTTCGATGTGTCAGCGCACAGGTGAGGTGAATTTTTGGAATCCCGACAGACGCGCAATAGTCACGCCAAACTTGCACGGACTTGAGAGCATTTTTCAGATGCTGAGGGCGGTACACGATCAGAATGGGCGCACCGTCTATGGTGATGTAGCGTGGGTCGCGAAAGAACGGTTCGATCGATTTGATGAACTCCAGATCATCCTCGGGCGCATACTTTTGTGCGATCAATATCTCATGTTCAGCAGCATCCCAGCGGCGCGTCCAGTTTTCGTTTGCCCAGCACAGGCAAAAGGGCATGTCGCTGTCTGGGTCCGCAAGCATTTCATCGACTGGGCGTTCAAGCAGGCGTTTGCCTGAAAACCAATAGTAATGGTAGCAGAACCCATCAATACCGCTTGCCTTGGCCATTTCGATTTGTTCAAGCCGGGTTTCTCGAACCCGCAGATCATAATAGCCAAGATCGCTCGGGAAGTGCGGCTGGTAATGTCCGGTAAAAAGCGGCTTTGCCTTGGTTACATTTGTCCACTCGGTAAAGCCTTTACCCCACCATTCGTCGTTCTCCGGAATTGGATGAAACTGAGGTAGGTAGTAAGCAATCGTACGGATATTTTCGAATTCACGATTGGCATTTTTAGAGGCCATTACTTCTTCAACCCCAAACGCCGTGCAAGTGACTTCTTTTTCTTTTTGGCCAAAGGGCCGGGTTTGATGATCTCGTTAGAGTTTGCTGCACCGATTGTAGACTGAAGGTCTGAGTCTTCAGACACAGGCAGACCCGCCATCATGTTCGTCCACAAGTCTACTGTCTCTTGATCGGGTCGCTCAACGGGGAGATTCATCAAGTAGAGGTCGTTCTCGGCGCGCTCTTTCGGAACGGATCGGCTGATCACCTGAAAAACGTGGGAAAAGCGGTTCCGCTGCAAGGCGCTTTGCACGTCATTTGGCAGACGGCTCCAACGGTGGCAAAACTCCGTCATTTCCGGGCTTCGCACAACAAACTCGGCCTGTTCGATGCTCATTCCTTGCGAAGCAAGCAGTTGCTGTACGTTTTTTATGCCGAAGAACCGAATATGCGTTCGGTCCAGCAGGCCCCAATCGCGGTACTCAAAGTCTTCGTCAACTAAACATCCAGCGACAGCGGCGTGGCCAACATGCGGCAAAGAAAGGATTACAGATCCGCTGTCGTTCAACAGAGATTTCATGCCTGACAGGACAGACCAGGGATCGTAAACGTGCTCCAAGACATCTGCCGCTATAACATAATCAAACAACCCGTCTTTTTCACGCACCACGTCGCTCCATGCGGCATCGTTTAAGTCCATCGGGTACACTGAACGCGCAAAAGGCTTCAGTTTTTCGATTGCAGTGGGATCGATTTCAAGCGCTACAACGTCACAGTCCAATGTTCCGGAAAGATGCCGTGTGATCGAGCCCGGTCCAGCGCCAATCTCGAGAACCTTTGATCCTGGTTTCACCATTCGTAGCACACGAGCCGGCGCCACATCACTGTTCATGTCAATGTCGTATTCGTAGGTGTGTTTTTCGCTCACAATATTACTTCCGTGACGCTGATATCGATTTACAATATGGCTGCTATATCGTTTGGGTTTATTCGGCAATCCCAGACTCTACAAGTAAGTGTCAGTCTCGATGTGGCACCTCCAGATTGTCTTTGTAGAACCTCCGACACCTTCGCACAGATATTCAGGAACGACAATGTCTGCGCTACAGCATTCCAATGCCACGGGGGTGATCTGCGCGCATTTTTGCCAACAATTACCTCAAGATGGTATGACACATGCAACCTTTCCGCAACGGTAGCAGCAGTCGTAGTGCTCAACATTGCTCAAACCGGGTTCGGCGCACATTTTTGATGCCATTTACCGCTTCACACTGGCGCTCGCGTTTAGCTTATGGATGCGTCCTTTTTCGCCACAAAAACCAAATTGGAACGACGCTTTAGTACAATTTGTATAAGGCGTTATTGTATCAACACGGTTATTTTGTGTTCAGAATAGCGCGTACAAAAAAGTGAAGTTTCAGAAATGGGGTTGACCCGACTGGTGTTTAAGATCACGTACCGCACAGTTTTGATAATAGTTAGCAGGCGCATTTGTCACAGATCACCATCATAAGTGTTTGCTTTAACAGCAGCAGTGTTTTGCATGACATGCTGGGTTCCATCCCGGACGGCGTGAGCACGATATTGGTAGACAACGCCTCAGACGATGTCGAAGCAGTACAGGAGCTGGCCGATGCGCACGGGGCTACATTGCTTAGAAACAAAGAAAACAAGGGGTTTGGTATTGCCTGCAACCTGGGTGCTGAACGTGCGCAATCTGATCTGATTCTGTTTTTGAACCCTGATTCCATACTCTTGGCAGGGGCATTGGACGCCATGCAGGCAGGTGCGGATCGTTACCCCACCGCATCTGCGTTTAATCCGAGGATCCTAAACAAATCCGGAAAACCGAGTTTTCGTCGTTCCAGTGTTATTACGCCACGCAGTGAAGCGCTGCGCACTAAAAAGGTTGACGGTGATCTGGAACTCCCGGTTCTTCTCGGTGCGGCTCTGTTGGTTCGTCGTTCCGCTTTTGAAACTGTTGGGGGGTTTGATCCGGAAATCTTTTTGTACCACGAAGACGATGACATAAGCCTTAGGCTCAAGGCCGTTTGTGGTCCGTTGTACTATCTTCATGATGCGCAAGTTACGCATGTTCAAGGCACTTCTTCGCCCAGCAACGCCGCAGTTGCCGGATTGAAGGGGTTCTTTATGGGGCAATCGCGAGTGTACGTGGCTCGGAAACACAACGTTCCATTTGCTTTCCCCCGAGCGCTTGCAACCGCACTTTTGCAGATGCTGTCGCCGGTCGTGTTGTTTTCAGCCCGAAAGCGTTCAAAACAACGTTCATTTTTGCGCGGAGTCTGGCAGAGCCGAAGCGTTCGCCCGGTTCCTTTCAAGTCCCACTCAGCGTGAAACCGGGCACCAATAACGCATTCGTCTGTTGAAGATAATTCAAGAAGCCCAAAAGAATGCTGTGGACCGCAAACGCAGTCCGACTGGCGAATGCCGAGGCTTTCTGCGTTAACACTCCGATGTCACGTCGGGGATTTCGCTTCTAGTCCATCAATTGTTTCAGATAGACACCATAAGTGGACTTGGCAAACAGTCGCGCGCGTTCTTCAAGCGCTTCATTGTCAATCCAGCCGTTTGCCCATGCGATCTCGTCCAGGCTTCCGGTCTGCATACCTTGACGCGCTTCGATGGTCCGTACGAAATTGCCCGCGTCCAACAATGAGCCATGCGTGCCGGTATCCAGCCACGCAAATCCACGCCCCATGGTCTGTACGTCCAGCAAACCTTCTTGCAAATACATCTCTAGAAGCGATGTAATTTCCAATTCTCCGCGCTCTGAAGGTTGCACTTCATGTGCTCGCGCCGGAGCGTCTCCGTCCAAGAAATAAAGACCAGTTACTGCATAGTTCGATGGCGGAACTTCGGGTTTCTCGATGATCGCACGTGCTTTCGAACCTTCGAAATCCACGACCCCATAACGTTCGGGATCGGCCACGCGATAGGCAAAGACAGTCCCCCCGCGTTTCAATTGGTCCGCTTCCAGAAGAAGGTCGGACAGTCCGTGCCCAAAGAAAATATTGTCGCCCAAAATCAGAGCGGATGGAGCGCCAGCCAGAAAGTCTTCGGTCAGAGTGTAAGCTTGTGCAAGGCCGTCAGGGGACGGCTGAACAATCCAGGTGATGGACAACCCGTACTGGCTGCCATCGCCCAACATGCGTTGGAACTGATCCTGATCCTGAGGTGTGGTGATGATCGCAATCTCGCGGATTTGCGCGAGCATCAGAACACTCAGAGGGTAAAAAATCATCGGCTTGTCGTAGATCGGCAGCAGTTGCTTGGAAACCGCCATAGTGATCGGATAAAGTCGGGTGCCGGACCCTCCGGCAAGAATAATGCCTTTACGTTGCATGCTCTTTCCTTTCAGGGATCAGCCAGTCGCTGAATTCAGCTCGCGCAAAACGTCGCTCAGACCAGTTTTCCACTCCGGTCTACCGATCCCAAACACAGCGTTCAGGCGATCACAGTTCAAACGCGAATTCAGTGGTCTTGGGGCCGGGGTAGGGTAGTCCGTCGAGGGGATGTCTTCGATCTGAGTTGTCAAGCCTGACTGCACAGTGATTTCGCGTGCGAAGTCCGCCCAGCTGGCATCAGGAGCGCCGGAAAAATGAAATAGCCCGCCTTCAGTACCCGCGTTGCTTTTCGCCATAACAAGAAGAGCATCGGCAATATCAGCTGCGGGCGTTGGTCCGCCGATCTGGTCGGCAACAATTGTCAATCTGTCGCGGGTCTCAGCAAGTCTGAGAATGGTTTTGACAAAATTATTCCCATGGGCCGAAAAAACCCAACTGGTTCGCAGAATGGCGTGCCATCCTCCCGCTTGAGCGATCTGGCGTTCTCCGCCCAACTTGGTTTTGCCGTAAGCGCCTAAAGGTGCTGTTGGGTGATCGGTTGTCCAAGGGGTTGTACCAGATCCGTCGAATACGTAATCCGTTGAGACATGCAGAAAGGGCAGGCCACGCGCCGTGGCTGCGCGCGCCATTGCTCCGGGCGAGTCTGCGTTAACAAGTTGCGCAAGATCGAGGTCTTCTTCGGCCTTGTCCACTGCTGTGTATGCTGCTGCATTGATAATGACGTCGGCATCAGTGCCTTGGATAGCTTCCGCACATTGCGAAGGGTTCGACAAGTCCGCCTTGGTGCGATCCAGCGCTTCAACCTCTATACCATGGCTGTCTGCGCGGCGGCGCAGTTCGGTCGCTACTTGGCCACTATGGCCGAATATCAGCGCCTTCATTTGCCAGTCCCCAAGCGTTCTCCGACACCGCTGCGTGCTTGCAAAGCGTTCAGCCAGTCTGTGTTGTCCAGATACCACTGTACGGTTTGCTCAAGGCCGGTTTCCGGGGTGTATGACGGGCGCCAGTTCAATTCCTCGCGGATACGGGCCGGGTCGATAGCATAACGACGATCATGGCCTGGGCGATCCGTAACAAACGTGATCAGATCGCTGTAGGGCGCAGAGCCCGGTTTCAGCCGATCCAGGATTTTGCACAGCATCCTGACGAGGTCGAGATTGGTCATCTCGTTTTCGCCGCCGATATTATAGCTGCGACCAAGTTCGCCTTTTTCCAGCACCAGCAACAACGCTTCGGCATGATCCTCGACATGCAGCCAGTCACGAATGTTGTCGCCTTTCCCGTAAATTGGGATCGGCTGCCCGGACAAAGCGTTCAGGATGACCACGGGTATCAGCTTTTCCGGGAACTGGAATGGCCCATAATTGTTCGAGCAATTGGTCAGAACCACCGGAAGCCCATAAGTTTCCCGCCAAGCGCGGACCAGATGATCTGACCCTGCTTTCGAAGCAGAATAAGGCGAATTGGGCTGGTATGGGCTGTCCTCAGTGAAAAAACCGGTTGTCCCCAATGATCCGAACACTTCATCCGTCGAAATGTGGTGGAACCTGAAACTTTCTGGTCGCCCTGCGCTCTGCCAATAGGCGCGCGCGGCCTCCAGCAAAACATATGTGCCGGTAAGATTTGTGTCGATAAAAGCCGCAGGACCATCAATCGAACGGTCCACATGGCTTTCTGCAGCCAAATGCATGATCGCATCGGGACGGTGCTTGTCCATAATGGCAGACATCGCCTCGGCGTCCCGAATGTCAGCGTGCTCAAATGCATAGGCCGGAGAATCGGCAACTGAGGCAACATTATCCAGGCATGCAGCATATGTCAGAGCATCGACATTAACGACGGAATGACCATCTGAAACAGCGCGTCGAATAACGGCAGAGCCAATAAAACCGGCGCCACCTGTAACAAGTATTTTCATTGCCCGGCCTCAAACACAAAAGGGGAGTCCAAATCACGAAGGCAAGGGGCAACCTTGTCTTTTTCGGAGAGTTGGGGAGCTGAGCTACTGCTCGGCCAATCTATTCCGACATCGGGATCATTCCACAGAAGAGCACCTTCCGTTTCCGGCGCGTAGGTGTCGGAACACTTGTAAACGATCTCGGTATCCGGCTCCAGGGTCACGAAACCATGTGCAAAACCCGCAGGCACCAACAGCATGCGTCCGTTCTCAAAGCTCAACTCCTCGCCAACCCATTTGCCATAGGTTGGAGACCCTTTTCGTATGTCCACGGCAACGTCGAACAGCCTGCCGCGTCCGCAGCGTACCAGCTTGGCCTGCGCCCGGGGTGGGGCCTGGAAATGCAGCCCTCGTACAGTGTTTACTGCGCTGGAGAGCGAGTGATTGTCCTGAACATACGGTGTGACTATGCCAGCAGCGGCAAAACTGTCTGCATTGTAAGTTTCTTCAAAGAACCCGCGATGATCGCCAAAACGCCTCGGGGTAATCAACTTCACGTCCGGAATGGAAAGCGCGACTATTTCCATCGTTGCTAATTTCTTCTCTTTAAGCGGTTTTTAGTTCCAAGAAGCTATGTCACATATGGTTTGGATTCACCACATCCCATGTTCCAGAATAGGCAATATTTGGCTGTAGAGTCATGTTCCAGAAGACTTATGTTTATGTCTGCCTTGTTGGCGCGGTTGTTTGCTTAGGCCAATGCGGGGTCAAAAACGCGATTGCGCGAGTGTTGGTGGTGGCATGCGATGCCGCCATTTCAAGTTAGAGACGTCAATCTGATCCGGCGCATTTTGCCATAGCAAAGAGATGCGCATTCGGGTGTGAGGATCGCCAAGACGTTTTGACTCAGCGGTTCCCACATCTGATGCTATCGCGCATTAAGGGATATCCACACTTCGCGCTATTACCGTGTGTTTGTTCAGTCACTTCCGGGGCCGTGAGGCCCCTAGAGAAGGAAACCATCTTCCTCGAACAAAGTTGCAATCAACGGTTCGACGTCTCTATCTCCTGCGTTCTCTGGAATACTGAACCATTTAAAGTCGACTTGACCGTCGACGCCGGGCAGCATCGAGCCCCCAGCACTGAGCGCTTCCACCAGTGTATAAATATCCTCAGCGTCTGCATCAGCAGTCATTTCGGGTGCAAACTTCAAAAGTTCGGTGGTCTCGTCCCAATCCGTCAGGTCCAAAGCCTGAGCTACAGACGCCAGTTTCGGCTCGACGGACGCTGTCGTTGCCAGCTTAGGCAGCGCCTTTCCGATTGTACCGCTGCCATCGATATCGGCGCCATAGAAGGTTTCGACACTTGAGACGTCGGGGATAATAACGCTTGTCTGAAATTTGCCAGAAGCATCGACGGTCCATTCACCATAGACACCACCGGCACTTTGCCAGAGAACTCTGTAGCCTCCGCCCGATGCTGCTTCGGCCTGAATGGCTTGCCAGCCGGCGATGCTGTTGGGTCCGACCAAAGCGTCGTCAGCATCGGTCAAATCGATGCTTCCACCGATCACATAGACACCACGTGTGGAATACCCAAGTGTGGTGGAGCCATTGGATTCGATATTTGTCGTGAAATGGCCGATTTGACCATCGGAGTTCAGGTCGACACCATAATTTGCTTCAACGTCCCTGACATCATCGATGACACTGCTGCTTTGCAGTCGACCAGAAGCATCGACGGTCCATTCACCATAGACACCACCGGCGCTTTGCCAGAGAACTCTGTAGCCTCCGCCCGATGCTGCTTCGGCCTGAATGGCTTGCCACCCGGCAATGCTGCTGGGTCCGACCAAAGCGTCGTCAGCATCGGTCAAATCGATGCTTCCACCGATCACATAGACACCACGTGTGGAATACCCAAGTGTGGTGGAGCCATTGGATTCAATGTTGGTCGTGAAATGGCCGATTTGACCGTCGGAGTTCAGGTCGACACCATAATTTGCTTCTACGTCCCTGACATCATCGATGACACTGCTGCTTTGCAGTCGACCAGAAGCATCGAC